>NZ_JAUOER010000001.1:0-426957 GCF_031932025.1 Shewanella sp. SP2S2-4
CAGGTTAGGCGTTCAAAATGAACCGCCCTGTGCGGAGCCGCATGCAGGGTGGTGTGGGGGCTGGAGGCTAGATACCTCCGGCTACCCGATTAGCTGTTTACTCGCCGTCAAAGCCCAGCCCCTCTCTTGCCTCACATGTTTCGTACGATAAAATACCTTCATTCTCCCACTTATAAAGCCAATTACAAACTTCGCCATAATCGCCTTCTGGCTCTACGTCGATTGAGAATAATGTACCATTTGCATTTTCATGGTACGCCTTGAATTGATTAAGTTGAGATAAAAGCGCTGCACGCTCTTGTGCGGATGCTTGATCTAAAAATATGACTCGTAGCGTCTTATGACCGCAATACTCATGCACTTTAAGTATCGAAGGTTTTAAATCATCACTTTCGGACTTTGCGAATACGATATCGTAGAAATTTATTCCGTATGCATGAAAAGGTGTGTTTCGCATGCGATATAAATTGTTCCCGAGATCTTCAGCCCAGAATGATTCGCCGCCTACCTCTTCATTTCTTGGTAGATCCAAATGGATTTTGGTTAAATTTTCTTCGGTCATATGATTTTACAGCTAACGCTTTAAACAGCGGAAAGACCGAGCGCTTTGGCCGTTGTTTGGCCTGCAAGGGATTTTCCGATGATTTAACTTGTTATAAACACTATTCAATTCTGGCACCACATTTATGACATTGATCTTGCGGCCAACGTAACGAGAAAACACTTAGACCACGTAATACTTGCTTTGCGCCACAGTAAGGGCAGGCCAACTTTATGGCATAGACGATAGCAAAAATACCCCAGCCCATTCCAAGCCAATATGTCCAGTTCTCAATATGGTAGAAGTTTGAAGCGTCAAAATTATTTGTAGAGGTTTTATGTATTACTGTGATGATCAACTGAATCACCAAAATACCAATTAACCTCAACTTATATTTATTCATTCAACGCGGGCTTCCATGTGCTTATAACGCCTTACTAATAGGCGCATAAATGCTTGGCTAAAATTAGCGACGAAGGAGCGCAAGCCAAGCGTTTTGCGTCCTTTTGAGTAACTTGTTAGAGAGCCCTTGCAATAGCTTCATCTACAGTGTTGAATGCACTAGAAAAACAACCTGAATTAATGGCATTTTGAAAGTGAGTTCTCGCCATTGATTCATTACCTAATTTCAACTCAACATAACCAAGCAAATAAGATCGACGAGGGGATGGATTTCTACCAAAACCCCATAACTCATCCATTGATTCAGGTTTATTAATTAAGATATCCCTGATTGCTTCTTTTGTCTCAAGGCTTTCAAACCAGACTAACCCTCGATTCAAAATTTGTTCTTTTGCATCAAGAATACATTCTTCAATATTTGAGCCATCAGGTTTTACAAACCATATATCCTTGCGTTCCAATTCACTTTGTTCAAAAGTACGCTGTAACCCACCTCTGAATGGACATTGAAATTCTTCTGGGCAAGGTAAATCAGCTTTTGATTTTATGGTGTCATGTTCAGTAGGTATATCGACATGAAAAGAACCTAGGTTTATCCCAAAAGAATATGTCGTAACTCCCATTACATCAGCATTATAAGAGTTAAAACTTTGGAAATTAACAACGTCTACAACATCCCCTCTATAGCGCCACGAGTTACGAGTTGTGAATTGACTAAACCCTTTTGCTTTCAATTCAGGTCTAATTAATTCTCTGATGTATCGGTTAACAACTTTACTATCCATGGCTCTCTAACGCCTTACTAATGGGCGCATAAATGCTTGGCTAAAATTAGCGACGAAGGAGCGCAAGCCAAGCGTTTTGCGTCCTTTTGAGTAACTTGTTAGCTATACTTTTCTGATTCAAACTCTGTATTTGACCATACTAAGCCAAGCTCTGGACTTTCTAATGAAAATTCTGAAAATACACAACTGTATGATTGCGCTACATCACACATAAATTCGACCCAGTTTATAAAGTCTGTTTCGCTCAATTCATTGCCATAAGGTCGAGTTGTACCAATTAAAGTTTGATACCCTTTTTCATCAACATCGCCAAGCTCAATTTCATAGTTTTCACTCAATTGTGCAGCTAAATCATTTAACTTGGATGGAACATCGCAAAAGTGAGAAAAATCCATAGCAAAGACAGTGTCGTCGTTTGCTCCAGAGCGTTTAACATCATTCCAAAGCTGGATCGCTTCGTCTATTTTTCTACTTTTAATTCGGGCGTAGTATTCTTCCCAAATTTTTTGAGGATCGCTCATGTGACTTCCTGTATAGCTAACGCCTAAAGCATGGGCGCGGCTTATCGCGTCCAATGCCTTTACTTGTTAACTGCTGATTACGAGAACTGCTTTTCATAAGCTTCTCGATGGTGTTTAAAATACTTATCATATTCTTCATAAGAATCTATAAGAGCTGTGACTTCAATGCACATTTCTCCCATTTCCTTTGTAAGGTCTTCAAAAGAAATAGACTCACATTTGATTTCGGTATCTCGGCCCTGCTCATATAGCTCAGCTTTGACCACACCAGATAAAAACTCATAGTTTTCAGTTGGAGTGACAGTGCCAAATACGAACCCCATCGGCGGATCACCACCCTCTAAGTTGGTAGTACCAATTACTACATCATTAATTCGAATTTCGTAGATCACTCAAACCTCTAAGAGCAGTTAATGCTCTGCTAATTGGCTGCCGTAGCGCAGCGTAGGCAATCCAGTGGAGGCCACGCTGTTGGTGGCCGGAACGAAATTAAGCAACTTGTTATACGTAATGTACGAACTACTTAAAGACTGCATTTTTACCTTTCATTGTGAACATTTCACCTATAAGTAACTCAGTTTCAGTTAACTCATATGGCACGATAACTGTAACCGAATAGCCGCTAACGTGATCTAAGTCTACGGCAATTGAATCAGCCCCCTTAACTCTCACATCGTAAACTAAAGCTGAAGCTATAATCTCACCAGTTTGTGCTGATTCTATATAGTGGTTTTTAAGTAAATCGATTAATTCAGACGAGCGAGGTCTTTCCTCGCCATTTGATACAGACAAATTTACTTGTTCACCATTTGGTTTCATTATTTCACCAAACGGAAAGAACTCTTCGTTTTCCAGCAAGAGTTCTTTTGCCAAAGGTAATACCGCATCAAACAACTTTTGAGTCTCAACTTTTCCTTGTTCCATATTACTTCCAAAACAATTAAAACTTAGAATTAAAAATATTACAGCAAGCTTAAGCTTCATAATTACGTATAATGCCGCGCTTATTTGCCGAAGGTTGGTGGCAACTTTTGTGCGGGTTTTATGCACAAAAGATGACAGTAACCGGAGGTCAAATACAGCGCCTTGTTAAGCGTACTTTTCAAAAGCCTAACCCCATACGTTTCCATTCTATTTGCCAAGACTCAAATGCTGCAATGTATGCAACAACCTCAACATTTTCTTCAGAATATAGGCTTGGGTTAGCCTTGGTAAAATGCTGTGCCTTTTTCATCATTTTAAAAAGGAATAGCGCCTTCTTTTCAAATTCTCGCCAGGTGACAATTGCTACCCACTTGTGTTCATTAAGCGGTGTTTCAACTTTCAAATGTTTAGAAGACTCATCGATTAACGCAAGATATGAAGTAAATACAAATTGCGCTCCTTGAATAAGCCTTCCGGCATGAATTAAATCATTTATTACACTTAGTGTGTCAACTTTACTAACAGAATCTTCAATATTCCCACTTAAAGTTTCGCGCAAAAGTATTCCACACTGCTTTTCCAGCGGATGTATCGCTTCGTCAGTTAGCCTTACAAGTCTTTCGAAACTTTCCTTAATTCTTAATAGATGGTCTTCAAGTGCTTTATCCGAACTTTGCTGATCAATTACTTGCTGCTGGACCTTAATTTGTTCCTTAACTCCGAGATAGGCTAAGAATGCTAGTACCGGACCAACAACTCCACCGAAATAAGAGCCGAAGTTTCCCCAATCACTTTGATCTTCAGAGAAAGAACTGATCTCTAAAACATTAAAATTGAAGTAATACAGTCCTAACACTCCAATAATTAGTAGAGCGACTAGACCGTATACTGAAACTTTTAACATACTTGCAAATTTCCCTATCGCTTAACGCTTTTAGCAGCGGCCGAGCGCAGCGAGGTCCAGCCCCAGCGTCTTTTTGCTGGGGCGATGCTGGCTAAACTTGTTATAACGCAATTAGGCCACCGTTTACGTTGATATTAAAATGTTTGTTTTCTTTGAAGTCGATTGCTTTTGCTGGCAATAAACCTTCTGTTGTTGGTACTAACTCAGATAAAGTGTTGGCGATGTAATACTTTAAATCTTCTTTTTTGAAAAAAGTTTTAGCTACCAATTTAGCCTCACCGGAATCATAGCGAACTACGGCCAAATGAGAAGCTGATTGGCGCTTGAAGCCTGGAGGAACATTGATCCCTTCTTTATCGCAATACTCTTGAATGAGCTTTGAGTACTTCCCTTTCATGATGACTCTTTTGAGTTATAACATTTTATTAGTGCGCATGCGCGTTTACCTCATTAGACCAGTAAAAACGCGCACTGTTAATTACTTGTAATAAAAGGAACTTATCAGCTTTTTTTCAAATACACCATCTGGAAAAACGCGCATGCGCGTTTCCCAAACCTATTATCTCAAACCATCAAAAAATAACTTATTGATAATTAATACAATATATAATTTAACATAAATGTAAACGCGCAAAAAAATTTACACTCTTCCTTGATTTAAGCGATTTCTAAATAATACTGTATATATAAACAGTAAAAGCAAGGATTGCTATCATGAGTATAAAAAGCCCTTTTTTAAGCGGTGTTCAAGAAGAAATGCGCATGCGTGGTTACAGTATCAGAACAGAAAAATCCTACCTGTATTGGATAAAGGCGTTCATTAACTTTCACCACAAGCGTCATCCTGAAACGATGGGAACAGAGGAGGTCGCACAATTCTTAACCTTCCTTGCCAATCAACGGAATGTGGCTATCAACACTCAAAAAATTGCACTGAACGCGTTAGCCTATTTGTACCAGAAGCATTTGCATCATGAGCTTGGAAACTTAGGTTTTTGCTATGCCACAAAACAGCGTTATTTACCTACTGTGTTATCCCCTTCAGAAATCTCACTAATACTAAATGAGCTTGATGACCGCGATAGGCTAATAATAGAACTACTCTATGGTAGTGGACTGAGAGTTTCAGAATGCCTCAGGTTACGTATCCAAGATATTGATATTGAACAAGCTTCGTTGACTGTGAAGGATGGTAAAGGTCATAAAGATAGACAAACAATCCTTAGCCATAAATGTGCCATTAAACTCGCAGCATATATTAATAAGGCAATGGAGATTCAACACCGTGACAACCAACAAGGGATCGGCCCTTCCCTACCCAATGCGTTAGAGCGTAAGTATCCTAATGCCTTTAAGCAACACGGATGGATGTTCATTTTCCCTTCAACCACAACCTGCATTAATCCTTATACAGGAACGCTTTGCAGGCATCATCTTCATCAGAGTGTTATTCGTAAAGCGCTCGGCAATGCGGTGCGTAACATCAAAATAACTAAGCGTGTTACCTGTCATACATTTAGACATAGCTTTGCAACCCATCTACTTCAATCGGGCAGTGATATCAGAAGTGTTCAGGAGCTACTTGGCCATAATGACGTTAGTACAACACAAATCTACACCCATGTGCTTGGCCAACATTACGCAGGGACAACGAGTCCATTAGATAAGTTATAAATTCTAAGTAATAAAGCAATCTCGATTGCCTCTAGTCGTATTACTAATTCAGGTCAACTAACACTTAACTTACAGAGTGTTTGGGTTGCCCCGTAAAACACTTGGGGGTAACTGGCGTTTGCCCAAACAAATGCATAAAGGCGTATTGCGGCAAGAGCACCAGAACGATAAATCCACAAAACAATCATTTGTAAAAGCCTAGTTTCATTGTGATCAATATAGAGATCACACCTAAGCTCAACGCATCATTTAATCGCGAATTATTTTGCATAGGTATCTGTCTGAACCTTTGATAAAATCCAGTTAACGGGTTAGCAGTCTTGGTGGACAACCGGCTAACCCGCTAGCCCTCGTAAGAGGGCGTTCCTTCTAATTCATCCTATCCAGCAATGCCATTTCGGCTTTTCTTAGCCAGAAGATGTAAGACTTTTTGCTGTCAAATCCCATTAAGGCCCACTGCTCTTTGCAGAGGTAATGGGCGCGGATGGCGCGTTTACAGTTTATGGATAACTGCTCAACGAGGTGGTCAAAATGGGCGACGTGGGCAGGCACGTTGAGTTCGTGCTTTAAGTTGCCGCCGCCCAAGGCTTCGCCTAAACGGTCGCAGGCGCTGCGGTTTGAAAACCCCTTGCCCAATTCTTGGTGCACCCAATAACGGCCCCAGCGATACAGCCCTAACCGCAACGCCTTAATGTTCATCCTCTGCTCGGGTTCATCGCTAAAGCCCATTGGCCACCTCATTTATCTTCTCAATCGAAAGCTTAAACACATCAAGGCATATTGATGTCACATCGTCATAGGGCGCAGTAGTACGGCCATTTTCCCAACGTTGGTAAGTGTTGCGGCTAATGCCGTAAATCTCAGCCACTTCGTCTTGGGTCATGCCCCGTAAACGGCGCCCTACTTTCAATACATCCGCGGCGCGATTAGCCATAAATCCTCCTGCGTGAAGTCCATAACCCACTCGTTTTATTTGTGATTGTTTTTGTGATTGCCATTGTTAGCGTCATAACCATCCCACTAACATTGGCTCGTCCGGCTCACTCGTTTCAGTGGTCGATTGGCGCATAATCTCGGGCGCCACATCATCAAACCCCAACGTGATTAAGTGTGCGTGGTAGGCATCTAACGCCATCAACATGCCCTTATCTAAGGTGCTGTTGACGTAAGTGCGCAGCAGTAATGGCAAGGTGTGATTCAATATCCGTTCACCCACCATGGTATCTACCCCCATATCCGCGATAATGGTGCGGCACAGTTTTCTTAATGCATGGGAGGTAAACGCCTTAAACCGAATGGTTTCACTCCAATATTGCGCGGTGCGAATGCTCACCGGCCCCACTTCGCCTGGGAACAAAAACGCCCGCTTGCCCACATGCGTGTATTGCCACTGGGCATAATGGGTTATCAGCTTTTTGGCTGTGGGCGTCATGGGCAGTCGGTGCTCTTGGCGGTTCTTGGCATTCTCGGCGGGGATAAACCAGTAATCGCCGGCAAAGTGGTCCCAACGTGCTAAACGGGTTTCCCCTATGCGGGTACCGAACATCAGCATCAACACAAACAACATAGCCACCGGTCTGACTGCATTTCGCAATGCGCTGAATAACGGGCCCACGTCCGACTCGCTTAATTGCGTGCCCACCAAAGGCGGCATCTTCAAACTCATTTGCACCCGATACCCCGCCAAGCTATTGGTGTCTAACACCCGTAAATCGGCCGCAACCGATAACGCCCGCTTTAACACTTTCACCGCGGCTTTGATGTAATTGGCCGAGTAGCCCTGCGCCAACATGGGTTTGATTAAATAACTGTCCACTGCGATAAAGTTCAGCTCATTGAGCGGTAACTCACCAAAGCAGCCACTGAGATGTTTACTCACTAACGATTTACAGTTACTGCGCCAGCTATTGCTTAAGGTGCGGTTGCACTCCACATGGGTGACAAACCACGCCAGTAATTGCGCGACCGTGGCAAACTCGTTGCTGATGACCGCTTGGCCCATGCTGCGTTTGGCGAGCAAGCTGGGTAACTCGGCTAAAAAGGTCTTTAAGCACATCACTGGCCATACGCCCTGCTTTTGCCACACGGTTTTGCCCGCTTCGTTCATCACTAAATACACCGAGGCTTGGCGTCTATCGGTCGAGGCCCGTAACCGCACCGCCGGAAACTGCGTGTCCCGAAAGTCCCGCGTTATCCCTGCCCGCAACCAACGGCGCAATACTGCATCGTTTAACTTGCCTTGCTCTACGCCTGTTGCTGTCATCACCTGCGCCATCTAACCCTCCAACCGATATTCAAAGGTGTGATGGGTACCCGAGCGTATCCGCTTAACCCGCTGGTTCATCGGCATATCCCGAAACCGCGCACTTAAGGCTGTCTCGCTGTCGTGAACCCCAAAGCGGTTAAAGCTCTCTTGCTGGATTTCAAACAGGGTCCAAAACCGTTTGCCTGTGATGATGCGCATCAAGCGTTCGCGCTGTGTCAGTGGTTTATTCGCCATCGTTTGCCCCCTTAAGCCCAAGGTTGGTTCGTAAATTGGCAATAATTGATTTCGCCTTTGCCGCCTCAGTGGGCCGCGTCACTGTTTCGGGTAATGCCTTTGGCAATGCCACATCGGTCAACTCGCCACGGCCAAAGCGCCGACACAGCACTTTGTAGTTGCGCTCAAATGTCATTAGCACGTCCTTTTCAAGCCCAGTCGCAAACATCCAACTGCCTGTTTCACGCACCGCTAAGCGCACCACATCATGGCTCCACGTATGCTTGTCAGGATGATGGTAATGGCGCGTTGCCTCCTTAAACGCCGCCTCTAACTTGGGCAATCCCAAATCACAGGCCGTCGGTTGGCACCAAAGCGCAAACTGGCGCGGTGTCGGCCAAAACTGCCTATCGCCCTGCTCGCGTCTCGCGCGATTCAGCCCCGCTTGCACTTGCTCGCGGCTGGCAATGCCCTGCGCAGCCAAGGTTTTAAGCCACTCGGCTTTGTGGGTCGCTTCGTCCTCCGGCCGCGGTGCACTCACCGGGAACAACACCCGCAACTTGCTAAACACGCTGTCCACAATCGCCATGTCCATTGCCGTGGGCTCAGGTTGGCTAACACGCCCCTGCCCAACCAGCGGCTGACGGATTAAAGTCTGCAGTGATTTCATGCTCGCATTTTGATTGGCCGTCATATCAAGGGGTCCTCTGGGTCATACACCGCGTAGCTCCAATCCACTTGCCCAACGGCGGTTGCCATCGGTCTTGGCAACGGCGTTAACCAGTGGCGTTCGCGGATAAACTTGGTAATACCCAACACAAACTGGCCGTTAGCGCTAAAGCCCCAACTCGTATCCAGCGCCGCAGCCTCCTTCAACCACGTCACCGCCAACACGCAATCGGCATCGGTCAGCTTTTCGGCCTTCCACGCTTTCCACGCAGCCGAATCCGAGCCGCCTTTGCGATGGGCGGGATACGCTTTGAAAAACGCATTGAAAACCGACTTAGCACTCGTTGCTGGACAAGAGTCTTTTAAAGATTCATTGATAGGTTCAAAAGAGTGACTGATTCCGGTGCTATCTGGTGGCACAGGGGGTCTGCTATCTGGTGGCATACCTATGCTATCTGGTGGCACCCCTGTGCTATCTCGTGGCAGAGGGGGTCTGCTATCTGGTAGCACCCCTATGCTATCTGCTAGCACAGAGGGTGCTACCTCGTAGCAGATTGAAATTGTATAAATATTGGTTAAATTTCCCTTAGGCCCCTTACGATATTTAACCGTGACAAAACCCATATCAACCAAGGCTGCAATGTGCTTTCTCACTGTGCTATGACCAATCTCACACATATCTGCGATATGCTGATGGCTCGGCCAACACTCACCATTATCGTTCGCGTTATCAGCAAGCTTGATCAACACCAGCTTGCGCAGTGGATTGCCCACCTTGGCCTTCATCGCTTTTACCATCAATTCCATACTCATAAGTCACCCCCAAACAGAGCAACCCACAAACTCGAATTGACGCAAACCCCATGCTTCAGTAACATGATATTGCCTCACTTAGGTATTAAGCCCGCATTCGTCGCCAAACTTTAGCGGGCTTTCTTATGTCTACTGCAACGGGTCAACTGCAATGCGCCCCGTTGCCCTCCGCTCGCTCGCCTTCACTGCCAAGCAAGTAAACCTCGTGCGCCAAGTTACTGCGCAACTGGCTAAAAAAATCACGCCGTTTAATGTGCACGTTGCGGCTAGTCACGATGGCATTCACATTAGCTGTACTCATATCAGCCGCGCCCACATCACCTGCGCCTACATCCTTCGCCAATAGCGCAATAGAACGTTCCGCGCGTTGTTCTTCCATCAACAGATAATTCATAATCCAATCAATGCTCACCGTTGGCAGCAACAACTGCTTGCTACTACCCAGCAACGCCTTATCCACGATGTCGGTCGCGATAACCGCCCAACGCTCGGGGCGACTATGCTGCAATTCATCGCAGTTCCTTAACACCTCAACCATTCGGCCCACCTGCGTTCGCCTAAACAACTCCGCCGTGGTATGCCCATGAAAACAGGCAATGTCTTTGCCCATGTTCACGCCACTTAACGGGGCCCGTTCAGTGGTCCCCGCGCTAAGCTCAGCCACATTAGGCTCAGTGCTATTAGGCATGTTCGACTTAGCTTTAAGCGCCATCGCCTTAAGCATTAACTGCTTTGCCTGCATCATGAGTAACGTCACTTGCGCGGTTTCCATCTCGGTCAGCGCGGCCACGGCGGGCCCATCATCACTGCTAACTTGCCCATGCACCGAACACGCAGCGCCGCCCTCCAAACAACAAATTAAACATTCAGGATCAAACATCGTTATGCTCCTCACTTCATGATCTTAGGTATCAAGCCCGCATCGGTCGCCAAACTGTGGCGGGCAATTTGATAACGGCGTTTTTTACGCGCCCAGTTATCACTTAACTGATTTGTGAACATGTCATTCACTCCTTCTTTCATTTCAACAAGTCATTCAAACAACTCATTTCAACAACTGCCACTTATGCCCATTGGCACACACGGCGCGTTTCGAGCCCGACTTGGTTTGCTTTAAAGCCAAACCGCACTGACCACACGGCACATCAGCCACCCGCTTAAGCATCACCGCATTAATCTGTGCGCTGTGATTCGCTCGTTTGGGCCGATACCCTAACGCCCGCGCCACTTTTACATACTCTTTCGCAATCCATTTGCCATCGGGTTCTAAGTGCAAACCGTCGCCGATCATGTCGCCCAAGCGGATCAACTGCTGATGCAGCTCGGTTTTAGCGCGGGCGATAACATTGATGTTAAGGTTCGATTGCGGCATCGCTGTCACTTCTCGGCCGCGTATTGCGCCGCCTTACCGCCTTGACTCGCTAAATACGGGTACGCCAGCTCTAACGCTGCCATGCTCGCTTGCGTGGTCGCCGCCGACTCTTTTAACTCGCGGTGCGCCGCCACTAACTGCTCGCGCTTGGGCTCACTGCCCAAATGGATCACCGCCACTTGCGCCTCGGCATTCTCTTTGGTGAGCGATGCCGCCATATCGGCCACATGCAACACATGGCCGTCACTCATGCGATCAGCAATCACCGTCACCCCAGTGCAACCAAACACATCGTTGAGATACTGCACCCGCAAATGCTCTGGCAGCGCCGCCACCAGTGCTTGCTCAACATGAAACAAGCGATCAACCTGCGGATGTTGGCCCTCGTACTGGCCGAGCCAACGGAACAGCTTTTGCGCATTAATCCGCGCATCGTTGTGCACGTCTTGTGTGCTCGCAAAGCTAATGCCCTCCGCCGCCAACACCTCGCTTAGCCCAAGGCGCTCAACCGCCGCAACAACATCTATTGCCAGCGCAAAGCGTGTCATCTTGGGCAACTCTAATACCCGATGAATCGTTTTCATCAACAAATTCAAACGGCTATCTTTTTTACGTGAATTGGTTTTCATGTGTACTTACCTCCTTCAACCTACAGTGAACCTAAGCCACACTCGCCGACTTAGGGATATCTAAAACTGAGTTATCCTGTTTATCGTTTGATTGATTTGCAGCATGTGGATCACATTCCAACGGATCAGGAAAAACATCAGAAAATGAACATGAGGAACCTAAGCGATTGAGAGCGTTTACTACTTTCCAAGCCATGTCATAGCTAGGTTTTCTATTTCCATTGGCATAGTGGTTAACAGAACCTTGTGAGATCCCAACCTCGCTAGCCAAATCATCCTGAGACCTATTAATGGCTTTCAGTATTTTTTTGATGTTTGTCATATCGACTCCGTTTTGCCTTTAACACGGATATTACACAATGAAATATTAAACAGCAAACACTTATTACAAAATGGATATTCTGAAATCAATTACAATAGGTAATAATTGCTATATGAAAATAAGTTGGATTGATCTGGTTAAAACCAGAATGAAAGAGGCTGGGGTAACTCAGTCAATGCTTGCTGAAAAGATGGGAATGTCTCAGGGCGCCATCGCTCACTGGTTAGGTGGGAAAAGAAAGCCAAGCATTGAAGACATTGCATCCATGATGAATATCGTGGGGATTCGTCACATGACTTTAGGGGCTGATGGACTGATTGATTACCCTGATTCTGTGTTAGGTAACACTGAGGAATTACCAGCGAAGATATCCTATGTAAATTCATTCCCAGTTATCAGTTATGTCCAAGCTGGCGCTTGGACTGAGGCTGTTGAATCCTGTCCAGCCTCTGCATTGGATGAATGGCAAGACACCACAGAGCGCACGAGCGAAAACTGTTTTTGGCTACGCGTTCAAGGTGACTCTATGACGACACCGACAGGCATTAGTTTTCCTGAAGGCACGCTTATTTTAATTGATGCGGAAAAAGACTATCAAAATGGCTCATTCGTTGTTGCTAAGCTAACAGATATCAACGAAGCGACCTTTAAAAAACTAGTGATAGATGCAGGGCAAAAGTTTCTACGGCCATTAAATACTGCTTATCCAACTCTGCCAATCAATGGTAACTGTAAAATAATAGGCGTCGTTGTAGACGCAAAAATGAAAATTTTTTGACTCTACTAGCAAGCACAAACCGGACACTTTAGTTGAGAGCTTTCAAGCTCTTCAGGTGACAAGGCACTGTTAGCCAAATGAAGTCGTTCCGAGTTGCAGTATTCCATGTAAAGCAGTCACATATGGCTTTATAAATTCCCTTGTTACTTACAACGTTAAAAAACCATTCGTGTTTCAAACCGTCAAAAATCGATCAACAACAGCATTATCCCAAAAAGCACCTACATCCTCATATTGGCTCAGATATCAAATCCGTAGTTATGTGTTTGTTTATGCCCCATCCACATCACTACCACCAAATACACCCTATTTTTAGATAGTTCACGTCACCAGCTCCAAGCTTGGTTAGTCAATACTCAAGATTGCCTCCCTACGTTCTTCAGTTCTATAAACGCTTCTTGTCCTATTAAAACCATCAAATACTTATCCGTTTCTTCTTCCCAATCATTACCACCTCTAAAAATATCAACGCCAATTTGTTTAGTGGAAATATGTCAAAACAAAATATTATTCCATTTTGTAATTGACACATAAATTCCATTATGTAATATTTATTACATCAGCGACACGCCACATTCTTTAACAATCTGGCTCATGAACGACTGATAAATCTTTCGAGATTTACTCCCAATGGGTACTACCGAGGACAAGGAAATGATTCTAGCGAAAGTTCACACCACACCTAAGCAACGCGATGAGTTTCGTCTACTGGTTGCAATTCGTTTTGCCTGCTTGATGGCGCTGGCCAAGGGCCACACCGACCCGATGCATTGCCCACGGGTGCAAGTCCGTTGCGCCGAGCTGGTCAAGCATTTTGCCTATCACCACCCAAGCCCTGCGTTTTACCGCCAGTTCATCCGCCACACGGGCGAACTCGGGCTCAACTTCTGCCTGCGCTTCACCGAGCCCCAACAAGGTTTGTACGGCAAGGTGATGGTGTGGCGTAACGACTCGCAAGCCGTCACTAATGTGCATCCGCTGCACACGATGACGACAGCCACGCCAGCCGGCCACTAAGTCACGATTTAGGCTACCAAGGGGTGATGGTCCATATCCCTGTAACGATTACGGCGACAGTTTCACCTTGTTGGAGGCAATTATGTTTTTTGTTTACGGCGTGTCCATGACCTTAGCGAAAAAGCAGGCGGCCAAAAAGTGCAGCACCTCAGTTGGCGCACACCCTAACCGCCGTCAACTGAGCCCCGACGAGTACCAAGCTAAGTTGGATGATATGGCGCAGCATTTGTTTGACACCATGAAGCCGCAACGCCTGTCGCATTCGTTATCGACGCCCGCGCTGTGCCAGCAATATATCGTGTTAGCCATGACCCAAGAAGCCCACCGCGATGTGCATATTCGCTATCACAAGCTGTCGGACAAGGTGAACCCCAAAACCAAGAAACCCATCATCAATCTGGTGGTGTTTAACGGCGAAGCCGCAGCTTAGCCCTGCTGATTCAAAAGGAAGGAATAGCGTATGACGCACCCAACGAGAGCAACATTTTTAAACGATGTGGCCGAACATCAACTCACCATTCTTAAAGATGATGGCGTGTTCCGCCACATGGTACTCAGCCAAGGCAGCTTTGAGCATCGCTTTGAGATCACCACATGGCCGCAGCATTTGTGCATCAGTGGCGATATGGGCTGTTACGTATTTTCTCGGGTTCAGGACATGTTTTGCTTCTTTCGCCAAAGCGGTGATGACTGGGGTGTTAACGCGAGTTACTGGGAAGAAAAGGTACTGGCTGAGTGTAAAACCGACGGCACTCGTGAGTTTGATGCCAAAGAAGCCGATCAACGCCTTGAGCAGTTTTTGCAGTGGTTTATTGAAGGGCTGGACCCAACGAACGAAGAAGAGGCTGAGGCGATTAGCAGCGCGACCAATGCTGTTAAGGAGTTTACCCAAAACCGCGAAAACGCCGAGTGGGATGTGGTTTATCGCCTCAATCATTGGGATGAGGAAGATGCAGGCGGCATGACGTTAGATGATTTTTGGGATGGCTGGAAAGACCCCTTCACCTATCGCTTTATCTGGTGCTGTTACGCCATCGTTTTTGCCATCCGCCAATACGACGAAGCCACCCAAAGCAAGGAGGCAGCATGAGCAACGAACATGATTTTTACGCCAAACATTACCCTTGGCTCAATGCAGATCAACGTGAGTGTTTTGATTTCCTTTGTGACATTCACAACGGCGGTAATCACATGTTTGGCAAAATCCAAGCCTGTGGTGATCACGGGTTATCAATCAACAGTACTAGCGCGCATTACATGTCTACCTTCGACTATAGCGCCCTCACGACTGCCGTCGTTCTTGCACATGACCGCATGATCCGCTTTCAAATCGAGCCATCGGGCCCACGCATGTTAAAGCTCGTTGCACATAAGCGCCATCAACGTGAAGGCCGAATGAATGAGCGTCACCCCACCATGGAAGACGCGATGAACAATGTAAGGAAGCAATACCCATGTGACGAGGTGGCAGCATGAAACAGCGCCCTATTATTTTCAACACCGAAATGGTGCGCGCCATTCTTGATGGCCGTAAAACGCAGACGCGAAGAATGTTTAAAGCTCAGCCGCATGATGAATGGGCGCCATTTTCTAAAAATGCCGAATGGTATACACCGACAATCATTGATAAACGCGGATTCTATCAACCCGCAAATGATGATGCTTTTGGGGTTAGCAGTGAGGATTGCGCGTTTGTTTCACCGTTCGGCACGCTTGGTGATCAGCTGTGGGTACGTGAGGCAATGACCAAAGCACACTGGCCTGATTTGCATTATGTCTGTGGCGGATTAACGGCGGGCACGGGTGACGAAGACTTTGATTACCGTGGCGCAGAATATCGCGGGTTTATTCCCTCTATCCACATGCCACGCTGGGCGGCGCGCATTCTGCTGGAAGTCACCGCCGTTCGGGTTGAGCGATTAAATGAGATCTCAGAAGACGATGCCATAAAAGAGGGTTTTGATCATTCATGCTCTGCCGCGGCGAAATCGGCGGGCTGGTATGAGAAGCCGCGAGCGGCATTCCTGCGCACTTGGGAGCAAATCTATCACAACGTTGATGCTAACCCGTGGGTGTGGGTAATCGAGTTCAGGGTGATCAGTACCACAGGCGGTGAAGCATGAACCACTTACTCCCAGGCTTTGAATCACAAGAGCGCGTTGCGTTATTGCTGTCGCTTACCCGCATTAGTTCGCCCGAGGTGATTGCCGCGTTAACGCTTCATTACACCAGCGCCCTACCCGCCGAACGCGCGGCGGCTCGCCACGGCATTGAACTGTCGAACTTTATGCGCGGGCAAAAGAAGCTAGAGCAAATCGCCGCTACGGTCGAGGCCATTAAAGCCATCGACTGGGCCAAGCTGCAATCGGCTCATTTGCAATCAAGCTCTTTGCAACCGAAGCAGGTGGCCTAAATGACTCAATCAGCGGCGTTTCGCCATCTGTTAAACCATTATCGCAGCCATAAGTTAAGCCTGTTACTCAAGGCCAAAACGGGCGACAGCATCAAAATCGCACTGGCACTCGGCGCGTTAGATTGCCTCTACTGGCAAGCATTGGGCAACGGCTTAACCAACTTAGCCAAGGGCATTAGCCGCACCATAGTGTATTCGTACCGATATCACCCAATGCGCCTGCCCTGCCATCCGCCAGTAAACCAAACAAGCGACAACCAAAACAAGGAGGCGGCATGAATGCGTTCAGTACCAAAGCGGGCGTGGTCACGTTATCTAAGCCCTACTTCACCTTGATGTGCGAACAGCAACAAATCGAAGTGAAGTACACCCCCAACAATTACCACGGCTGGGGCATTTGTAAGTCTTTTAACGCCATCGAGTGCAGCGACTTCGGCCAAGCCGACGCCGAAGTATTCGCACTCAACGCAGAATCAAAACTCAGGATAAAAGGAGAAGCAGCATGAAGTCGATACAAGCAGCAACTGTAGAACGTGAAGAAGGTTATTGGACCCATCCAGATTTGCCCGAGTGGGATGAAGGCGTGACCCGTGTTGAGTGTGAAGCATGGGCGGCGCGCCAAGGCGGCGAGTTTGTGGCGATTTGGTTTGAACTCGATGCGCCTGAAAACTTAATCGAGCGCTACTTTGACGAGGGCGACAACGATATCAGCGATTGGCACCCCGTTTGCGACAAGGCCGGCTCATTCTTGCTGAGTATTCACGACACCGAAGATGGCCCCGTCGCACTGTTCTTCGCACCGAAAGATAAGGTTGCGGCATGAAGCTTCAACAGGTGTTATCCATGTTGGTAAGCCATAACTATGTGAAGGAGTTTAGACCATGAGCCAGCTATTAACTGATGCTGAACTTGAAGTATTGAGTGGATTAAAGCGCCCAGGTGCGCAAGTAAAATGGTTACGTGATCAGGGCATAAACTGCTTTATACGTGCCGATGGTAAACCTTCTGTCACTTGGGATTTTGTGAATAATCCTCGGGGTATGTTGGTTCATCACAAATCAAGCGAGCCCAACTTTGGAGCACTAAGCAATGCGTAAACGTAAACCTGAGGATGCTTGGTTACCACCTTCAGTCTACATTCATCGCCGTGCTGGAAAGCCAATTTGTTATGTGATTAAGCGTCCTAACTCGACTAAGGTGCTGTGCAAAATCACGGCGAGTAAAGCCGAGGTATGGACTGCATACGAAAAGGCAGTGGCTGAGCTTAGTCTTGAGTACACGGTTAACCGTTTAGCTATGGAGTATTTGGATAGTGCAAACTTTAAAGAGCTTGCCCCCAGAACCCAGCGAGATCGGGACCGTGAACTTAATGTGTTCAGTAAAGTGTTTGGCAGTATGTTACCGGACCGAATTGAGCCACATCATATTAGGCGATATATGGATCTAAGGGGGCAATCAAGTAAGACCCAAGCAAACCATGAACTCGCGGCAGCTAGCGTGATGTTTGCTTGGGGTTATGAACGTGGGCGCTGTAAAAGCAATCCCGCAAAAGGGGTTAAAAAGTTTAAGGTAAAAGCTCGCGATAGATATATTACGGATTCGGAGTTCGACGCCCTGCTTTCATGTGCAGAGATAAGGTTAAAAATTGCCTGTGAAATAAGTTACCTATGTGCAGCAAGGCAAGGTGATGTTTTGCAATTAACTTGGTCGCAGGTTAATGAAGATGGCTTGTTTATCCAACAGGGTAAAACAGGGAAAAAGCAAATCAAAGCTTGGTCGCCTCGACTGCGAAAAGCGATTGCCGAAGCAAGAACTCTGCATTCAGGCATTGCCAGTATTTATGTCATTAATAAACATCCCAGCGGGAAATTAACACAAGATGGATTGCGCAGTGCTTGGAAGCGAGCGATGGCAAAAATGGAAATGGATTATCCGCAGATTGAACGCACTTTCACGTTCCATGATATTAAGGCTAAAGGTGTATCAGACTTTGAGGGAACACTGTCAGAGAAGCAACAATACTCGGGCCATAAAACCTTGGCACAAGTGAACACCTACGACAGGAAAGTGGAAATAGTACCGACAATTGGTAGCGTTAAAAAATGACTACTTATTCAATCCGAGTAAAATCATTTTCTACGTTTTATTCTACGCAAAATAAAACGGCTCGCATATTTCTATGCAAGCCGTTGTTTTATTTGGCAGGGGTGGCAGGACTCGAACCCGCAACCATCGGTTTTGGAGACCGCTGTTCTACCAATTGGAACTACACCCCTGTTGACGTGGGGCATTATGCTAAAAGCACTTCCAAAGGTAAAGTACTTTTTATGACAAAACTCATTAACTGAAGGTTTTTCAAACAAGTTAGACGATTACTGTTGAATTAATTACCACTGAGATTAAAAAGCCACCGCATATCGGGCACGATGTTTTAACGAATGCATTATCTAGAGAATTAGCCGCCCTAATGTCCTAGCTAGAATCACTGCAGTAAATTCGACAGATATGGTTGTTTCGACAAGTTTTGGACCACTTAATGGCAAAAGCCACACATTTATCGAAAAAAGATCTGAGTTCGATTTATAAAATCGGCGTTTTATAGTATAAGCATCGTCAATTTCATACACTGCTCGACGGAACCAAGATGTCTGACAAATTTTTCTTCAAAGGTCGTAAAACGCCTAAGCCAAAGCATGAGAGCTTTGGTTACAACACTAAGCGTGCCGCTAAACCGGGTACAGAAGCTTTCCCTCTGCAATTAATCGTTGCAGATGAAGCGCGTAAACTCGAAGTTGCCGCGATTGTTGCCGAACACCAGCTGTTCGCCAATATCGAAGTCAATGCTGATGTTGCTGAAGATATCCTTGAGTTAGAAGGTTTATTGAATAAACCTAAGACCACAACGTTCGAGAAGAAACCGAATCGTAACGAGCCTTGCGCTTGTGGTAGCGGTCAAAAATTCAAGAAGTGCTGCGGCAAGTAAACGCTTTAATCAGCGTTATGAGTAATAGAATAGATAGGGACTTTTGCCGTGACGTTTTTGTACGTCGGGAATAGCCCCTTTTCTCTCCCCAATTCTAGTTTCTGCCCAAAGCTAATCTTCCAGCTTCGAGATAAAAATCCGCTGCAAATCGTTATTCCACAGCTGAATAATTTTGCGGGTCTTTTCTTTATTCCAAAAACATTTGCCAAATAAAATCAATCCCGCCCCTTCTAGGCAGCGTTTATCTTCTATTTCAAATTGCGCCAATAATGGCTGTTTTATCCCATCGATAGGAATGCCGATATCTTTACTGTCAGCGGGATTAAGCCAGCTCATGGTCGGGTCTGTATGGGATATTGTGCCCCAATACATGTGGGGTTTGTTATCAAGCGGGTCGGCATCGGCAAAGTTGACGAACAGGTTCTTCGCCCGCCAACGGTATTTGCGCTCACTGTCTGTATATACCCAGAGATCAGATTTCGCCAGATCTGTACCGCGCAATAAACTGTGCAGTAACTTTTCGAGCCCTTGGCTTGGCACCCGTTTCTCGGTTGTGCGTGCCGCAGTGTTAACTTGATAGTCTGTTTTCGACTCTTGCACTTGACCGTCCGCTGACGATGCAACAGGTACTGGTGACGACTCAGATATAGAAGACGACTTAGACGTCGGCGCGGTCTTACTTGCGGATGACGCAGTGGATGCTTTATTTGCGGAAGAATAGCGGCGAGGCTTGCGGCTGAAATCGATCATCAATGCATCGGCGTCCACCAGCTGTTGCTGAACTTCGATAGCATCTTGTTCCTCGCGGGATTTTTGCGCCGAGGGTTTAAATTCAATGCAATCAGCTTGGTGATAACGCGAGCCGAAACAGGCGGCTTTGCCATCCTTGGAAGCTTTACGGAAATACGCTTTTCCGCCGCACGCAGGGCAAATTAACCATTGTCGTAAGCGCTCGATATCTTCATCGGGTAATTGCTGAAACTTAAAAACACTGTAAGTGGTTCTCGCTGTTAAA
The DNA here is from genome assembly GCF_031932025.1 of Shewanella sp. SP2S2-4. Lineage (NCBI taxonomy): Bacteria > Pseudomonadati > Pseudomonadota > Gammaproteobacteria > Alteromonadales > Shewanellaceae > Shewanella > Shewanella sp. SP2S2-4. The sequence continues at coordinate 20,242 of NZ_JAUOER010000001.1, forward strand.
TGATCCTCTGTTTCGAGTTCACAAATGGCATCTAACATAGCGTTCTCCTTTATTTTTACCTGTTAGCAGATGCTCACAAAATCACTAAGCCCAGGCATTTACCCCAAGGGTAATCATCGCTAACAGGATCAACATGCCCAGCACGCGGTAAATCAAACCTAAGGTACTGGTGCCCTGCGAGCTCATATCCGAGTGTGATGGCCTGATGTTTTCCTTTGCGGCATCTTGGTTTTTGCGCTTCATGCAACATCCTTAAAATATTTCGCCAATGGCGCCGCTAGACTCAAAGGGATTAACGGCGCGGCTTTTGTGGCACTCGATGCATGATAAAAAGGCGTCAGCTGAGTGATTAACGCATTGAAACACATGAGCGCCGCCAAGGCATCGGCGGCGGCATAATCGATTTGCGCGCTAGATAAAGGCACATGCTGCCAATTCGATAGGGTGATTTTTTTCGGTTTATCGATACGGGTGCCCAGCAGAGTCGCCACCAATTGGCGCGTCCCCATTTCTTTCTCCGCCCCAAGTTGCGCCAGTGCCCAGTTTAAATCTAACTTTGAAGCGACATTGATGCCCCATTGCCGCTTGAGAGCCTGCGCATCACTGCGTAAACCAACGCCGACTTTGAGTATATTTTCATCTTCTAATACGGTTTTTAACTGGGTGAATTGCTCACCTAAAATGGCATGTTGAAATAGATAACAAGCGTCCGCTGTCGCGATTTGGATAAGGCTCAGGGGATGTTGTACGCCGCACTCAAAACTCGCACGGGTTTCAGTATCAAAACCTAGGACTGGCTCAGCCTGTAATCGCGCGACAACCGCATCGAACTCCGATGGTTGAACCACTTCAATGTGGAACTGTTGAAATTCAAAGGCCGCTAATGCCGCCATGTCAGCATCATCGATACGAGTCGCTAAGGCAATCCGCTGCTGCAACCACAAATACGCCAACTGACGCTGCGCTTGCCGCTGAGTCTGAGTCTTCGCATTGGTGGGCGTGTCAGTCTCAGCCACCTCACCTTCTAACGACTCTCCCTCTAACGCCTCGGTCGATGCATTGAGCTTATCGAGATAAGCCGTGCCCGCAGCATCCATTGCTGCAATCAAGCCGTTGGCATCTTTACCTAATTCTTTGCGTAACCAAGCCAACTTACTCGGGGAGATACAGTACTTCATTAACTTCATCATCGCCCTTCCTTGTTGAGTTAACCCTCGATTGTCGATGCGCGCACCTCACTCGCCACGCAGCTTCTGTATCCCTGTCATCACAGCAAGGGCGACTGCGCCAGCAACAACGCCAAATAGGCCATTAAGCACACTTGGCGTCAGTACGGCAAGCACAGGTCCGACAAAGCCCATAGCCGCGACGGCTTGCTCAGCATGGTGAATTTGCTCGCCAATCATGTGTAAGCCATGGGTTAAAATCCCGCCGCCCACCATAAACATGGCCGCAGTGCCGATAATGGTTAAACTTTTCATCAGCACAGGTGCGGCGCTCAATAAACCAAAACCCAGTTTACGGTTCATTTGCGTTAAGGCCGACTCGCCTTCACGCTGACTCAAGTACAAACCCGCATCGTCCATTTTCACAATCGCGGCCACTAAACCATACACACCTATGGTCATGATGATCCCGATAACGGATAAGGTGAAAAACTGCGTCGATAGGGATTTGTCCGCCACTATGCCTAAGGTAATCGCGATAATCTCCGCCGATAACACAAAGTCGGTACGAATCGCGCCTTTGACTTTTTCAGCCTCGTAAGCGGCTAAATCTTTGATGTCTGGAAGTTCGCTTTCCTCTTGCGTTTCGCTGTGTGGTAGGCCTTTTCTGTGGCTATAGCTGTGGTGCAGCTTTTCGAATCCTTCGTAACACAAAAACAGTCCACCAAACATCAATAACGGCGTTACCGCCCAAGGAATAAAGGCGCTTATCAGCAGGGCTGCGGGCACTAAAATGCATTTATTACGAAACGATCCCTTAGCTACCGCCCAAACAACGGGCAATTCACGATCGGCACTCACACCTGTGACTTGTTGAGCGTTGAGGGCTAGATCGTCCCCCAGTACACCTGCGGTTTTCTTTGCCGCCACTTTACTCATTACCGCTACGTCATCCAAAATCGATGCGATATCGTCAAGTAAGGTTAATAAACTTGCGCCAGCCATGCTAAATCCCTCTACAAATCATCTATAAACCATTCTGCTTTTGCCATAGTAGCTTAGTTAGATTAGTGACGTATAGCGAAATGCTTTCCAACTTAACTACTTCAGTTGCTTAGGTTATTGGGGCCGCTGACTGATATTGACCAGCCTGCAATCTAGATCACAGCTAAGGCGGAATTGCGCCACATTATTTATCGGAAAAGAGTATACTAAGCGCAGAATTTTTTACTCATTTGCCGTTACAGGATGTCAACATGACTCAAGATGAAATGAAAAAAGCTGCCGGTTGGGCCGCACTTAAGTACGTTGAAAAAGACAGCATTGTTGGTGTTGGTACGGGTTCGACTGTGAATCACTTTATTGATGCACTGGCAACCATGAAAGCCGATATCGAAGGCGCAGTCTCTAGCTCTGAGGCATCAACTCAGAAAATGAAGGCGCTGGGTATCCCCGTTTATGACTTAAACAGCGTCGATCGTTTATCTGTCTATGTGGACGGTGCCGATGAAATCAACGACCGCATGGATATGATTAAAGGTGGCGGCGCGGCATTAACTCGCGAGAAAATTGTCGCGGCTGTGGCTGAAAAGTTTATTTGTATCGTGGATAACACTAAGCAAGTCGACATCCTAGGTGAATTCCCACTGCCAGTTGAAGTCATTCCTATGGCGCGCTCTTATGTGGCACGTCAGTTAGTTAAGCTAGGCGGCGATCCTGTGTACCGTGAAGGCGTTGTTACCGATAACGGCAACGTGATCCTCGATGTGTACAATCTTAAGATCCTTAATCCAAAAGAATTGGAAAGTCAGATCAATGAGATCGTCGGTGTCGTCACTAACGGTCTGTTCGCTAAACGCGGCGCAGATGTGTTGTTAGTCGGCACCCCTGATGGCGTAAAAACCTTTACCGCCAAATAAGTTAAGCGTTAAAGCTTCCATCGCAGTCACAAGGCTGCTGATGTAAAAACACGGTAAAAATACGCAATAAAAATGCCAGCCACTTTTTCAAAGGGCTGGCATTTTTTATGGTTTTTTAGGGTTCAATGTTATCTGACTCAGCCATCTATTCTCTGACTAAACGGCCTATTCTCTAACTAAACCCACATCGCAGGCAGCTTATATCAAACGCTTGGCTTAAGCTCTAGCGACTATCTACCAAGCTCTTGCCGCTCTTACCAAGCTCTGGCGACTAAGCCTTTTAAGTAGAATCCTTCTGGGAAGGCGCTACCGATAGGGTGATCGCTCGCTTGGCTTAAGCGTTCAATAAACTGGATTTCACGTTTCGCATCGAGCGCAGCATCGGCCACGATTTTTTGGAACAGATCCGCAGGCATTAATCCCGAGCAAGAGAAGGTCAATAACACGCCGCCCGGATTCAACAACTGCAATGCAATCATGTTGATGTCTTTATAACCACGGCAAGCCCCGTTTAACTGCGCCTTATTATCAGCAAACTTAGGCGGGTCGAGTACGATCACATCGAAGGTCTTGCCCTCATCACGGTATTGGCGCAGCAACTTAAACACATCGGCTTCATTGTAATGCACATTGTCATCACTCAAACCGTTCACTTGCATGTTTTGGCGCGCCGTCGCTAATGCTAAAGAAGACACATCGACATTTTCTATGCTGGCGGCGCCCGCTTTGGCGGCGTACAAACCGAAGGTGCCCGTGTAGCAAAAACAGTTCAATACCGATTTATCTTTCACAAAACGGGCAGCAATGGCGCGGTTATCCCGTTGATCGAGATAGAAACCTGTCTTATGGCCTTTAATCACATCGACGGCGATCTTGATGCCGTTTTCTTCGATAATCACTGGCATTTCAGGCAGAGTGCCATGCAGCAAACCCGTAACAGGCAGCAGGCCTTCTTTCTTACGCGAATCCACATCGGAACGCTCATAGATAGCGCAATCAGGATATTGCTCGGCCAATAACTCAACTAAGGTGTCGCGCCATAAATCAGCACCTGTGCTCAGTAACTGGCACACCAACACATTGGCGTATCTGTCGATGGTGATCCCAGGTAAACCATCGGACTCGGCGGCCACTAAACGATAGCCCGTTAAGCCTTGCTCGCGGATCAGATCGTTACGGCCGATTTGCGCCCGCTGCAAACGTCTGGCAAAAAACGCGCGATCAATTTCTTCTTCGCGATCAAAAGTCCAAATCCGCACTTGGATTTGCGACTCAGGCGACCAAGCACCACGACCTAACCAATGACCATCATGCGCGACCACATCGACTGTCTCACCCGCTTCAGGTTTTCCCTTAATGTTATGAATAGCATTGGAAAATACCCAAGGATGGCGACGCTCGAGTGACTTCTCGCGGCCGGGTTTAAGTTTGATTCTGATAGCCATAGTTGCCTTTAAAAATAGTGCCGCCACTAAAAAAGGGCTGCAGTCTAAAAAATGGGAAACGGATGATATACCCAATGTCACCTGAGTGCGAGTACTGAACGCGCCGCAGCGCCTATTTACCATCATCCACGGGTTGCCGATCATACCTTATTTACGTCGTAAAACCTGTGTAAGAAACGCCATTTTTTTCCATAAATAGGGCGATTTCCCGACTCTCTCGATCGCGCAGGTCTCGATTATCACAACATCATTTTAACTTAAATTGAAAGATATTGGTCTAAGTGCGGGTCTCATTAGCGCAACAGGAAAAAGCACTGCGCATTCGAAAGGCTCGTTTAGCCAGCGCACAAGATATTCAAACGAATCGCTCGATAACAACTAGGCTTACTCCTGTGTTTATTAGTCATTGCTTTATAAGTCGTCGATTTACAGCAGTCGTTATCAAAGCAACCAAATTAAGATTACTCATTAGCAGTCACACTCAAAAGGATTAGATCATGAATAAGAAAACACAAACTGCACTGACAGGCGCCGCATTAGCGATGGCAATGGCAAGCATGGCGGGTTACGCCAATGCCGCCGAACCTATGGCTGGCGCTGACAGTACCGATCTCGTACATTGTTATGGTGTAAATGCCTGTAAAGGCCATAACGATTGCAAAACCGCCGATAACGCCTGTGCCGGACACGCCAGCTGCAAAGGCAGTGGTTTTGTGGCTATGCCATCAAAAAGCTGTGGTGATGTCGGCGGTAAAGTCGCAGATGACTGGGTGGGCAAAATTGCTAACGCCGAACTCGTTCACTGCTATGGCGTTAACACCTGCAAAGGCCATAACGATTGTAAAACTGCTGACAACGCCTGTGCGGGCCACGCCAGCTGTAAAGGCAGTGGTTTTGTTGCAGCACCGGCAAAATCCTGCGGTGATATCGGCGGCAGAGCAGGCGCTTAAACGCCAATATGCCGATTATAAATCGTGACCAGTTTGTGCTGGTCACGTTTATCCCCCTGTTTACCACCCTGTTAACCCATACAACAGCAGCAGAAAACTTAAGGATAAGGAGTCAATGTGGCGCAAGATGTCATTACGCAAGCACCATTAGGTTTTGGCTTAGGTCTGAGGACACAGCATTTTGATGTCGTGCTCAATACTGAGCCCGATATCGATTGGTTTGAAGTGCTCTCGGAAAACTACATGGTCGCTGGCGGTAAACCCCGCTATTACCTCAAGGAAATTGGCGAGCGTTATCCCTTAGTCATGCACGGTGTTTCCCTGTCGATTGGCAGTACCGATCCGCTCAATATGGATTACCTTAAAGCCTTAAAGCAGCTCGCTAACGATGTGCAGCCCCAATGGATTTCCGATCATATCTGCTGGACCTCAATTCACGGGGTGAACAGCCATGATCTCCTGCCACTACCCTATACCGAAGAAACCGTTAAGCATGTAGCGCAACGGATTAGAACCGTGCAAGACTTTTTAGGTCGGCGCATTTTGATGGAGAACGTTTCTAGCTACTTGTCCTATCAAGATTCCAGCATGGACGAATGGGAGTTCGTTAATGCCGTTGCCGAGGCTGCAGACTGTCTAATCTTGTTAGACATCAATAATATTTATGTCAGTGCTCGCAATCATAATTTCAACCCGTTGGACTATTTAAATAAAATCAATCCCAAACGGGTGCAGCAATTCCACCTCGCCGGACACAGCGACTATGGCGACTATGTGATAGACACACACGACCATGATGTACCGAGCAGCTTGTGGGACCTCTACCGCGCGGCACTGAAACGTTTTGGCGGCATCAGCACTATGATAGAACGTGACGCCAATATCCCCGAGTTTTCCGCCCTCGAAGCCGAACTCACGATTGCCAGAAATATCGCCCGCGATACCTTAGGTAAGGCGCATCCACTCAACGCCGCCAAAGGTAGAAAGAACATGCATGAAGGAAAGGTTACCGCATGAGCCAACTTCAGCAGCTGCAACACGCATTTATGGATTATCTGCTGGCGAGCGCGGCGGTAGATACGCCGTCTACCCTTGAGCAAACCACGCAAACCTTCAAAGATAAGATTGCCGAGCAAGGCGGCATTAATGCCGATATTCGGATGCAGATCTATGCCAATGCCTATCGCATTCGTTTAACCGAAACCCTCGAAACCGACCACGAAATGCTGGGCATCTATCTGGGTGATGAACTCTTCGAGCGTATGGCCAAAGGTTATATTGCCAGTCAGCCATCGACGTTTACCTCACTGCGCAGTTTTGCCGATGCCCTGCCCGACTACTTAACCCAAGATGCGTTTTTCAGTCAGTATCCGATCATTGCCGATATTGCCCGCTTCGAGCGGCGTTTATTGAATGCCTTCGATGCTTTTGATACCGAACGCGCCACTTTTGCCCGCCTGCAAGCACTGCCTGCCGAGCAATGGCCAGGTTGCCAACTGCGTTTTCACCCCAGCATGCAGCTATTCCAATGCAACAGTAATGCGGTTGAAACTTGGCAAGCATTAAAACAGCAAGCATCACCGCCCAGTCCCGATTATCAAGGCAAACGAGCTTGGTTACTTTGGCGTGGCGAAAGCCGATTAACTGAGTTTATTTCCCTATCCGAATATCAACTCGCCCTGCTGCAGGGATTTATTGGTGGTGCCACCTTTGCCGAACAATGCGAAATGATGTTAGCATTTTTTAGCGACGCGCAGGCGCCGATGCAAGTGCTGCAGGCACTGCAAGCTTGGTTTCAAATGGGGCTTATCCGCGATATCGCCTAATGCGCAAATCGGTTTGGAGATTGAGTGTTAGCCAGATTTAAAGTGAATTAACTTGAGTGAGTTTAAGTTGTTTTATTTGGCTTGATTTAGCGAGCTCAACTGAATGAGTAATTAACTCCGCAGCGCCAACTCAACAATCACTGGCGCATGATCTGTACTGTAGGCATCGCGCTCATATTCGGGTCTGACTAAGTGCCTGTCGCAGGTTTGATAATCCACCACTTGCGCTAAACTGCGGCCATGGCTCGCATCAAACTCGCTCGAAAGCAAAATATAATCCAGCACAGAACCTTTGGGGCCATAGTAATGGGTCGCCGCTCTGTGTTCCCTATGGAAAGCGGTATTACCCGTCAAACTGTCCTGCTGATTGGCCTCAAGACATAACTCATAGGCATCCTTAAGCTGATATTGAGCAAACACCGCCGCTAACGCCGCATCCGATAAATGCCCAAGGCCAGCGGCTTTAATGTCATTACTGTGGATACTCTCGCCCTGTATCATTAGTGCATCTAAGGCGCCCATTGTCAGGCTGTCATTAAAGTCTCCCATCACGATGACGGGATATTTAGATTCTTGCCTGCGAACCAATATGCAATTGAATAATAACGCAGCTTCCGCGCCGCGCTGCATGGTTGATGCCCAGCGACCTAAGGCTTGCTCTGTGAGTAATTGGGTTTCTGAATGCAGTTTCATGCTCGCTGCTGGCGCCGAGTTATCGAATCCTAGGGGCTGATTTTCAAATCGCTTAGGTTCAATTAGATTAGGCTCGAGCGCTAATCCAGCGCGTTTTGACTTAAAGTGCACCACATAAAAATCACACTTACCGATATGCGGCACCTCAACGGTTGCGCGCAGCACCTTACGGCTAAAAGCAAATTCACTCGATAATCCCATCGCCGCCACTAAACGCGCATCAGGTTCGACACTGCTGATTTCCACTATGGGATAACGGGAGGCAAGCGCGACCACTGGGCTACGATAAATGTAATCACTGATAAGAGTTGGCGCATCAATGACAGCAAAATGCACTAGCCCTTGCTCGCTGGCGATTCGTTTGAGTGGTTCAGGGCTAAACACTTCTTGAAATCCGACAATATCGGGCTGGCGATGGGTGAGAAACTCACTCAGCCATTGGCACTTTTTCTGCCACTGACCATGGCTATAGATGTTTTCAAAGTCGTAGTAAGCCAAAGGCGGCTCTATAAAGTTAAACAGATTGATACTGGCGATTTTGATATTGGCGACTCTCATCTGTTCGATGTCATTATGTTCAACAGCCGCAGCCATGGAGTCCAACCCATCAACATCGATATTGTATGCCACGGCTTAATACCTCCAAATCTGAATACGGCGACCTGTCTTAATTTGTCCGAGAGATCAGTTTGACTCACAGAAACAGACACAACAAGGGTATACCCGATACGCATCAATGCCAAATAATCCATTTAAGATAAGGTGTTAGTCAAACTCAATCGACGCATCAATATCCAATACCTGATATCCGATAATAAAGATTAGACACCTTATAGAGTCAGCATTACAGCCAACGCCCATAAAACAAACAAATCAACAACAAGCCGCTGCACATAAATCCATCAACCAGCCCAATAACCATACACAAACTCAAGCAATACCATAATATTTACATCTGATTAAAATCTAAATTTAAACAAAAACATAGGTAACGACTTGTGCGGTTGACTTTCACTTTTGGCCCATTAGAATGATGGCGACTTTTAATCATTGCGGAGACCCACTGTGGGCACACACATAAGCGACAGTAGATGCCCTGTCCAAAAGACAGGATTTAACGCCTAGCACTAGCCCGCAATATTTTGCTGCTACCTGCTAAGCAGGGTAGTAGTGTGAACCATTCTTCACTCCGCCTCCCCCAAAATATCAATCACAAACCATAAAGCCTGAGCCTATGGCTGCGCTTTTCGCAATTCCAGCATATTCGCTGGGGTTCAGTTATGTGTATTTTTTGCATCTCAAAGCAAGTTTTTGCCTCAGTACCCTCCGTTTACCCGATGGATTAACACCTAAGGGTTTACACCTAAGGGTTTACACCTAAGGGTTTACACCTGAGGAGCCTTAACATGGCTTACATAAACAACGCAGCAATTTTGCGGTCTTTATCCTGTGCAAGTTTCAGCTTGTACTACAGCATGAGTGCGGCAGCATCTCATCTTGAAGTGGATGATCCTGCCCTCGCAGAACACTGCGAATTAGAACTCGGCTGGCAACAACCTAGGTCGGATCATGCTCGCCCACAATTTAACGCAACCACGACTTGCAGCCGCAATCAATGGGAATGGCATTTAGGATTAGCGTCCAATGCCAATGACGCTATTCGTGAGGAGCAAGCTGAAGTCGGTATCAAGCTACCGCTCAACTTAAGCTCTTACTCAGATTCAGGTTCGGATTCAGATCGGCAGCAGGATGATTGGCACAGCGCAGTGGTGATCAACTTGCAGAAAAACCTCGATATCGGCAACGGATTTGCCACCGAAGCCTTTGGCATTGTTGGCAAAAACTTAGGCGATTCCGATGTCAGCCTGTATGCCAACCTAGGTTTCACCCATAAGTTTAATGAATCGACCCAATTACTTGCGGGCATAGCGGCGGCCTATGAACTCAGTAGTCACCATCGCGTGATAGCCGAACTTTATCAAAAAGAGTTGAGTGAGGCGGCCTATCAGTTCGCCTATCAACACACGCCGCAACGACAGCTACAGCTGGAATTGAGCTTAGGCAATGCCCTTCGTGGCAACGCGCTGCAACTTGGCGCAGACATCACCTTTTACTTTGGTCACTAGATCGTTGAGAGAATGAACTATGAACATGAATAACAGCACAAACAACACCAAAAAAATCATCCATAACCTACAGATGATTATCGAGCAACGCAGTGCCAGCGCCATGGCTGAATTAGCCGAAAAGCGCCATCCTGCCGATATCGCTGCCGTTTTTAACGTCTTTAATCAAGCTCAACAAGTCCTATTGTTGCAACTGGCCTCACCTAAGGTTTGCGCCAATCTGTTTCGCTACCTGACCGACGAATTGCAGGCAAGCTTAGTTCAGCAATTAGATAAAACCACGCTATCTGCGCTGCTGGTGCACATGGCGGCCGATGAACGTGCCGACCTTTACAATCTGCTCGATGAAAACCAGCAAGCGGCCATTTTACCTGCGCTCGCATTGGCCAAACGGGAAGATATGCGCACCCTCGCCGCCTATGATAAAGCGAAGGTCGGCGCGGTCATGACTTCGGATTACACCTTGCTCAATAGCCGCCATACTGCGGCAGAAGCCATTGATACCCTACGCACTGAGGCCGCCGATAAGGAAACCATTTATCAAACCTATGTGGTGGACATGTTAGGTCGCTTGATTGGTACTGTGTCTTTAAGACAGTTATTGCTGGCGCAGCCGCACGAGCGAGTGGTCGACTTTATGAAACCCGATCCCGTCGCGCTCGATGCCAATGCATTTCGCGAAGAAGCGGTGCAGATGATCGCCCATTACGACTTGATGGCACTGCCTGTAGTCAATGGCAAAGGCCAGCTTGTCGGTATCGTCACCTATGATGACGCTATGGATATTGCCAGCTCACAGGCGGATCTTGAGTTCACGAAAACCGCGGCCATAGGCAATATTGACCATAACCTCAAGACAGCCAGCATAGGCTTACTCTACCGCAAGCGCGTGGTTTGGCTGGTGATTTTGGTGTTTGGCAATATCTTCTCAGGGGCAGGTATCGCGTTTTTCGAAGACACGATTGCCAGTTATGTTTCCTTGGTCTTCTTCCTGCCGCTACTTATCGATAGCGGCGGTAATGCGGGATCACAATCGGCGACCTTAATGGTACGCGGCCTAGCCACAGGGGAAGTGGTACTCAAGGACTGGCTATCTATGTTAGGCCGTGAGTTATTTGTCGCCGGATTATTAGGTGCCAGTATGGCAGCGGCAGTGTCCTTGCTAGGATTTTGGCGTGGCGGGCCTGAAATCGCACTGGTTGTCGCGCTCACTATGCAAATCGTGGTGATTATAGGCAGCTTGATTGGTATGTCTCTGCCCTTCTTACTGAGCAAATTGAAGATGGATCCTGCGGCGGCGAGTGCGCCACTCATCACCTCCATCGCCGATATCATAGGCGTGCTGGTTTATTTCAGCATTGCGACTATGGTGCTCGACTTACCCATGCCATAGGCATGCAATAAAGCCTTCATAGCGCTAATCAATAGCGATAAAACCTCAAAGTGAACCAGCTGACTTGACCCAGTTTTCAATGTCAGCTTGGTTCACTTTTCATTCAAAAAATAGGGTTAATTTGCGCCAACGCATTAAAGCGACAAAAACCCTAAAAAAATTAAGAATAAAGCGCAAGGATCAGTTAATATTTCAACACCCAAATGGTTTTACTTTTTATTAACATTGCAATATTTACCGCTGAGCCCAGTCACTGTAAATCGATAAGCAATAGCCATAGTCCTTGCGACGTTAGAGGTTTTTTTTATGTGGTTTAATTCCCAGCTCAAAGCTGAAAATAAGGCGCTTAAAGAGCGGCTTATCCAATTAGAACAACAACGCCAAAATGAAATCGATGAACTGCGTGGCATGATCCGTGAAAATGAGACTATGCAGCAGCAATCACGGCAAAATGCCGATCACTACACTGAGGTCATTGCCTGCCAAAACCAAGGTGGAGACATGCTCAATGCGGTGCGCGAAGGATTAGCCAACAGCGCCGAATTACTTACCGCTGAACAAGATTCACTGTCAGAGCTCGATAAGATTTTTGATCAAACCCGCATCGCCGTGGCAAGTTTAGGCACTAGGGCGACTTATATTAATGAGCAAGCGTCGAGCAGTATGAAAGCCGTTACTGAACTAGATGCGACGACCTCTTCAATTAACCAATTTGTCGCCGCGATTCAAGGCATCTCAGAACAAACAAACTTGCTGGCATTGAATGCCGCCATTGAAGCCGCTCGCGCAGGCGAAGCGGGACGCGGTTTTGCAGTAGTTGCCGATGAAGTGCGCCAACTTGCCAGTAAAGCCCACGAAGCCAGTAGCCACATTGAAAAACTCGTGAAACAAATCGTCATTCAAGCGGCTGAAATTAAAGAAATTGTCCATAACAATCAAAGCAGCGCTATCGATGTTGCCAGCTCTTCTACCCAAATCGGCCAAGTGGTTGAAGATGTACTGCATCGCTCAAAGCAAATGCAGCAGGTTATCCATAACGCTGCTACCGCGTCATTCTTAAATACCACTAAGCTCGACCACGCCGTCTGGAAAAGCAGCGTTTATCAATTAATTGAAAAACCACAGCATAACCACAGTGTGAACTCGCACACTGAGTGCCGTCTCGGACAATGGTATTTCAAAGGATTTGGCGCTGAGAATTATCAGCATTTGAGTAACTTCAAAGCCTTAGATGCACCACATAAAGCGGTGCACGAAGCGGGTAAAGCCGCGCTCAATGCCAGGCAAAAAGGTAATCTGCCTGAAATGGTTAAACAACTGCACTCAATGGAGGACGCCAGTATGCGTGTTGTCCACTGCATTGATAATCTGATGCGTGACGTTTATCGAGCCTGATGTTTATCGAACAGGCTTAAGTCAGCATTGATAAAAAACCACCTAAGAGCGCCATACTCGCGCTCTTTTTTTATCGTTCAAAACGGTATATTAAATTTACTCTTAGAAAATGAACCCCTAGCTATACTTGATTTGAACACAGCGTTCATCTTTAATCGTTTCAAGAGCAAGCAGTGAGACTCAATTATAACATTCTAATTTTTAGGGTTATTAATGAAACTAGTCACAAGCTTTTTGCTATCACTTATCTTCTGCGGCGCTTTTCCCCTGCGCGCACAGCCGCTAAACATCTATACAGAAGAATGGTCACCGATCAGTTTCTCTATCGATGGCAAACCTGCTGGTTTAGCGGTGCAAGTCGTAGAAGAAATTCAAAAACGCATCAAGAACCCAGATCCAATTAAAGTCGTACCTTGGGCTCGCGGCTGGAAAATGCTGACCGAGCAGCCCAACACTGTGTTGTTCACAATGACGCGCACCGCAGAAAGGGAACAGATGTTTACTATGATAGGACCCGTTGCTGTCGGCACGACCAATTTTTATGCCTTAAAAAATAGCGGCATAAAAATTACCTCGATAGAAGATGCTAAAACGGCGAAGGCAATTGGCGTCTATCGTGCATCGGTGGAGGAGCGCTTGCTTACCGAACACGGCTTTACCAATGTCGCCGCCTCATCAGCGCCCTTGTTAAGTGCGAAACAATTGATGAAGCACCGCATCGACCTTTGGTGTAATGCCAATCTCACTGCGCCAAGTATTTTGTCGGATGCGGGCGCGAGTATTGATGATGTAGAGTCCCTCTTCACAATTAGCGCTAATCATCTTTACATTGCCTTCTCACAAGGCACGCCCAATGAGGTGATCGAGCAGTGGAAAAGCGCCCTAGAAGCGATAAAAGCGGATGGCACCTTCGCAACGATTTACCATACTTGGCTCCCCAACGATGCGCCGCCAATGCAGACCGAACGTATCGGACTGGGCAACTAAATCGATTGCTCTACGTTTTAAGTGCTAAGTTTTGATTTCTAAGTGCTAAGCACAAAACTCTATAACTCTTTAGCAAGCACTTAGAAAGGACACTCGCAAAGCCAGTCGATACGCTCACCCGTAATAGGATGATTAAACGCTAAGCGGGTCGCATGTAGCATTAATCTGCTGTTACTCACTCTCTTAGTCATGTCTGGATCAGCTGCAGCAGCGTTATCAGCCACACTCTCACCCACGCCACCATAGAGATCGCACCCCAGAATCGAGTGACCAAATTGCTGACTGTGGATCCGCAGTTGATGGGTTCGGCCAGAAACCGGGGTAAACTCGACCCGCGTGGCGAAAGGCTCGGTTGACCGTTCCAGCACCCGATATTCGCTGATCGCAACTTTACCTGTACTGTGGCAAATTTTTTGTAGTGGGAAATGATCGACATCTTTAGCGATCGGTAGATTAATCACCCCGCTGTCAGCGGCGATATGTCCGTGCAACAAGGCGGTATAACGCTTCTCGATCGTACGTGCCTGAAACTGCTTGGTCAGCAAGCCATTCACGCTTTTATTCAACGCCACCAGCATGATGCCCGAAGTGCCAAAATCGAGCCTGTGCAGCAAAGTGGCCGTCGGAAAATCCTGCACTAAGCGATAATGCACTGAGTCGAGATTGAGCGGATTCTTCCCCGACAGACTCAATAATCCGCTCGGCTTATCAATCAGCAGAATATCGCTATCTTGATAGAGCACGCGTATTTGCCCGAGACAAGGCGGCGCAATAAAAGTATCAACTTTGGCAAGGCTATCGGCAGGAGCAGACATAATTTTTCAGGCAACCTAAATGGGCAATAAAATGAGTGAAGTCATACTCAAAACAAACTGCACAACTCAATAAAACAGGCTAAATAAAATAAACCCAATAATTCGATAAAACAGACTAATTAACTCAATAAAACAAATTCAAGAATTGAGCAAAACAGACACAGGCCTAAATAATAAGGCCGCATAACCTAAGTTATGCGGCCCTCTAATTCACGGCATTAACGCTGTGGCTTATTTAGCCAGTACGCGTAAATGCAGTTCTTGTACTGAAGTCACGTTAGTACGGTCATCAGCGGCATGGGCCATACATGTGGCGAATGCAGCATTCATGGTCGTCGTATAGTTAACTTTGTAACGCAGTGCACCGCGGCGCAATTGACGAGAATCTTCAATCGCTTGGCGACCTTCGGTAGTGTTCACGATATAAGTGTATTCACCATTCTTGATGCGATCGAGAATGTGTGGACGACCTTCGTGTACCTTGTTCACTAGACGTGGGTTGATACCCGCTTCGCCAAGGATAATCGCAGTACCGTGAGTGGCATCGATTTGGTAACCGAGCTCGATTAACTTAGCCGCTAAATCGGCAACGCGTTTCTTATCGCTGTTACGCACAGACAATAACGCACGACCCGACTTAGGAACTTCAGAAGTGGCCCCTAACTGCGCCTTGGCATAGGCTTCGGCGAACGTATCGCCCACGCCCATGACTTCACCGGTAGAGCGCATTTCTGGGCCTAACAGTGGGTCAACACCCGGGAACTTGTTAAATGGCAACACCACTTCTTTCACTGAGTAGAAAGGTGGGATCACTTCTTTAGTGAAGTTTTGCGACGTTAAGCTTTGACCCGCCATCACACGCGCGGCAATCTTAGCTAAAGGCACACCTGTTGCTTTAGACACAAATGGCACAGTACGGGCAGCACGTGGGTTAACTTCAATCATATAGATTTCGTTATCTTTCACGGCAAACTGTACGTTCATCAGGCCGACAACACCGAGTTCCATCGCCAACTTGCCGACTTGAACGCGCATGCGATCTTGGATTTCTTGGCTTAGCGTGTATGGCGGCAGCGAACAACCTGAGTCACCTGAGTGAACACCCGCTTGTTCGATATGCTCCATAATCGCGCCAATCACCACGATTTCACCGTCGCACACAGCATCGATATCCACTTCAATCGCATCATCTAAGAAGCGATCGAGCAATACAGGCGACGCATTCGATACGCTCACGGCTTCGTTGAAGTAACGTAGCAAATCTTGCTTGTCGTAGACAATTTCCATCGCGCGGCCGCCCAGTACATAGGATGGACGCACAACTAACGGATAACCGATACGCTCAGCGGCAATCACAGCACCTTCAACCGTAGTCACGGTATCGTTTTCAGGCTGTTTCATCTCTAAGCGTTGAATCGCTTGCTGGAAACGCTCACGGTCTTCGGCGCGGTCGATTGCATCTGGGCTAGTACCAATTACAGGTACGCCAGCGGCTTCTAAGGCACGGGCCAATTTCAATGGCGTTTGACCACCGTACTGCACGATAACGCCTTTTGGCTTCTCGATACGGACGATTTCTAATACGTCTTCCAGTGTGACGGGTTCGAAGTACAGACGGTCTGAAGTGTCGTAGTCGGTTGAAACGGTTTCAGGGTTACAGTTCACCATGATGGTTTCATAACCGTCTTCACGTAGCGCTAACGCCGCGTGTACACAGCAATAATCGAACTCGATACCTTGACCGATACGGTTTGGCCCGCCACCTAACACCATGATTTTGTCACGGGTCGATGGGTTAGCTTCACATTCTTCTTCGTACGTTGAGTACATGTAAGCTGTGTCTGTTGCAAACTCAGCCGCACAGGTATCCACACGCTTGTAGACTGGGTGCAGGTCAAACTTGTCACGCAGCTTACGCACTTCGGCTTCGTTCACGCCTAATACATCGGCCAGACGCGCATCAGCAAAACCTTTACGTTTCAGTTTACGCAGTAAGTCGATATCCAGACCCGCTAGACCCGCGTCAGCAACAACACCTTCAAGCTGAACCAGTTCTTCGATTTGTACGAGGAACCAAGGGTCGATATTGGTCAGCTTAAAGATTTCATCTAAGCTCAGCCCCGCACGCATCGCATCGGCTATGTACCAAATACGGTCGCAGCCAGGCTCTTTAAGCTCAAGGCGAATACGCGCCATCGCTTCAGGCTTAGACATGTCAGTGATAGGGTCTAAACCGTTACGGTTAACTTCTAAACCACGTAAGGCTTTTTGCAGTGACTCTTGGAAAGTACGGCCAATCGCCATCACTTCACCCACAGACTTCATCTGTGTGGTTAAGCGATCATTGGCGCCAGCAAACTTTTCAAAGTTAAAGCGTGGCACTTTAGTCACAACGTAATCGATAGCAGGTTCGAATGACGCAGGCGTGCGACCGCCAGTGATGTCGTTCATCAGCTCATCAAGGGTGAAACCAACTGCTAACTTAGCGGCGATTTTCGCAATCGGGAAACCCGTTGCTTTTGATGCTAATGCTGAAGAGCGTGATACACGTGGGTTCATCTCGATGATAACCATACGGCCATCTTTCGGGTTGATACCAAACTGTACGTTCGAACCGCCGGTCTCAACACCAATCTCACGCAGTACGGCCATAGAGGCGTTACGCATGATTTGGTATTCTTTGTCAGTCAGGGTTTGTGCTGGCGCAACGGTAATAGAGTCGCCAGTGTGCACGCCCATAGGATCGAAGTTTTCGATGGCGCAGACGATAATGCAGTTATCGTTGCGGTCACGTACCACTTCCATCTCATATTCTTTCCAACCGATCAGTGATTCGTCGATCAGCAGTTCACTCGTTGGCGATAACTCTAAGCCCTGTGAACAGATCTCTTCGAACTCTTCCTTGTTGTAGGCGATACCGCCGCCCGAGCCACCCATAGTAAAGGATGGACGGATAATACAAGGGAAACCCACTTGATCGAGTACGCCGTAAGCTTCTTCCATGTTGTGGGCAATACCCGCACGTGGACAGTCAAGACCGATACTTTTCATCGCTTTATCAAAGCGGCTACGGTCTTCAGCTTTATCGATGGCATCGGCAGTCGCGCCAATCATCTCGACGTTAAATTCTTTCAGTACGCCTTTAGCTTCGAGTTCTAATGCGCAGTTCAGTGCGGTTTGGCCGCCCATGGTTGGCAGAATCGCATCAGGGCGTTCTTTAGCAATAATATTACGGACCACTTCCCAGTGGATCGGCTCGATATAAGTAGCATCGGCCATTTCTGGGTCAGTCATAATGGTGGCAGGGTTAGAGTTCACCAGAATGACACGGTAGCCTTCTTCACGCAGCGCTTTACACGCTTGTGCGCCAGAATAGTCAAATTCACATGCCTGACCAATCACGATTGGGCCGGCGCCTAGGATAAGAATACTCTTTATATCTGTACGTTTTGGCATTGCTTCTCTCTTCTCCTAGCTAGCGTACTACTTGGCGTTCTGACTTTTCGTTACAAGACGATAGTGTTCAATAAGCTCGATAAAGTGATCGAACAGCGGGGCGGCATCGTTCGGGCCTGGGCTCGCTTCAGGGTGACCTTGGAAGCTGAACGCAGGTTTGTCCGTAAGATGGATACCTTGCAGTGAACCATCAAACAGCGACTTATGCGTCACCTTAATGTTGGCGGGTAGCGTGGTTTCATCGGCAGCAAAACCGTGGTTTTGGCTGGTGATCATCACGTTACCTTTCTCGATGTTGCTCACTGGGTGGTTTGCACCGTGGTGACCAAACTTCATCTTTAAGGTTTTTGCACCTGAGGCCAGAGCCAACAACTGATGACCTAAACAGATACCAAAAATCGGTGTGTCAGTTTTCAGGATCTGTTGAATCGCTTCAATCGCGTAATCGCATGGTTCTGGATCGCCAGGGCCGTTCGAAAGGAACACACCATCGGGATTCATCGCCAGCACGTCGGCGGCAGAGGTTTTAGCTGGTACAACAGTGACGTCGCAACCGCGGTCCACTAACATACGCAGAATGTTTTGCTTAACGCCGTAGTCGTAGGCTACTACTTTGTATTTAAGCTCATTTGCTGGCGTATCTGCAGGTAAACCGCCCACTAAACGCCAGCTACCTTTGCGCCATGGATAGGCTGCTTTAGTTGTGACTTCTTTAGCGAGATCCATGCCTTTTAAACCGGGGAAGGCTTTGGCAGCGGCGAGCGCTTTTGCTTCGTCTAAGTCTGCACCAGCCATAATACAACCGGCTTGAGCACCTTTTTCACGGAGAATACGAGTTAACTTGCGGGTATCGATATCTGCTATGCCAACGACATTGTTCGCTTTGAGATAATCACTTAAGCTTTGTTGATTACGGAAACTACTTGCGATGAGCGGAAGATCACGAATGATAAGACCACAAGCGTGAACCCCATCGGATTCAACATCTTCATCATTGGTACCAGTGTTGCCTATGTGTGGGTAGGTTAATGTTACAATCTGGCGTGAGTAGGATGGATCAGTTAAAATTTCTTGGTAACCTGTCATGGAAGTGTTAAAAACAACTTCACCAACAGAGAGACCATCGGCACCAATTGCTGTGCCAGAGAATACAGTTCCATCTTCGAGTACGAGTAAGGCAGACTTTGTCAACGCGACCTCCATAAAGAGCCAAGCCACTGAAATATAATGTTTTTATGTTATGTTAAGATACCAATTTCCGCTAATTTACGAAATTTTGACAAATTCCAGCGAGTTTACAGGAAAAACGCGAAACCGTCCACCCATTGGTATCTGGGTGCAAAAAAAAACGCCATATCGGCGTTTTTAATATTAATGCAAACCTAAAACCTGCTGCATATCATACAAGCCCGGTTTTTGCTCCACGAGCCAGTGGGCGGCACGCATAGCGCCGTTAGCAAAGGTCATACGACTCGAGGCTTTATGGGTGATCTCTAAACGCTCACCGATATCGGCAAACATGGCCGTATGTTCACCGACTAAGTCACCAGCACGAATGGTCGCAAAACCTATGGTTTCACGATCACGTTCACCCGTGATCCCTTCGCGGCCATACACGGCACATTTCTCAAGATCACGACCTAAGGTCTTAGCAATCACTTCACCCATTTTCAGGGCTGTACCCGACGGCGCATCTTTTTTGTGTCTGTGGTGACCTTCGATAATTTCGATATCGGTGTAATCACCCATGACTTCGGCAGCCAGTTCGAGCAATTTCCACATCAGGTTGACACCCACAGACATATTCGGCGCCATCACTACCGGCGTTTGCTCGGCAAAGGCATTAATCTGTTCTTTTTGAGCATGATTGAAACCGGTTGTGCCAATCACCATGGCTTTCTTATGGCGCACACACCAATCTAAATGGACAATACTGGCGTCTGGCGCAGTGAAATCAATTAACACATCAAAATCATCGGTCGCGTAATCCAGCGAATCCATGATCATGACCTTTAATTTACCCACACCAGCTAGCTCACCCGCATCCACGCCCACTAAACTAGAGCCAGCGCGCTCAATAGCGGCACCCAGCAATATATGGTCGTGATTGTAAGCCGCTTCAATAAGAGTGCGTCCCATACGACCACCGGCACCGACGATTGCCACTCTCACTTGTCCACTCATTTCAATCTCCTCAATCTTTCTTTGTCTTCCATAAGAAAACGCCTAAGACAGGCTTAGGCGTTTTATCAATATTAGATGATATCTAATAATTCAACTTCGAATACCAAAGTTGAATAAGGAGGAATTGATGCCCCCGCGCCGCGCTCACCGTAGGCTAAGTGATGTGGCACAAATAATTTCAACTTAGTGCCTACTGGCATCAGTTGCAGTGCTTCAGTCCAGCCAGCGATAACGCCAGATACTGGGAACTCAGCTGGTTGACCACGAACTACAGAGCTATCGAACACATCACCATTGATGAAAGAACCATGGTAGTGAGTACGCACTGTATCTTCGTAAGTTGGAGTAGCACCGTCACCTTGGACTAATACTTCGAACTGCAGACCAGAGTCAGTCACAGTCACGCCATCACGCTTAGCATTTTCAGCTAAGAAGGCATCGCCTTCAGCAGACGCAGCTGCAGCAGCTTGCTCTTGAGCAGCTTGAATACGACCGCTAATTTCAGTGAACGCAACTTGAAGATCTTGCATAGACACAGCACTTTCTAAACCGGCAAACGCATCGGCTAAACCCGCTTGAACGGCTGGAATATCCACACCATCAAAAGAATTGGCGGCCAGTTGCTCACCCATTTGACGGCCTACACCGTAGCTTGCTTGCTGTTCAACAGTACTGAATTTATCAGACATAATTAACGACTCTCAATTTATCAGTGGAATTTTGCGCGCCAGTTTACCATAGTTCCGCGACCTATGCTGATAAACTGACTGCTTATTTAACTAAGGCGGCTTTTTTACACACTTATTGCGTATTTATCCAAAAGCGTAAATAGGCTAAGGACGCATATCGGCCAGAAAACAACCGCTAACACTCAGCTAAGTGGCACTTCGCTATGCAGCGTGCAGCTTATTTCGGCGCCACACATTGATTCTTCACTTGGGTTTTCGCACTGGCATAGAGTGGCTGCATCTGCCCTTGCAGTTGTTGCAACTGAGCGATGCGATTACTGTTCGATGGATGAGTCGATAATAATTCTGGCCCTTGACTGCCGCCCACCTTCGACATGTTCTGCCATAAGGTCACACTTTGCGCCGGATCGAAACCGGCTCTCGCCATCAGCTCTAAGCCCATCACATCGGCTTCGCTCTCTTGAGCGCGACCAAAGGGCAGAATCACCCCAACCTGAGCACCGAGTCCTAACGCCGACATATATAAGTCGCGATTCGACACGCCACTCGCCCCCAACGCCGCATCGGCTATTTGCATACCGACGCCCGTTAACTGTCCGCGAGAAACCTGCTCGTTACCATGTTGCGCCAACACGTGCGCCACTTCATGACCGAGCACAGTAGCAAGCTGATCAGGACCATCGGCAACCTTAAGTAAACCGCTATACACACCAATATGGCCACCCGGCAGTGCAAAGGCGTTAACTTGTTCAGAGTCAAACAAGACGACATCCCAGCGCTGGGTTTGATCCGGCAGCACTGCAGTAACCCGATTAGCGACACAATTCACGTATTGCGTCAGCTTTTTATCGCTACTCACCTTTTGCTGCTTTTTCATTTCCTCAAAAGAAGCATCACCCATCTGCTGCATCTGCGCCGCTGAAAAGAGCAAGGTCTGCCCCCGCCCCGTTGGCGATTGCGTGGTCGCGCAGGCCGATAATCCGAGCACGACCGCCAAACCTACTAAGCCTAAACGCATTGATTTCATCTGGCATTCCTTACATCCCCTGACGGGCGTGAAGTTCTTTGAGCCAACACGGGCTCAACTAATGGAAAGATTTTACTGATATAGACAAGATAAGCCAAATGGGATTGAGCGTCCTGCTTGGCTTCATATTCTACACCAAGAGTAAAACCTGCTGGTCAATGGGACATACAAGTCACCATCCAGCATTGAGGCTCGGAGTTTGGGCGATCTGTTGTACCATCACCCTGTGTCTGGATTGTGTATCCAATGAGTTCTAGCAACACTAACTGTGATACTTAATCACTTCAAAAGCCATTGGCTGATATTTACCAGAAATAGCTATTAACACTGAGCAAGTCATATATGACTCGCGGCCATTGCTCTCCTGCACATATGTGTCAATAGCAGTATTATTTATCCCTTTACATCACCTTAATTAAGAGGTTCTTGAACTAGACACCCTCAAACCCAACTCAAAACCCCGAACCACAGAACATGCTAATACATTGATTATAATGGATTTCAAAAAGATTCAAATCATTTCAAATACAATTTCAAGCATAGGCATTTATATTTCACTGAAGAGAAATTGAGAAAACATGACTGCTCACCTATCGGTGATTATTTAAAGTAAAAGCTCTGATTGTTTCTCTCTAGACGGATAGATCAAGGTCCCCAACAGTGGATGCTTGCTTTCGATAAAGACCACATCCGATGAGATTGTTAGCCAAAAAGTTGCATTTCAATACCAACTAAAACTCGATAAGTCACATCAACTTCTCAGTAAATTGCCCATCTTTTGGTTAATCGATAGGGCAAAAACACAGATGCGGCAAATTAGAGGTATAACAGGGAGTAAGCATGTACAAACTTAATAATATAACTGCAGCTATCGTTCTTTCCAGCATAACCATAGTGATGGGTTGCGGGAGTGACTCAGATAACACGACACCCGTTCCCCAACCGCCAAGCACCATAAGTTTATCTGGCAGTGGCGTAAAGGGGCCCATAGCTGGCGCTAAGGTTCTTGCCTATTTGATGAACACCTCTAGCCCAAATTTAAAGGGAACACTCATTGATGAAGGAGCAACAGATAGTAGCGCACAAATAGTGGATTTAGCACTTCCGACACAACAATTAACATCGGTGTTATTGGAAATTATCGCAGATACAGATACCACCGATATAACAACAGGTTTATCACCTGTAATTACCCAGCTAAAAACAGTTGTAACACCGAGTATGTTCGCTGCAGGGCAAGTAATTTTTGCAACCCCTTTTACCAGTGTTGCAGTCGATTTAGCGATAACAAACGCAGATAAGAGCGATGCCCTGTATTCAGGTAATATCGATGGTGTCATCAGTGAAGCAGAATTGTTAGCGGCACTCCCCATCGCGGCAAGCCAGGTTAAATCGGCTTTAGGGTTTGGCTTACTCGATGATATCGATATTTTTTCTACCGCACCACTGGTCACCAATAGTCAAACTACGAGTAATGCTTTAACCCAAGTCGCTGCCTATCGAACCGCTATAGAAGCACTCAGTGCAGTAATCCTCAATATTCAAGCGAATGCACTCGCGAACAATAATAGTAGCGTACTCACGAGTGATGATGCTATGTCAGCCATAGCACTCGATTTATCCGATGGAGAAATCAACGGCCAAAATGGTGATCAGGCTATAGCTGCATTTTCTGACGTTGTCGATATTGTCAGCGTCATTATGGTTGATCCCAGCACACTCAAAATTCCTAGCACAGATATCGCTGTAACTGATATCGAAAATATTCTAGCGTCTGAAATCACCATAACAGGTACATCGGCCAATGTATCGGCTCTGCAAGATGGTTCAATTAACGTCACTCCTGTAGCGGCTAGAGTTAACTCGGATATTGATGGCGACGGTGTTGCAGACAGATATGATGCATTTCCCAAAAACCCTGGGGAGGATTTAGATACCGACAATGACGGCATGGGGAACAATGCTGATACCGATGATGATAATGATGGCGTGCTAGATATAGAAGATGCCTTCCCGCTCGATCCACTCGAAACCCTTGATACGGATATTGACGGCATTGGCAATAATGCCGATCCCGATGATGATAATGACAGTGTGCTAGATGCAGAAGATGCCTTCCCGCTCGATCCCCTCGAAACCCTTGATACGGATATTGACGGCATTGGCAATAATGCCGATCCCGATGATGATAATGACGGCGTGCTAGACGCAGAAGATGCCTTCCCGCTCGATCCCCTCGAAACCCTTGATACAGATATTGACAGCATTGGCAATAATGCCGATCCCGATGATGATAATGACGGCGTGTTAGACGCAGAAGATGCCTTCCCGCTCGATCCCCTCGAAACCCTTGATACGGATATTGACGGCATTGGCAATAATGCCGATCCCGATGATGATAATGACGGCGTGCTAGACGCAGAAGATGCCTTCCCGTTCGATCCCCTCGAAACCCTCGATACCGACAATGACGGTATTGGGAACAATGCTGATACCGATGACGACAACGATGGCATAGAAGACCCGACGGATAATTGCCCTTTAGTCGCTAACCCTGACCAAAAAGATATTGATCAAAATGGTACAGGCGATCGCTGCCAAGTAATCACAACAGGCATTTTTGACATATCAAAATGGGATGACGGTTCAACCTTTAAATAATGAGTTGAACCCAATTTGCTATAAACTTTAAAAAGGAAATTAACATGTTTAAAAAATCAATGCTCATTATCGGTCTAGTCTCATTAACCGCAATAGCACAGGCCGAAACGACAGTTCCAAACACTTTCACCGCAGGTAGCAATATTGTGGCCGCGCAGATGAATGCCAACTTTAGTACATTGGCATCAGGGGTAAATGAGAACAGCACTCAAATTGACGAATTATTAGCAAGAATCGAAGCATTAGAATCAAGTATGAGTAGCAGCGTTGCGGGGCGTAGTTATCACCTATCTCAGATTGGCATTTTAAATCGAGGCAAAACCTTCCCGAATATGGAACTTCATTACAGTTCGATGACAGCAGGAAATTTAAACCAGAATTATACTTTGACACTCTTAGCAGACAATACTTTTATCCTAACAGGAACCGAAAACGAAGGCGAAGTGGTGAATACAGGTAAAGTAACAGTTAGGAATGACAATACTCCGGTGAGTGCCTCTGGCAGTTATATTCAAAATGGCTCTGAACTAACGCTAAACTTTAATGATTCAGAGGACAATGGAATATTGACCGTATCTAAAGATGGTCGTTCCCTACTGGAATCCAAATTCAACGGACGAACCCCTGATGGCAACGGCTGGTATCGTACAGAATCATCATTTGTAGTAGGGATCGAAATTGAGCGATAGAATCACGCCCAATTTGCACTAAACTACTTTCACCTATAGACGGGATAGGTAAACAACATATTTAGAGTTAAGTATCACCCATTCCTTATGACCTCTTTACTTTATTCGGGGTCATAAGGGCTCTTATTCATTATCGGTCGCTAGATACAGAAACATCCTCTGTAGTGGCACACTGAATTTGGCCATCTAATAAGAAATGTTATGATCCCCTCATAACCTATTTAGGTGACAACATGAATAAAAGTAAACGTGCACGATATAGCGCCGCCATTAAGCTTGAAACAGCTCAATTAGTCGTTGATCAAGGCTACACGCAAGAAGCAGCGGCAAAAGCTATGAACGTGGGTAAATCGACGGTCAGTAAGTGGGTAACACAGCTTCAAGTTGAGCGCCAAGGGCATGCTCCGAAAGCCTCACCAATGACACCAGAACAAATTGAAATCAGGGCACTTAAACGTGAAATTGAGCGGATAAATCTCGAGAAAGAAATCTTAAAAAAGGCTACGGCTCTATTGATGTCGGACTCGCTGAACACTTCTCGATAATCGAGAAACTCAATCAGAGCAAAAAATATCCTATTTCAGTGTTATGCCATGTATTTAATGTGAACCGGAGTAGCTATCGCTATTGGGTGAGCCGTGAAGTTGTGGCGACACCTGAGCAGCGGCTTTTAGAATGTGAAATCAAAGCAATACATGCTGAAAGTCGGGAGTCTGCGGGGGCTAGGAGTATTGCGACTATCGCCTCTGAACGTGGCTTTGCGTTAAGTCGTTATCAGGCTACTCGGTTAATGAAAAAGCTTGGACTAGTGAGTTGCCAACACCTCAAACACCGCTATAAAAAGGCTGAAAATGAGCATGTGACTATCCCTAATGCACTCAAACGACAATTTGCAGTTGTCGAACCTAACACCATTTGGTGTGGTGATGTGACGTATATTTGGGCGGGTAATCGTTGGTGTTATTTAGCGGTTGTGCTGGACTTATTTTCGAGAAAAGCGATCGGTTGGTCGATGTCACTTTCACCGGATACTGAGTTAACGGTGAAGGCGTTAGAAATGGCATTTGAATCACGAGGAGAGCCAAAAAACCTGATATTTCATTCAGATCAAGGTAGCCATTATACCAGCCTTAAATACCGTCAGCGGCTGTGGAAATATCAAATAATCCAGAGCATGAGTCGTCGCGGTAACTGCTGGGATAATGCACCAATGGAGCGGTTTTTCAGGAGTTTAAAAACGGAATGGATCCCAATACAAGGCTACAAAAGTTTTACTGAAGCTAAACAAGATGTGACCGATTATATCATTGGTTATTACAGTGAAGTCAGGCCACATCATTACAATGCAGGATTGAGCCCAAATGAATCAGAGCGAAGATTTTGGGAAGATTCTAAAGCTGTGGCCAAATTTAGTTGACCACTACACTCAAACGGAACACTGAAGCCATTACAAACTACTATTATGATAGACAGTAGGATACTCATATTTTACTGCATTGATAAACCTTCAAACTGAGCAACACTTAGCACACCCCGTAGTATCCATACTGCTTAGCATAAAATTAGTACTCCTCCTTTAACAAGGCATAAAGGAACTCATCGCCCCACGCGCCTTTAAAGAAGATGTTTTTCACATAATGGGCTTCGCGCCTAAAGCGGAGTTTTTCGAGTAAGCGACAGCAGGCAAGATTTTGTGCATCGGTGATAGCAATGACTCTATGCTGATGCAATTCAATAAAGAGGTAATCCAGCAATGCGCTGACGGCCTCAAAAGCAATATGTTTACCTTGATGTTCAGGCGCAATCGTAAAGCCAATTTCCACCTGCTGCTCATCAATAAAGTGCAGCGCCAGATCGCCAACTAATTGGGTCGGTGTTGTTCCCAACGCGCCAGTAACAATCGCAAGCTGAAACCAAGTATCAACCGCACCAAATTGTGCATAATCCATCTTCTCGAACAACGCGACAGCATCGCTATAAGAGTAATCCGTCCAGCTTTGATATTTGGCGACCTTAGGGTCGGCTCGATAGGCGGTAAAGGCCTCAAGATCCGCTCGCTGGAATGGCCTAAGTACAAAGTGCTCAGTCGTTAAACCGTTATTCACCACTTTATGAAGTGCTTTGCTTAACGCCAATGTCGATGCCATAACTGAAACCCTTAATGTAAATAAGTCACTAAGTTACACCCAGAGCGAAAGTGATAACAGCGGCCAATGCGCTTTATTCTGTTATCAGTTTAGTGATTGAGGCACGCCAAGCTTGAACGCTATGGATAGCTTCAAACTCAGCGCTTACCTTTAAACGCTTTGGCGCTGTGCTTATTAATGCTACGGCGATTCGCCTGTTTATCCCGCGGTGGTCGCTTACGCTCAACCTTGCTATCTGCGGCGCCATCTGTGGTATTTTCACTCGGCTTATCGGTTACTGGAAAGTCAGCCAATAATGCCAGCGGTAACTCCCGCGCGGTTAAGCTGCGAATTGCCGTTAACGTTGCCATTTCACCGTGGCACACGAGGGAAATCGCTAACCCTTTTTCGCCAGCGCGGGCGGTGCGGCCAATGCGGTGCACGTACACAGGCGCACTCATGGGCAAATCCAAATTGATAACGACAGGCAAGGCATCAACATGAATGCCACGCGCCATTAAGTCTGTCGCCACTAATACTTGAATGCGATTGGCTTTAAAGTCGGCCAAGGTTTGGCTGCGCACGGTTTGATCTTTTTCACCGTGCAGCGCGGCGACTTTCATCCCCGCTTTGGCGAGCCGTTTAGCGACGGCATCGGCATCATCACGGGCGCTGATAAACACCAGCACCTGCGGCCATTGATATTGTTTTAACAGTGCAATCAATGCCTGTGCTTTACTACCCTTATTGACTAAATAGAGCTGTTCTTCGATTTCACCAGCTACAGAATTCACTTTGTGGGCTTCGACCCGCAGCGGCTTATTCACCAGTAGCTTGCCCGCCAATGTATCCAAAGCCTCGGGCAAGGTGGCAGAAAACAACGAGGTTTGCTTAAACTTAGGCATAAACGCCATCAGCTTTTGCACATCGGGCCAAAACCCCATTTCTAGCAGGCGGTCAGCTTCATCCAGTACTAGATGTTTTATCGAATCGAGGCTGATGTGAGATTGTTTACATAAATCCAGTAAACGCCCAGGGGTTGCCACTAACACCTGCGGCTTGGCAGTGAGTTCGGCCAATTGGTCTTCCAATGCGACCCCGCCACACAGAAGCTGAATGTTCAACGGAGTCGATAATTGACCAGCCACGGTTTGCAGCGCCTCAGTCACTTGCAGCGCTAATTCCCGTGTAGGCACCAGCACTAACGCCAGTGCATTTGGAGGCTGTACAGACTTAGTGCCCTGCAACTGTGTTTGCTGTTGCAACAAAAGTTGTTGTAGAAGTGGCAAACCAAAAGCTAAGGTTTTCCCGCTACCGGTTTGTGCTAAGGCTAACAAATCCCGTCCCGCAAGAATGGCCGGAATCGCCAATTGCTGCACCTTTGTCGGATGTTTAAGACTTGCAGGCAAAGCCTTAAGTAACGCCGAATTTAAGCCAAGCTCAGCAAAAGTTAACGACTCAGGGGAAGAAGAAAGCTCGGGAAAGGTCATCACAGCACCGGATCAAAACATGGGAGCGAAAGTTTACTGAGAGTTGGCAGTGAATACCAATGTTGTTTCGGCTTTTACGCAAGCCTTGGTACAGTTTGCGACGGTACTCTTTACCACGGTACTGTTTGCAACAATACTGCTACGGCATTTACGTTACGCCGTTAAGAAAGTCTAGTTTTAAACTTCGTTTGAATTTCTAAACCGAATATCAAATCAGAATCGACATCAAGGTCGTGGGGCTTCACCCCCTGATGTTAAATCAAGAGTCGACCAAGAGGGCTCAACTGTAATCCCCTCTTGGATCTCCCTTGCCGACAAGGTCCATGTCTAACGGCCAGTTCGCAGGAATAGGCTAATTCCGGTCGCTTCGGTGTTCGTGGTGTATCTTAAAAGAGACTCTAGCCGCATCTTTCTTATGTGCGCAAAGTTAACGCAGGTGATGGGATGGTAGATTTTAATCCCACAGCTTTCGTGAGCGCTTATGGTAGAATCCCGCCCAATCAGCTTTATGAATGTGCAACACAACTCATTTGTTTAACTGAGCGTAGTGGAACACTACCGTGATTAACTAAATGAGGAGAACAGATTATGAGTAAGTTAAATGCCGAAGAACGTAAAGCCCGCGATAACGCCCGTTTTTCACAACGCGTCGATGAACGCCGCACAAAAGGCGAAGACGTGGTCGCCTACGTACTGGGCAACAAACTCGCGTTTAAGTTTCTGACTAAACCAGAGAGACACGAATTTAAACAAAGAGAAGCCGCACTTGAAGAAGAAGCCAAGCTTAAAAAGCAGCAAGCGTTTCAGCTTAAAACCGAGCAAGAGTTAGAGAAAGTAGAAGCCGCATTTACTGTTCCAGAAGAGTAACCTCTCAAAAGAGCCATTGATTATAATTGATGGCTCACGCATACCCAATTTCCAAACTTCGTTTGAATTTTTAAATCAAAATCAATGTCGTGGTGCTTAGCCCCTGATTTTTATTAGAGAATCGACCAAGAGGGGATCAACAGCAATCCCGCTCTTGGATCTCCCTTGCCGCCCCACTGCAGAGTCGAAAGCTCCTTGTGCTCATCGGCAAATTATTAAGGCATAAAACTCATGCCTGTCCGATTTTTTTATTACGTTCTAAGCGTAATATGGTGAATTACTGATTCAGATAAATAATGTTCAATAACACCGTTGCATCTCATGTCTTTAAATCCATTCTTTTGCTACATTCTGTTGTAAAGCTTTAAGTTGCTGTCTGATTATTTTTTAGGAGGAAGTGTGGTGAGATTATTTTTGTTGTTCATTGCATTAAGCCAATTACTAATATCATCAGTCTATGGAAAAGAACTGAAATTTGCCGTAGTGCCAAAATTTTATAGTGTTTTTTTTGATCAAAGCAAAACGGGCTGTATAGATGCTGCAGCACAAATTGAAGGCGTGGAATGTATATATCGAGGACCCGAAATAAGCAGTGTTAGATTGCAAGATCAGGTAATAAATCAACTGATTGATGAAGGTATCGATGGTATCGCGGTCGCGGTTACACAATCTAAATACCTCGTTGAAAATAGCCTAAAAAGAGCAAAAGAAGCCGGAATACCAATTGTTACCTATGACTCTGATTTTGATGCTTCTATCAAAGAAGAACCTAAGAATTTACGCCTAGCTTATATAGGCACTGACAATTTTGAACTGGGTAAGTCATTGGGTGAACAGTTAAAAAAGCTACGGCCAAATGGCGGAACGTTGATAATGCATTCTGGGCGGCCAGATTCCCCCAATCTGAATTTAAGACTTATGGGTGTACGTTCCGCCTTATCAGGGCAAAAATACGATACTCCGCCAGGGGAATTACTTAATGGCGACTTTGGCTGGACAGAAGTTAGAGAACCTTTTTTTAACTTTGATCAACTTAGTCAAGCCGTAAAACAAATGGAATCAGTAATGAAAGGTAAGCCTGTGAAGGCAGACTCTTTTATCGCCGTTGGTGGTTGGGCACAAAATAATGATGCGATCTATCGTGAAATGATTACTCCATACAAAGAAAAAATTAACAACAAAGAAATCGTCATCATTATTACTGATACGTCACCAGAGCAGTTAACGATGCTGAAAGATGGTCTTGCTCATGTCAATGTAGGTCAAAATCCATATGAAATGGGAAGACAGGCAATTTTGACGCTTTATAAAATTGTCACAAAACAAAAGTATGAAGAAACAATCTACACACCTGTTACGTTTTGTACTCCTCAAAACGTTGACACCTGTGACAAGCGTACCGGAATGTGACGCAAAAATGATGGATTAGGCCAGTACACCTATCAAAAGAGCCATTGCTCATAATTGATGGCTCACGCTCAATTATCTATCTTTATAAACAGAGTCTATGACTATAAATATTTAAAGCATTTCTGTGTCCGAAATTTATTTTTAAAATTTTTCCTTAATATTCACAACAGGCGTTCTATCTTAGCTATACCATTAAGCAGGTTGGCTTTATAAAATCAAAAGCATATAGGTTAAAAAATGAATGATATAGATAATTCACGTCATGAAGACTTAGATTGGGCTGAAAGTGAAAGTTTAATTGAAGAATCGACAATACTCCAATTGATAAATGATTCAGAAGTTGAGCCTAATTTATTCAATACATTTGATTGGTTAAATAATATGTATGAAAGAATTCAAGAGCCAACTACAGAGTTACTTTCCGAAAAACTAACTAATTTATCATCAGTTACTCCAGAATATAGAGGGAAAGATTTTGATACTAGTGATAGAACCATCGGGCTAAATGAAATTGAAACTCTTGAAAAACAATACAATAAAATAGCAGAACGTGAAGAATGGAGAATTCCATATAAAAAACACTTTAGACAAGGCAATCCTTTAGAAATATTTCTTCAAGATATTAGCTATGGCAGCTACCCTCCTCCAGAAGTAATGATGATGCTAGCAAAATGCTTTAGCTTATACTTGATAGCTGAGGGAAAATTATCGTTAGAGGAGGTGTTTTTTGGGCGACAGGTTAAAAGAGCGGGTAATTATTCGATGAGAAAAGCCCGTAGCTCAAACTTTAAAGAGTTTCACTATCAAGTAGAGCACAATAAACAGTTCGCAATAAAATCTAGTACCTCATTTAATCTTCAGGATTTTGCTCTGGATTATCTACGAAAATGTGAACAAAATGAAACTGACTGCCCGATAGTTGATTTTACTGAAGCTAATATAGAAAGCTTTATTACCTCTTATTATAGGTGGAAGAAGCAATACTTAAATGAGTTAAAATCGATAATCGATTTTAAAGAAACTCAAAATGATGCCATTCATGCCCTAATCTCACTTGGATACCCCAGCTCAAAAGCTAAGGAGGTCGTTTTAAAGCAATCTAACCAAAGGCTCACTGCAGAAGAAATCATAAAAAAAGCCATTATTTCTTTATTAGAATAACAAATAAGCCGTTTATTTGTTTTTGAACAAAAAAGCTATATGTGAATAATAAGAGGTCAGTGAACCAAAGAGGAACTGACATGGCTAATAAAAAACACCCAATAACACGCAAAACAATGCATCCGACATCAATAACCAGATCTGAGTCCACTCTCAAGATAGGAAGAAAAAGTAGGCAGCTTTACTCTCAAAATTCAATTAAGCAGCACACGGATACCTGTGAAGATCGTGAATTTGAATCTGAGTTCCTAAAACAACAAAACGAATCAAACAGCATGTTACTCTGCTCACTCCCTCTCGGTAATAGTATGAATAATTTACTATTTACCGCTCCTGAAGCCGCACTACCAAATACCGGAAGTCCGGTTTATGAATTACTTTTAATTCTATCTGATGGCAACAAGCATGCTAGAGATCATCTTTGTAATTTGCTTGGTGGTGGCTTTAGAGGCTATCTACAAAAACTAACAGGAGAGTGTTACCAGTACTGGTTTATACACTCAGAGCAAAGTGAATATAACGGTAAGAGGCAAGCTTTATATTGGCTTGATGAGAGTCACTTTTCTTGCGATTTGCAACAAGACAAAGATGCTAGGACTATCGCAAAAAAACAATATAAAGACCGCTCGTATTATGGCAGTAAGAGTGCAGTTAAACGTTTACAGCAAGCAGAACAAGATAAAGTGGATGCTGATACAGAGTATCAACAACGAATAGGGAGCAATACCGAAAAAATTAAAAATCTATAACTTTTATGCCTTAATGATTTACCAATAACACCAGAATCTAAGGAATACACCATCCCCTCGGAGTTGCCGCAGGGCGAATAGACAAATTGCGTGAGTCTTGCCATGGATGGCAAGCTAGCTTTCGCAGGTGCAGGGACGCATCCTTCGGAAGCGATAGCAAATTTGACAATGAGCACAAGGGGCTTTCAACTCCGTTAGGGGCGTTATGGAGCATCCAAGGAGGATAGGACGAGCAGTCCTCCTTGGTCGGGTGTGGGGTGAAGCCCCACGACTTTGACTTTGATTTAGATTTTAAAAACTCAAAATCCGAATATAAAAAAGCCCCGCAAGGTTAACCTTGCAGGGCTTTCATTTTATCGCTACTAATATTATTAGCAGCGAAACCAAGTTAGCTATTCAGATCTTGAAAGAACTTTTTCACGCCATCGAAAAAGCCCTCAGCCTTTGGGCTGTGTTTTTTCGACTCACCAGTTAAGGTGGCTTCAAATTCGCGTAACAGTTCTTTTTGACGATCGTTTAAGTTAACTGGGGTTTCCATAACCACTTTGCAGAGCAAGTCACCTACCGCATGGCTGCGAACCGACTTGACGCCTTTGCCACGTAAACGGAACATACGGCCCGTTTGCGTTTCGGCAGGGATCTTCAGGCTGACTTTGCCATCCAGTGTTGGCACTTCAATCTCACCGCCTAGGGCCGCTTTACTGAAGGATATCGGCACTTCGCAGTAAAGGTTGTTACCATCACGGACGAAAATCGCATGCTCACGCACGCTGACCTGCACGTATAAATCCCCTGGAGGCGCGCCAAACTCACCCGCTTCGCCTTCACCCGCTAAACGAATACGGTCGCCCGTATCGACGCCGGCTGGGATCTTAACCGATAAGGTTTTGCTCTTTTCAACACGGCCATCGCCATGACACTTAGAGCAAGGATCTTTGATGATCTTGCCGCGGCCATGACAGGTTGGACAAGGCTGTTGCACCGCAAAGAAACCTTGGCGCATTTGCACTTGGCCTTGACCATGACAAGTGCCACAGGTGGTTGCAGAGGTGCCTTTTTTAGCGCCGCTGCCTTCACACAGATCGCAAGTCGCCAGTGTTGGAATCCGCAGTTCTTTGGTTAAGCCTTTAACGGCTTCTTCCAGTGATAACTCTAGGTTGTAACGTAAATCTGAGCCGCGGGCCGCTTGGCGTTGACCGCCACGACGTCCACCGCCGAAAATATCGCCAAAGACATCACCGAAAATATCGCCGAAATCGCCTTGACCACCACCGTAACCACCGCCACCGCGATTAGGATCCACACCCGCATGACCAAATTGGTCGTAGGCCGCTTTTTTATCGGCGTCGGTTAGGATCTCGTAGGCTTCTTTAATTTCTTTAAAGTTAGCTTCTGCGGTTTTGTCGCCTGGGTTGCGATCTGGGTGAAATTTCATGGCCAGACGTTTGTAGGCCTTTTTAATTTCACGTTCGCTGGTGTCACGACTGACACCTAATACTTCGTAATAATCTCGCTTTGACATAATCTCATGCTTCTCAGCTGGTGTTGAACAAACGGGCGTTAGGGTTGCCCCGTAACGCCCGCCTAGAAATTAACGCTTTGAAATCAATCTATTTGATTGAAAACAAGTCATTATTTCTTGTCGTCTTTCACTTCTTCGAATTCAGCATCGACAACGTCATCGGCAGTCGCGTTAGCCTGTTTGCCCGCGTCGGCATTGTCGCCGCCTTGAGCTTGAGACTTAGCTTGAGCGATTTCCATCAGCTTAGCAGATGCTTCGATTAAGTTTTGAGTTGCCTTTTCAATGGCTTCTTTGTCATTGCCTTTGATAGCAGTGTCAACAGCATCCATCGCAGCTTGGATTTTCTCTTTATCTTCGCTTGGCAGTGCATCGCCCGCTTCTTCTACTTGTTTCTTAGTTGCGTGAACTAAGCCGTCAGCTTGGTTGCGTGATTGCACTAACTCTTCAAACTTCTTGTCTTCATCTGCGTGAGCTTCTGCATCACGTACCATTTGCGCCACTTCTTCTTCGCTTAAGCCAGAAGATGCTTTGATGGTGATGTTTTGTTTCTTGCCGGTTTTCTTGTCTGTAGCAGACACATGCAGAATACCGTCGGCATCGATGTCGAACATCACTTCAATTTGTGGCTGGCCACGTGGAGCTGGCTCAATACCGTCTAAGTTGAACTGACCTAATGACTTGTTCGCGCTCGCTTGCTTACGCTCACCTTGCAGTACGTGAATGGTCACTGCGTTTTGGTTGTCATCGGCTGTTGAGAACACTTGCTGCGCCTTAGTAGGAATAGTGGTGTTCTTCTCAATCAACTTAGTCATCACGCTGCCCATGGTTTCGATACCCAGAGACAGTGGTGTTACGTCTAACAGTAATACGTCTTTCACGTCGCCTGACAGTACGCCCGCTTGAATTGCAGCACCTACGGCTACCGCTTCGTCTGGGTTCACGTCTTTACGAGGTTCTTTGCCGAAGAAGTTTGTCACTGCTTCTTGAACCTTAGGCATACGTGTTTGACCACCCACTAGAATCACTTCGTTGATGTCTGTTACAGATAAATCTGCATCAGCCAGGGCAACTTTTAGTGGCTCTAATGTACGGATAATCAAGTCTTCAACCAGTGATTCCAATTTAGCACGAGTGATTTTAATCACTAAATGCTTAGGACCTGTTGCGTCTGCCGTGATGTATGGCAGGTTCACTTCAGTGTGGTTGGTGCTTGAAAGTTCAATTTTCGCTTTTTCTGCTGCTTCTTTCAGACGTTGCATTGCTAAT
The DNA here is from genome assembly GCF_031932025.1 of Shewanella sp. SP2S2-4. NCBI lineage: Bacteria > Pseudomonadati > Pseudomonadota > Gammaproteobacteria > Alteromonadales > Shewanellaceae > Shewanella > Shewanella sp. SP2S2-4. The sequence goes on from NZ_JAUOER010000001.1 coordinate 56,254, forward strand.
GGATCTTTACGCAGATCTAAGCCTTGCTCTTTCTTGAATTCGTCAGCTAAGTAGTTGATCAAACGGTTGTCAAAGTCTTCACCACCTAAGTGGGTGTCACCGTTGGTTGCCAACACTTCAAATGTTTGGTCGCCATCGTTGCTGTCGATTTCGATGATAGAGATATCGAATGTACCACCACCTAAATCGTATACCGCAACAATGTTGTCGCCTTGTTTCTTATCGATACCATAGGCTAATGCTGCAGCCGTTGGTTCGTTGATAATACGTTTAACATCAAGACCTGCGATACGACCCGCATCTTTAGTCGCTTGACGTTGTGAATCGTTAAAGTAAGCAGGAACAGTAATAACCGCTTCTGTTACTTCTTCACCTAAAAAGTCTTCTGCGGTTTTCTTCATCTTTTTCAAGATTTCTGCAGAAACTTGTGGTGGAGCCATCTTGTTGCCACGCGATTCAACCCATGCGTCACCGTTGTCGGCTGCAATGATTTTGAATGGCATGATATTCACGTCACGTTGGACTTCGTCATCTTTAAAGCGACGACCGATCAAACGCTTAATCGCGAAGAATGTGTTAGTTGGGTTAGTCACAGCTTGACGTTTTGCTGGCGAACCGACAATGGTTTCATCATCTGTATAAGCGATGATTGACGGGGTTGTGCGATCGCCTTCAGCGTTTTCTAACACACGTGCTTTGCCACCATCGAGGACAGCTACACAAGAGTTTGTTGTGCCTAAGTCGATACCAATAATTTTACCCATGAGGTCCTCCGAAAAATTTCATTCAATCTAAATTTGTTTAGTTGGTTTTGATATGGGGCTAGACGGTTGAAATATCAAGTCCATCGTTGGCCACCTTCTCTGCCTTGATACCTATATTGGGACAGGGAATTTAATTACAAGGGCGAACAAAAAAATTTTCTGATTTATCTTTCTCACATCTGCCGCGGGATAAAATATCCAAGCACATAAAATAGTCTTGCTTATCAACCCAAGCTGTTATTCAATCTGCCCACATTTGGCGGATGTTTATCCATGTAAGGTAGCAGAGTGAAGTCTTCGAATTTAGCGTACGTGTATGGCATGGCGGCGGTCTTCCTCTGGTCTACAGTAGCCACGGCCTTTAAGATTGCCTTGAGTTACTACACGCCACTGCAACTGGTGTTTGTTGCTGTGCTCACGTCGATTGTCGCCCTTGGTGGTATTCTCGCTTGGCAAAAAAAGCTTTCCTTACTCAAGCAACAGTTTTTACGCCGCCCTGCATTTTATTTAGTTACAGGGCTCATCAATCCCTTCCTCTACTATGTGGTGCTGTTTAAGGCGTATTCCTTATTACCAGCGCAGCAAGCTTTGTCACTCAATTACACTTGGGCGGTATTACTGCCGTTACTGGCTGCGCCTTTGTTAAAGCAACATTTACGTAAGAGCGACATTGCTGCGGCGCTGATTGCCTACACTGGGGTGTTTATTATTGCCACCGGCGGCGATATCAGCGGCTTTAGTTTTGATAGCCCGCTCGGTATCGGACTGGCGCTGACCAGCACCTTACTCTGGTGCCTATATTGGATCGTCAACACCAAAGATCAAGGCGATCCCGTGGTGAGTTTATTATTGAGTTTTCTTATCGGCTTACCTTTTATTGCCGTCACTTTAGTACTGACAGATACCCTGCCCATTTTTAGCCTTAAGGCAATATTTGCAGGTATGTATGTGGGCTTGTTTGAGATGGGCATTACCTTCGTGCTCTGGTTAATGGCGCTGAAAACTGCCACTCGCACCGCGAACATCAGCACTATGGTGTTTTTATCCCCTGTGATGTCGATTGGTTTTATCGCGTGGATTTTGCAAGAAACGATCGCGATGGCCACCTATCTCGGCCTGGCGTTTATTCTGTCAGGGATGATGTTGCAACAACTTTGGCCCCGTTATACCGAGCGTAAAAGCAAAATAAGCCCAAAGCCAAAGCTAGCTGAATGATGGTTGAGAGGATAGCTGAGTGATAATTGAAAATAGTTGAGTTGAATGATGGCTGAGTCATCACTGAGTCGCCGCCTTAAACAAGCTTGGCTCACTGTAATGAGCCAATTAAAGAACGTAAAAACCGAAGTGGCTAACGTTTTACATCAAAATTAAGCGCTAATATCACCCATTTTGTGAAGGAGTATAGAATGACCCCGGCCGTTCGATTGGCGAAAAAAGCCAAAATTGCGTTTGATATCCTAGAGTACAGTCATGATCCACACTGCGCCGCCTACGGCGAAGAAGCCGCTAACACCTTAGGACTCGAACCCGCACAAGTGTTTAAAACCCTTTTAGTCGCCATCGACAAAGCCCATGCGCCAATTGCCGTCGCCCTCGTACCCGTCGATCATCAGCTTAATCTAAAAGCCGTGGCAAAATGTCTAGGACAAAAGAAACTGCAAATGGCCGATGCCGAACTCGCGCAAAAATCCTCGGGCTATCTGGTTGGCGGCATTAGCCCGCTAGCGCAGAAAAAACAGTTACCGACCTTAATTGATGACAGCGCTCAAGGCTTCGAGAGGATTTATGTCAGCGCGGGCAGACGCGGTTTGGAGATAAGCTTAGCGGCCACTGACTTAGCCCAGCTTTGCAAAGGCGAATTTGCCGATATCAAGACGCTTTAAGCCACATCGACCACATTAAGCACAAGTCATTCGACGTTAAGTAATCCACTCCATTAAATAGCACGCGCTCATGTTGGATAACTCGCAAACAAGACCCTAGCAACAACAAAATTGGCTTCAGCGAACTGAGTCTACATTAGAAAGCGTTTGATAATGCCTAGACTTGCGTCTATAAATTGTACTGAGGTACAAATCGACTAAGGATAGTCAGATGGAAAAATCAACCCAATGGGCCCCAGAAAATAGCATCAGCCCACTAAGCTGGTGCGCTATGCTACTCTGCATCGCCTTATTTATTTATGAGCATTTCTGGGGAAACAGTTTTACCACTATGGTGGTCATGCTCTATTGCAGTTTTATGCTGCCCTCGGTATTACTCACCCGCAGAGTGCAGGAAAAGTACTTTATTTATACCTTGGAATACATCAAAGCCTTTCGTAAGTTCACTACCGTCATGTCAACGCTATTCTTCTGTATTTGGTTACTTGCCACCTATACGCCGTTTCTCCATTAATGCGCAAACAGACACTACCATAAATAGACTCTGCAAATTGGTACTTACAATCAAACACTGCAAACAAAAAAGCCGTCAACACAGAGTGTTAACGGCTTTAAGTTTATGGTTTTTAACCGCTAAACACGGCTAGTGTAATCACCCCATGCTAACCACTTGTAAGTGGTTAATGCCTCAAGCCCCATTGGGCCGCGGGCGTGGAGTTTTTGTGTGCTCACCGCGACTTCGGCGCCAAGGCCAAACTGACCGCCATCGGTAAAACGCGTACTGGCATTGACATACACAGCCGCTGAGTTCACTTCGTTCATAAAGTGCGCTGCAGCGTGAATGTCATCGGTCAAAATCGCTTCCGAATGGCCGCTAGAATATTGGCGAATATGACTAACGGCGGCATCGATATCGCTCACCACTTTAATGCCTAAGGTTAACGACAACCATTCGATGCCAAAATCCTCAGCCTTGGCGAGCGTCACATCAAACCCTAAACCATCAAGCAGACTAAAGCTTGTGTCACAAACTGAAAAACGCACGCCTAAACGATGCAGATACTCGGCAATTTGCGGCACAAATGTGCTCGCCACGCGCTCATCCACCAGCAAGGTATCAAGCGCATTACACACAGTTGGACGCTGCACTTTGGCGTTAGCGATCACGGCTAAAGCGCGCTCAAGATTGGCATTTTTATCGACATATAAATGACAAATACCTATGCCGCCTAAAATCACCGGAATGGTCGCCTGCTCAGCACATAAGCGCTGCAGTGCTTGACCGCCGCGGGGCACTATCATGTCGACATATTGATCGAGCTTAAGTAAACCTGTCACTAAAGCTCTGTCTGAAGAATCAATAAATTGCACCGCATCTATCGGTAAACCTTGAGCGACAATCGCGCCGCGGATCACGTCACTAATAAGCTTATTCGATTCAAGGGTTTCTTTACCGCCACGGAGGATCACCGCATTACCGGTTTTAAGGGCAAGTACCGCGATATCAACAGTCACATTGGGCCGAGCTTCGTAAATCACCCCGATAACCCCAAGTGGTACTCGGCGGCGAGTCAGCCTTAAACCGTTATCTAATAATTTACTGCCAAATTCTTCGCCTACCGGGTCAGCAAGGCGGATCACATCGCTAATATCGCCAATAATGCCCGCCAGACGCGCATCATCGAGCAACAATCTGTCGATCATCGCATCCGTTAATCCATCGGCTTTAGCGGCGGCAACATCTTTAGCATTCGCGGCTAAAATGGCGGCGGCGTTTTCTGTCAGCGCATCGGCGATAGCTTCAAGCAAACCAGCCTTTTGGCTCGCCGTTAAGTTGGCTAAGGCATAACTTGCCTGTTTGGCATTATTACCAAGTTGCTGTAAATACTGATCTTGATTAATTTGACTCAAAACAGACCTCGCTTATAAGACAACCATGTCGTTGCGGTGCACGATTGCGTCACCATAATCGTAACCGAGTAAAGACTCGATCTCGTCGGAATGCTTGCCCGCGATCAAACTGAGGGCTTGGCCGCAGTATCGTGTCATCCCTTTAGCAATCACTTTACCCTGTTGGTCAACTAATTGCAGCGTTGCGCCACGCTCAAACTGGCCTTTAACGCCGATGATACCTTTAGACAATAGGCTGCGGCCCTTGTCTGTCACGGCTTTGACCGCGCCCGCATCGAGCACTAAAGAACCTTGAGTCGCAGGGCCGGCTAAAATCCACTGTTTACGGCTTTCGAGCGGGTTTTCGATGGCACTAAAATGCGTGCCAACGGATTCCTTGCTCACCACTTTTTTAATCACATCGGGGTGATGGCCAGAGGCGATAACCACTTCGATGCCCGCACGGCGAGCAATATCCGCCGCTTCCAATTTAGTCGACATTCCGCCCGTACCTAAACCAGAAACAGACCCGCCCGCCAACATACGCAGACTATCGTCAATCTTGACGACTTGGGAGATCAACTTAGCATTCGGGTTCGTGCGCGGATCGGCATCAAATAAGCCCTTTTGATCCGTCAATAAAATCAATAAATCAGCATCACACAGCAGTGCGGCACGGGCCGATAGATTGTCGTTATCACCGACTTTGATTTCATTAGTGGCAACGGCATCGTTTTCATTGATGATCGGCACAATATTATTCGCCAGCAAGGCATTGAGCGTGTCGCGGGCGTTGAGGTAACGCTCCCTATCCTGCAAATCGGCACGGGTCAGCAGCAATTGGCCGACATGCAGCCCATAAATACTAAAGAGTTGTGACCAAGCGAGGATCAACTGACTTTGCCCGACAGCGGCTAACAATTGCTTATTGGCCATAGTGTCGGGCAGTGTCGGGTATTGGAGATGTTCACGCCCAGCGGCAATGGCCCCTGAGGTGCATAATACGACTTCGACCCCTGACTTCATCAGTGCGGCCATTTGACGAGCAAGCTCAACCATGTGGGCCTTATCTAGCTGTTTACTGCCAGAAGTCAGCACACTCGTCCCCAATTTCACTACTACGCGGCGATACGCAATCTCACTTAAGTTCATTATTCATTTGTAAAAAATAACCGAACAATCCTTATACCTAATCCGCTGGGTAATTGGTAGCAAGGAGTTATTAACTCGAGATAAATTTTCGATTTTGCTTGGAATCACGCATGAAAAAGGGCCATCGATGAGATGACCCTCAAAAAATATTGTCTATTGTAGACAATCTAGGTTGCGAGCTCGCACTGCACGAGTCACTAATCGACAGCCTTAGCCATAGATAAACTTAGCTACAAACAATGCGGCTAAGACGACAATGCCCACATTGAGATCGCTAAAACGACCTGTGAGTAATTTGATTGCGGCGTAAGAGATCATCCCAAAGGCGATGCCTGTCGCGATGGAAAACGTCAGCGGCATTAAAATACACACAACGACTACCGGTGCGGCTTCAGTCAAATCTTCCCATTCGACATGCACGAGTCCTGACATCATCAGAATCGCCACATAAAACAGTGTACCCGCCGTCGCATACGCTGGGATCATGCCCGCCAATGGCGACAGGAATAAGGCAGCAATAAAGAGTAATCCCACGACAACTGCCGTCAAACCAGTACGACCACCCGCGCTCACACCCGCCGTACTTTCGATATAACTTGTGGTCGTCGACGTACCAAAAGCCGCGCCCGCAATGGTCGCTAAACTGTCGGCAGTCAAGGCACGATTCAAGCGCGGTAAACGGCCCTTCTCATCGAGGAAACCACCGCGCTGTGCAACCGCAACTAAGGTGCCTGATGTATCAAAAAGATCGACAAATAAGAAGGCAAACACCACAGATAACATCGTCACTTCAAAGACTTGGGATAAATCCATCTTCAAAAATGTCGGCATAATCGACGGCGGCATAGACACAATACCCTGATACTGCACATCGCCAAACATTAATCCCAGCCCTGTGATAATCAAGATACTTAGGATGACCGCCGACTTCATTCCACGTTGCACCATAGCAATGATCAGGAAAAAACCTAGCACAGCCATCACCGCCGGAAATGCAGTGATATCGCCCAAGGTCACTAAGGTTGCAGAGCTTGCCACCACAATACCGGCGCTCTTAAGGCCGATCAGCGCAAGAAACAGACCAATACCAGCGGCAATACCAATACGCAGCGACATGGGAATGCTATTTACAATCCACTCTCGAATGCGCACTAAAGATAAGATTAAAAAGCAAATACCCGACAAGAATACTGCGCCAAGTGCAGTCTCCCAGCTGTAACCCATTTCGCCCACAACGGTATAAGTAAAGAAGGCGTTCAGTCCCATACCGGGTGCAAGTGCGATAGGATAATTCGCCATCAAGCCCATGACTATACAGCCGACAGCCGCAGCCAAACAGGTCGCCACGAATACAGCCCCATGATCCATGCCCGCATCAGCTAACATCATTGGATTCACAAAAATGATGTAGGCCATCGTCATAAATGTTGTCAAACCTGCGACCGCTTCCTGCTTGAGGCTCGTTTGATTTTGTTTCAGTTTGAACAGTTTTTCTAACATGGAACAAGGTTCCTTTTTATTTTAAGTATGTAGGGTAGGTAGATGTAAACACTATGTAACGTGATGACATTTGCAGCCGATTATAGGGAGTTTAGGCTGGTCAGGCCAGAAAATTGGCAAGGGATAAACACAAGTAACCATAAATCATTCAGTAAACGGCCGAGTGATTTATTCTGAACGCAAATGATGGAAACCTCGCCATGACTGTACGGTTCAATAAAATGATAAATATGCGGAGTCAGTTAGCGCTTAGCAACTTGGTTAAGCTTGTATTTATTAGCATTGGTAATGCTATCACCTGAGCAAACTACTTCATCGGATAGTGTTTACATAGCGCATGAAAGGAGCGCTTGGAATTTTTTAGGATCACCCAGTGCATACCAATAATCCCAGAGTGGCGCAGGCTCAACATACACTTCAACCTCTTCTCCAGTAATCTCAACGCCACATTTATCAAAGAAGCAATCCCTCACCTCTGAGGAGGCGATTAAGCGCGAGGGCTGACAATAGGCGCTTTATCACTTCTGACACTAACCGTTTATGCTCATTACCATTTGGTAAAACAGTTACAGGCTTAAGCGAAAAAAAGGCAAAAAAAAGCCTGCTCAATGAGCAGGCAAAGACATATTTCAAGCGTCCCTTTCGGGGAAGTACATTACCGCGCTAGCGGGAAAAACCTGGCATATCCATGCAAAAACATCGATATACTACTTGAGTCTAAACACGCCAAAAAAGGCGATACAAAGGTTGATGGATGATGGAAACTAAACTTTAAGGAGGGTTAAGCCTTAAAGCTCATGGCGAATAAACCGCCACGCAAAACATCAGTGTTAAACCAAGTGTTCTGCCAATAAAAATGGTTGTTGCCTGTATAAGACATAGTCAATACTCCTAAATTAGTTGTGATTAAGTACTCTAGTGAAGCTTGGCTCGGTTCCCTGGAACTAGAGATTCTCATATCCGTTGAGACGACTTGTCACTCAGGTCCTTGGAGAAAAATATCCATCCTGGATAGACTAGAGAGGAAAGGCATAGCGCCTAATCCACGAAAGCAATTATATGGTTTTGTAGTTTTATTACAACCTTTATTTGTATTTTTTTTAATTAAGGCTTTTTAATGTAATTAAATTACACAATTATAGTAGGGTTAATGGCGATCTGTTTCACAGAAAAACAGAAATAATCCTGTAAGCATCTAATAAGTAAGATATTACAGAATTATTTCTTTTTGTTACTAACGATTGATCAGATATTGATACAAGCCCACCAGCGGACAGGCCGTAGGTTTGCCGTAGAGCGGATCGCCTTCTGTCGCACTGCCTGCGATATCTAAGTGCATATAAGCTAAGGGAATTTGGGCTGTTACACCATGGTCAAATAGCCCCGACGCTTTCAGTAAAAATGCCGCAGGATATTGATGCCCGCGCGCGGTAATCGATGATGGGGCATTATTTGAAGATAACATTTCAGCAGCGCCTGACACATCTCGGATCTTAGCGAAGTCCTCTGGGCGCAATGTAGACACTTCAAAGGGTTCGCCCCATTGAGTCGCCTGCTGTTGTAAAGTGACAGCGCATTGCTGCGAACTCGCCACTGAGTTTTCCACCGCCGCAGGATAACTGCCATAACAACGCACCACGTGACCCGTGAGTGTTGCTACCGAAAACATCTCAGGCTTCACCGCCGACACGGCTTTGATGCGTAAATGGCTCAATAAATCCGCCAGCACTAAGCGCCCTTCGGCGTCCGTATTACCAATCCGCACTCGTACACCCGCGTGGCTAGTGATGATTTCATCGGTCACGAAGGCTTCGCTGCCTATGCTATTACGCACTAAACCTAACTCGGCAATCACGCGAATGCCCTTAGGCTTGAGCATTGACAAGGTTTTGAATAGCCCCGCCACGGCAGAAGCGCCGCCTTTATCACGGCTCATGCCCGCCATAGAGCCGCCGACTTTCAGATCGGCGCCGCCGGTATCGTAAATCACGCCCTTACCCGCGAACAGGAAAGTACGAGTCACTTCACCCTCTGGCAGATATTCTAATTTCACCACCCGAGGTTGATGACGACCGACGGCAAAAGAGGAACGCGCCACTGCACTGAGCAGCGGATAGTCACGCTCTAAAATATCTCTGTCTTCTACCACTGCGGTTTTGATCACGCTGCCCGCTAAGGATTGCAGACAATAGTCAGCAAAGGCTTTAGCCGACATGCGCTCAGGTTCTGTGCCACATAAATCCCGCGCTAATACGCGGCCCGCTTCTAACGCATTGAGTAAATTGCTGTTATGGGTTGATGAAGATAGTAAGCCTATGGCCTCAAATGCAGGCGTTAAGCCCGTCGCTTCACGCAGCTCTAAGGTTTGCCACAGTTCTTGACCGCAGGCTAACGCCGCGACTTCAGAGGCAAAACCAAAACGCAGATCCTTCGATGGCACCACATATAACAACGGACGTTTGGCGCCCGCCTCTTTTGCGATAGCAATCGCCGCCCTTGCAGCATCGGCATAGACTCGCACGTCCACATACTCATCGTTCACTTGGGTGACAGGCGCAATGATCAAACGCCCTCCCGCGAGCCCTGGGGCGAACAGTAATGTCGGGCTCTTACCTACGCGCTTATCCACGTGGGCACCGTGCTGAGCCAATAAACCTATCTCATCAAAACCGATAGCATCCAGATCGGGCGTTACCACCACAACCGCATCCCAGCCTTCGCCATCAAAAATGGCATTTTCTGCTTTTACATCAACGAAGTTAACTTGAAACATGACCCATCCTTTTTCATTATTGTGCCTGCATTATTCCCGCTCTATCGCCTAATTACCAATCTAAAAGTGGTATTGAGCCCCCCTGAAAAGTCCGAACTGGAAACTTTGGCTGCCAGCGTAACAAAAGCCTGAGATCCTGAGATTAATTGGTTGCACAGAATGTGCTAGAATGGCCGCAAATTTGCCCTATACCCACAAGACCTTATGAGGGACACTCTAGTGACAGCGTTAAGTCAGTTATACCCGCAGCCATTATGGCAATGGTTTGAACAAATCTGCGCGATTCCCCACCCATCTAAACATGAGCAAGCCTTAAGCCAGCACATTCAAGCATGGGCTAAAAGCAAACAACTTGCCGTCGTTGAGGATGCCGTTGGCAACTTGATCATCCGTAAACCAGCAACGCCCGGAATGGAAGATCGTAAAATCGTGGTCATTCAAGCCCATATCGATATGGTGCCGCAGAAGAATGCCGACAAAGTGCATGATTTTACTAAAGATCCTATCGAAGCCTATGTTGATGGCGATTGGGTTAAAGCCAAAGGCACGACCTTAGGTTCAGATAACGGTATCGGCATGGCATCGGCGCTGGCCATTTTGGGCTCAGATGATATCAAGCACGGTCCATTAGAAGTGCTACTGACGATCGATGAAGAAGCCGGCATGACGGGTGCTTTTGGTTTACAAGCGGGCATGTTAGATGCAGAGATCCTGATCAACACAGATTCTGAGCAAGAGGGTGAAATTTACATGGGCTGCGCCGGTGGCGTCGATGCTCAAATCACCCTGCCTATGGTGTGGCAAGCGTCTGAGCAAAGTTACTCGGCCTTTAGCCTGCATTTATCTGGCTTAAAAGGCGGCCACTCTGGGGTGAACATTCACTTAGGTCGCGGCAACGCCAACAAGTTACTGGCGCGTTTCCTATTTGAAAATGCCGATGATTTAGCGTTAGAGCTGACCCAATTTAGCGGCGGTTCATTGCGTAATGCGATCCCACGTGAAGCCAACATCAGCTTTATGTTGCCAGAAGAAAACGTCAGTGCCTTAAACGAAAAAGTCGCTGAGTTTGAAGCGCTTATCCGCACTGAACTCGCCATTGCCGATCCTGATATGCGTTTAGTGTTAAACACTATCCCAACGCCGAAACGTGTGATGAGCGAAAACAGCCAAAATACCCTGATCGATTTGCTGCATGTGTGCCCGAACGGCGTGATCCGCATGAGCGATGAAGTCGAAGGTGTGACTGAAACCTCACTCAACGTAGGCGTTATCAGCACTGACGATGAACAAGTCACTATCCTGTGCCTTATTCGCTCACTGATTGATTCTGGTAGAACTCAAGTCGAAGGCATGTTAACTGCGTTAACTAACTTAGCCGGAGCCGATATCGATTTAAGCGGCGCTTACCCAGGTTGGAAGCCAGATAACAGCTCACCTGTTATGGCGATAGTACGCGAAACCTATCAGGACATTTACCACAAAGAGCCAGTGATCATGGTGATCCATGCGGGTCTTGAGTGTGGTTTATTCAAAAAGCCTTATCCAGATATGGATATGGTCTCGATTGGTCCCACGATTCGGTATCCACACGGACCAGATGAGATGGTGAACATCACCACAGTCGGCCAATACTGGACCTTATTATTAGCCGTACTCGAGCGTATTCCAGTTAAGGCGTAACGCCCTAGTCTAAAGTTAGCCTAGCTCACTCAATTGGCACTTAATTCAAGGCCACATCTGCTCAAGTCAGATGTGGCCTTATTTTTTATCGCGCCTTCTATTTGTGTGTAGAAATGCCATTGATAAAATTTTTATGAAAGAACTGAATAACTTGAATTTTCTACTATAGTTGTTTTGTCTAACCCGAACGTATTTTTGCTTGTCGCGCTTTTAGAGATAGCCGCTTTCCCCTTCAATACAGTGACCTTAAGGAATAGAGATCATGAAATTTGGTAAAATCTTGTCAGCCGCCGCACTACTGCTCAGCAGTAACCTCAGTTTCGCCGAAGAAGTCCCCCAAGCCGTTATCGATCTAGCCGATTCACTGATGCCATTAGGTAAAGAAGTGGTGCTGGTGAATGCCGTTAAAGCGCAAAATGCTCAAGGCAAAAGTTTAGATTCGATCAAAACATTAGATGAAAAATGGATCGCCACCGCTGGGATTGATGATTTTATGTCGTCCTTGATGAACAACGAAGCGGCCAAGTTTCTCACCACCTTCGAAGCCAGCCAACCTTACTACCAAGAAATTTTCCTCATGGATAATCAAGGTGCTAACGTCGCCATGACCAGTAAAACCTCGGACTACTGGCAGGGTGATGAGGATAAATGGCAAAGGCGATAAGCACATAGGTCCGGTCAAATTTGACACTAGCTCCCAAGCTTATCTGGTACAAATATCGATACCCGTCATGGATGGCGATGCCGCAATTGGTGCTATCACCATAGGGATCAACCTAGATCAATTCGGACTCTAATAGCCAGAAAACGCCAGTGATGGGCCGCATCCGCTTTTATTTCGTGGTTATCGCGGCCCTCACCTTTCAGTGTATCAATCAAGGAGGGCGTGGCTATGGAATGGTATAAAGATCTTTCCGTTAACCAGAAACTGACTTACCCGAGTCTGCTACTCGCTGGCGTAGTCATCTTCGCCTCTTCAACTGGCATCTTAGGGCTTAAAGCATTAAATAACAGCGCAAATACGCTCGCACTCGAATACTTACCGAGCCAATCTGAACTGCTGCAAGCTGATAAAGAGCTTTACCAAGCGCAAGTTGCCGAACGTAGCTTGATGTTCGTTAACGTGGGCACTGACTCCTATAATAGCCTTCTAAAACAGCACACTAATAGTATATCTTTGGTCAAAGAACACCTTAATCAGTTTTCCGAGGTGACCACTAGTCCCCTCGCAAAAGAAAAACTCAATGAATTAAATCGCAGTTTCGAGGCGTGGAGTACCACCACTTCTGAAATCAGCAATCAGCGCACCCAAAATGGCCGTAACGGTCGCACGACCGCCATTGATCTGAGTTTTGGCCAAGCAGCGACGCAATTCGAGCAGTTGCATCAAAATATTAATCAGTTGATCGATGACTTAAACAGCAACACGGCAGCAGCCGTCACCCAAGTGGATGATGACGCCTATCGTGGACAGCAGATGCAGTTAATTGCTTTAACGATTAGTATCCTGATCTGCATTCTGTTCATCGTTGCGCTGCCTAAACTCATCAGTAAGCCACTCGCAGTTTTGCTCGCGAAAATCCACGACATTACCGATGGTGATGGCGATTTGACCGAGCGAATCCAGCTAACCTCTAAGGACGAACTGGGTGATCTTGCCAATGCCTTCAATCACTTCCTCGATAATTTACACGGCATTATCTCGCAGTTTAAACAATCTACTTCGGAGCTGAATGTCGCCGCCGAAGGGCTAGCCAAAACCAGTGCCACGGCAAAACATACCTTGATGGATCAACAGGCGGCCACCCATAGAATCGCCGATGCCAGTGATCACATTGCTGCCTCAGTGCAAGAAGTGTCTGTCAGTGCCAGTCATGCCGCCGATGCCGCGAAACAAGCCGATGTCTTTACCGCCGATGGCCAAGAGAGAGTGAAAAAAACCATCAATGTAATTCGTGAACTCGCAGGAGATGTAGGCTCAGCCGAAATGCAGATCAACAAACTCGAACAAGAAGGCCAACATATCGGCCGCGTGCTTGAGGTGATCCAATCTATTGCCGAGCAGACGAATCTATTAGCCCTTAACGCAGCGATTGAAGCGGCGCGAGCGGGCGAACAAGGACGCGGCTTTGCTGTGGTTGCCGATGAAGTGCGCTCCCTCGCCTCTAAGACCCACCAATCCACCGAAGAAATTAAATTGATGATCGCCAATGTGCAAAATGGCACCCAAAGCGCTGTGGCGGCAATTAATATCGGTAATGAAAAGGCGATTTCAAGCGTCGAAGCCGCCAGTAATGCCGGTGAAGCCCTAGCGCATATTGCAGAAATGGTGAGCCAGATCAGCGAAATGAATAATCAAATCGCCCTCGCTGCCAAAGCGCAAACCACTATGGCCAATGAGAGTCATCAAAATATTCAACACATTGCCGAACAGTCGGAGGACAGTTTACGCAACACTGATGAAATCTACGCCGCAAGCGTACAACTCTCGTCAATGGCGGGTAACCTCACGGCGCTGGTCAGTCGTTTTAAACTGTAATTTGTCGAGAGTGAAAGTTTTTATATAAGTTACCTTTTGTAAATCAGTGATGTTTGAAAAGTCCCCTCTACCGAATAAGGGAGCATAAACCTGTCGCAGTGATGATCTGAATTCAGGTGCTCCCTTATATTTAAACAGCAAAGCTAGCATAGATTAGCAGCGCTTAACCACTAAGCCTCTTGCCGCGCGTAGGTTGACTAACATAGGTAACATCAACGCAAGGATTACTATCAGCATACCCACCAATTGAATTTCCGTTACCGCCTGCCCCATGGCTAACGCCGTTAATGCCGCAAAAACGGGCACGAGATTAAAAAAGACCGATGCCTTAGCGGGACCAAGCGCCTTAACGCCGTTAATCCAAAACAGATAACCGAGCACAGTGGCGAACAAACCTATGTAGAGCACGCTAGACAAAGCCGTCGTCGACAGTCCAATCAACTCCTGCCAAGGATGAAACTCACCTCGGCCAAGCCCAACCACGGACATAGACACACTGGCAGCTATCATACTCAGCAAGGTAAAGGGCAACACAGGCAACCAATGGCCGACCCATTGCGAACAAATGGTATAACCACTCCACGCCAACATGCCGGCGGCAATCATCACATCACCTTGGTTAAAACTAAAGTTGAGTAATTGCTGCACACTGCCGTTAGTGATCACTAGCAATACGCCCGCCAAACCGCCCACTAAGCTGAACACTTGTTGTCTGCTGAGCCATTCACGCTGTAATAGCGCATTGACAATTGAAGTCACCAGCGGGCTAAGCGCCATAATCAAGGCACCATTGGCGGCAGAGGTATGCTGCAGGCCATTAAATAACGCCAGATTTAAGCCGCCCACACCAATCACGCCTACTAGCGCTATGACAATATATTGCGCCAAACTCAATTTGGGCCAAGCCTGACGAGTAAAAGCGATATATAACGCTAGAGTCACAGCCGCAATGGTAAAACGCCAGAATACGAGGGATTCCCCTGACATCTCCTCCAGCACTCGCTTAGCAATGGGAAACACGCTGCCCCAGCTAAAAACGCAAATCAGTAGACAAACGAATGTCATGTAAGGTGTATGGGATTTCATCTCGGACTCTAGGGAGGTAATTGGGATTGAGCTTAGTTTATAAGTTTCATATATTATTAAAACCTACAAGATTGAGAGCTTAAATTCCAAATATGAAACTTAATTATTCCTTAGACGATATGCGCTTATTTTGGGTGGTGGCACAGCAAGGGAGTTTTAAGCTCGCGGCGCAACACTTAGGCATTCCACCTTCAACCTTAAGTCGTCGAATCAATCTGTTAGAACAATCATTAGGCCTGCGTTTACTGCACAGAGACGCCCATAGAGTCAACCTTACCGCCACAGGTCAGCGTTATCTCGAACGCTGCGGTCCGCTGTTTATCGAGTTAAACCAGGTATCTGGTGAGTTGCATGCGGATAAGCATCAAGCGGTTGGCAAACTGCGGATCTCGGCGCCCATCAATACAACCTATCGCTGGCTAGGTGAATCACTCAACGCCTTTCAAAAGCATTATCCCAATATCGACATCGATTTAAGCCTGTCGAACATGAATATCGATGTCAGTGAAAACGCCATCGATATCGCCTTTCGAGTGGGTGAACCTAAAGATCCCGATTGGATTGCAAGGCCGCTCACCACGATTAGCTTTGTGCTTTGCGCCAGCACATCGGCAACCCAGTGGCATACACTGCAATCCATAGAAGCACTCGAACAACATCCGGTTATCATCGCAAAGCCCACAAAAACGTGGCGTTTACAGCACAAAAGCACTGGGCAAGATTTCGAGTTTGAGCCGAGGGGAAACATCAAACTAGCCGTCGATGATATGGCGATCGCCAGTCAGGCTGTAGTGGCGGGACTCGGTATTGGACTATTGCCCATCAGCATGGCGAGTGAACAGATACAAAGCGGCAAGCTCGTTCAAATACTGCCAGAATGGCAAGGTATTCCGCGCACCGCCTACTTGATGTATCGCGATCGGGACAACTTACCCTTTCGGGTCAGACTGTTAATTGATTTTATGTTGGCAAATCCACCCGAGGCTTATTGAGCCATTCAGGGATGAGTCTGCGGCGTATCGACTCAGTAAACGCCTAGAGCGCTAAATCAAGCTGAGTCTGGGCATTTGGGATTTCGGGCACTGCGAGGATAGAATCGGCGAGTCCTACCGAAATACCTAATAGGCGAATGCCGCGGCCCTCTTGCCTTGCCATCGCCTGTGCGAGTAGATCATAAAACATCACAATCGAGACTTCATCGCTACGATGCTCGATAGTGGTTTGCTTGAAATCATTAAACTTGAGCTTGACCACTTGCTTGTGAATTTTGCGCTCTTTAGCGCTGCGGCTCAAACGTAGGGCTAATTCTTGGATCAATCCCGGCATCACTTGTTGGCACTGCTCTAGACTATAAATATCCTTCGCCAGCGTGGTTTCAACACCCACTGATTTACGCTCCCTATCGGCGGAAATGCCCCGCTCATCGATGCCTTGGGAACGCTCAATCAAGACGCCACCAAACTTGCCGAATCGCGCCAATAACTCAGGTTTAGAATAGGCTTGCACATCACCACAGGTATTGAGCCCGAGCGAGGAGAGCTTTTCGGCGGTGACTTTGCCGACACCGGGAATTTTACGCAGCGATAAGGTTTTAACAAAATCAGGAAGTGTCTCTGGAGTAATCACATATTGGCCGTTTGGCTTATTCAAATCCGAGGCAACCTTAGCCAAAAACTTCACCGGTGCTATGCCTGCCGAAGCGGTTAACCCAGTTTCGGCTAAGATATCGCTGCGAATGGCCTGCGCAATCAAGGTCGCCGAGCCCTTATATTGTTGGCACTCACTCACGTCTAAATAGGCTTCATCTAAAGAAAGCGGCTCAATCAATTGGGTATAGCGGGAGAAAATTTCACGAATTTGCAGCGACACATCTTTATAAACCTGCATCCGCCCAGGAACCAAAATGAGATTGGGACATAACTTAAAGGCATAGGCGGTCGCCATTGCTGAACGTACACCGAATTTACGTGCCTCGTAGCTGCAAGTGCTAATAACACCTCGACGATCGCTGCTGCCGCCCACAGCTAAAGGCTTGCCACGGTATTCGGGAAAGTCGCGCATTTCCACTGCCGCAAAATAGCAGTCCATATCGATGTGAATAATTTTTCGCACGTTGAATTCCTCCAACGCCAAAATACTGTATATAAAAACAGTAATCAAGTGTTCATCATCAATTTAGCGGGGATCGGGCGGGAAACCTAAAATTAAAAGGAGCCTAAGCTCCTTTTGTGAGTGCACTATGAGTGATGCCGTGATTGAGCTGATGGTCAGTGAGCAAATAGTTCACTGACCAACTTAGGCTTAAATCTTAAATTGGCCGATATTGCGTGTGAGCGCGCGGGTCATATCCTCAAACCCTTGCAAGCTTTGCGACAAGTCCTGACTCGAAAGCAAAGACTGATCCGACAACCCCCGCACATTATCGACATTGAGCGCCACTTCCTCGGCCGCCACGGCTTGCTGATCGATTGCTACGGTTATTTCAACCGTTTGCTGTTGGATTGACATAATCGCCGTCGCAATATCATTCAGTGCCGCTTCGACCTGAGTCGTTAGCTCTTGCCCCGCTTTCGCTTGCTCAACGCCCGATTCCATCACTTGCTCAGCCTGCAATGCACTCTGTTGCAAGGTTTGAATAATACCTTGAATGTTGGCGGTAGAATCTTGGGTACGGGATGCCAACGTGCGCACTTCGTCAGCCACGACAGCAAAACCGCGGCCTTGCTCACCCGCACGCGCCGCTTCAATCGCCGCATTCAATGCCAATAGATTGGTTTGCTCGGCAATATTACGGATCACACTCAAGACTTCACCGATTTGCTCTGAACTATTGCGTAAGTGTTTAATCACTTTCGCCGCGGCAATCACTTGCTCTGACAGCGCCTTCATCCCTTCGGTCGCACGGGAAACAATCTGTGTACCGTCGTGGGCTTGAGTTTGCGCCTTCTGGGCAAAATCATTGGCACGCTGGGCACTGACAGCCATTTCTTGACTCGTTTGCGCCATTTGCGTCGCGGCGGTGGCAACCGAATCTATCTGCTGCTTTTGCGATGAGACCGACGACACGGCTAAATCACAGATTTGCCGCGCATCAACAACGCCCGTGCCCACCTCTTGGGTTAAGCTGCGCGTATCCAACAACATGTGCTGCACTTTCTCGGCAAAGCGGTTAAAGGCATCGCCAAGTTTGCCTAACTCGTCTTCTCGATCCATTAGAATACGTTTTGATAAATCACTGTCACCTTCGGCGATATCTTCCATCGCATCCAATAACTTAGCTAATTGGCGTCTAAAGGGCAGCAACATCAACCATACTGTCACGCCCATTAGCAGCATGATACCTATGGCGACCATACTGGCATTCCAGAACGCGGCGGTTACTGGCGCTTCAATCACTTCGTGAGGCAACATAAAGGCTAAGTGCCACTTTTGTTTGGGATAATCGCCGCCCACAGTCACAAAGCTCACCCGCTGGGGAACGCCATTAAATGTAACATTAGCAAACCCTTGCGCTTCCCTTTGCATCTGTTGTCGTAATGCAGAAAATCCTGATGTGTCCTTAAACTGAGTATCCACTTGATTCGCCAAGGAGCCCGGCGGGAAACGCTCGGAAAAACCAGGGAAATACACTAGCTTGCCTTCGTCTGTCATTAAGAAAGCTTGGCCAAAATCACGGTATTTAATCGGTGCCAGCAGGGATTTACCAATGGTATCAATCAAGATATCCATGCCGCCAATGCCAATCAGCTCACCATTAGCCGCATAAACGGGGGTTTTAACCGTAGCAGAAATTGAACCATCGTTCGCATCGACCGCTGGATCGCCAACAAAGAGCCCGGCTTGATCGATCGCTTCCTGCCACCAAGGTCGTTTGTTGGTGTAGTAATCTGGATCGCCATCAAAACGGCCATTAAGGTCAAAGTACTCGAAGGTATTGGCCGAGCCAAAAAACACCGATTTAACATCACTATCGCGATCAGAGAAAGACTTAAAGTAACCAATAATGTCTTGGTACTGGCGATCAGCCGCGAGGTGACTGCCACGGGCGTGATACTGAGTAAACCACTTCACTAAACCCGGCTCGGCAAACACTGAATGGATCACTTGGCCCTTAGCAATAAAGTAACCGCTAATCTCATTGGCTTTTAAGGCAACTAACGCCGAAATATCCGCATCGACTTGCTTTCGCGTGTTATCACTTTCTTTCGTCACCAACAAAGCGGCGACTAAGGTAAGCAGTACAGCAAGCGCACCAACGATAGTCACCACTAACTGCAAACTTAGAGAACGTTTCATATATCCCATCAATCTTCCCGTCTGGCTGACCAACAACTTAACAATATGGCTCGCAAAAATAGTTTTACACGGTAACAATTTTTACCTGTTAACAACAGATGAAATCGCCATAAAAAACGTAAATAAGTATTTGTAAAGAAAGGATATTGAACGTATAACAGGATTCGCTAAATTTAAGGCGGATTGCAGAGGATGAGTTTGTAGAGGCAAAGTTTTACAGTCAGATAGACTATATAGGGATTCAAAAAATAGGAAGCGGTAGAAATAAGATCAGCGAGTTAGCCTCGCTGATCTTGATTTAGCGATTACATCTTAGTTTGCAGGTAGTTTTGCAGCCCGACACGGCCGATAAGTCCGAGTTGTTTTTCGAGCCAATACATGTGGTCCGACTCAGTATCGTCGAGTAACACTTCGAGGATTTCGCGGGTCTGGTAATCTTGCTTCTGCTCACACAGGGCAATCACTTGACGCAAATCGTCCGCTACCTTGTACTCGTAGGCGAGATCATTACGCAGCATCTCTTCCACATCTTTACCTATGTTCAACGCCTCACGGGCGGCAACATTAGGCGTTCCTTCGAGGAATAAAATACGCTGTACTAATTTGGCCGCATGGGCTTTTTCATCATCGGACTCATGGGCGATGCGCTCATAGAGTTCATTCAAGCCCCAATCTTCGTACATATGGGCATGGACAAAATATTGATCCATTGCCGAGAGTTCTCCCGTTAGGAGTCGATTTAACGCATCGATGACGTCTTTATCGCCTTTCATATCCCGCTCCTATTGGTCGCTAATTTGCGATTGTAGATAATTTTGAATCCCGGTTAGCGTAATGAGCTCTTGCTGCGACTCAAGCCAATCTAAGTGTTCTTCCTCGTCTTCAAGGATGTCTTCCAGCAGATCGCGGCTCACATAGTCTTGCTCGGCTTCACACAGGTTAATGGCATCACGCAGCAATGTCAGTTGCTCTTGCACCATGGCCAGATCGCAGTCGAGCATTTCTTGGCTATGTTCACCAATGCGAAGTTTCTCGAGTTGCTGCAAATTTGGCAGACCTTCCAAAAACAGCACGCGCTCGATGAGCTTATCGGCGTGCTTCATATCTTGGATAGATTTTTTATATTCGACGTGATTGAGTTTCTCTAAGCCCCAATGTTTAAACATGCGGGCATGGAGGAAATATTGATTGATGGCGGTCAACTCACAGGTAAGCACCCGATTCAGTTGCCCAACCACTTTAGGATGACCTTTCATAAGTTACTATCCTTGGTAAGCGTGAAAAAGATTGATCTAAATCAAGCTTCTAGCCTAGTACAATTTACCCATCAACTCAAATTATCTTTATATTTCACAAACTTAATGATGAAAAGCATTCTCATTCCTGCTTAGATTAACGCGCTATCTCCCTCATAACCCAAGGATAAATTTAATTGGATGGTATAGCTTGATAAGTTTCATGCAAAAAAATAGCCTCCAGATAGGAGGCTATTGTCGAAACTGGCGATTGAGAGAATATTAAATAATACGGTCTTTGGTTAACTTCTCACGGCGCGCTTCTTCAGCGGCCATACGACGTTTACGTTTGTCACAAGGGTCATCACAATCACACGCTTTTTCAATCCCTAGAACACCTAAACCGCCACAGCTTCCCTCGACGGCTTTGCGCTTGATGAGATAACCTATCGACATCAGCAAAAAGAACAGTAATAAAACTACAAATGCCGCGATAAAAGTGCTCATGTTAACTCCAACTACTTAAGGAAAGGCTTGAAGGCGTCACTGTAATAGACTTTAAATCCTTCGCCTTGCTTTTCAATTAGCATTATCGCCAAGTGTTCCTTCTTGGCAAGCTCCAATGATGCTTCTGTACCTAAAACCATCATAGCCGTCGCAAAACCATCGGCAGTCATGCAATTCTGATGCAATACGGTCACAGATGCTAGCTTATGATTGATTGGCAAACCGGTACGTGGATCAATTATATGGGTAAAACGTTGGCCGTCTTCCTCATAATAATTACGATAATCGCCCGAGGTCGCCATCGCCATAGTCCCTGGTGATATAACCTGCTGTACGGCTTCTGAGCCATCATCGGTCGGTTGCTCTATGGCAACGCGCCAAGAGCTACCATCGCCTTTAGCACCTTTAATGCTCAGCTCACCGCCAATTTCAACTAAATACCCAGTCGCGTGGTATTTATCGAGAATGGAAGCCACTTTATCAACCCCAAACCCTTTGGCGATTGATGACAGGTCTACGTACAAATGCGCGTTATGCTTACTTAAACGATGACCTTCTATCGAAAGCTCACTAATACCGGTTTTGGCTTTCGCCGCATCGATATCGGCCTGAGTCGGAACCTTAGTTGGGCGCTTATCAGGACCAAATCCCCACAGGTTAACTAAAGGACCTAAGGTAATATCAAGTGCCTTATCCGTCACTTGATATAAGCGTATTCCCTCTTGCACCACTTTGATGGTATCCGCTGAAACTTCAACGCTTTGCTCCAATGGCAATTGGTTGAAACGGGATAATTCTGAATTTGGGCGATACGTCGACATCTGGTCATTGACTAGCTCAAGGGCTAAATCAATTTCCGCTTGAAGTAATTGCGCCGTCGGCATCTGCTCATTCGGCACGACTTTAATGTGATAAGTCGTCCCCATAGTGCTGCCCGCTAATGAAATGACCTCGTTCTGCTTCGAGCAGGCTGAAACAAAAAAGGCCAGCCCTACGAGGACTAGCCAGTTAAATGAATGCTTTAAAACTGAGGTATTGCTCTTTAAGGTCTGAAACATAGTGACCTACTACTCTTATTTGGGCCCTTAAATGCAAAAGTTGCAGATGAGAGATTATCCTCAACATCTGCAACTTTTCTATCTAGGACTAATGAACATTAGCCGCCGAAGTCATCCAACAAGATGTTTTCGTCTTCGACACCAAGATTTTTCAACATACCAATTACGGCAGCGTTCATCATTGGAGGTCCACACATGTAGAACTCACAATCTTCTGGTGCATCATGGTTTTTCAGATAGTTTTCATACAATACGTTATGAATAAAACCTGTGTAACCATCCCAGTTATCCTCTGGTTGAGGATCTGAAAGGGCCACATGCCATACGAAGTTGTCATTCTCAGCCGCAAGGCCGTCGAAATCTTCTACGTAGAACATTTCACGTTTAGAACGTGCACCGTACCAGAAGCTCATCTTACGTTTAGAGTGAAGACGCTTCAGTTGGTCGAAGATGTGCGAACGCATTGGCGCCATACCCGCACCACCGCCGATAAACACCATTTCTGCATCGGTATCTTTCGCGAAGAATTCACCGAATGGGCCAGAAATTGTCACTTTATCGCCAGCTTTTAAGCTCCAAATGTAAGATGACATCTTACCGCAAGGCAGAGTCAGGTTACGTGGTGGAGGCGTAGCAATACGCACGTTCAGCATAATAATACCGAACTCTTCTGGGTAGTTAGCCATTGAGTATGCACGAATCGTTTCTTCATCAACCTTAGATTCAAGATTGAAGAAACCGAAGTGTTCCCAGTCGCCACGGTATTGTGCAGGTACGTCGAAATCTGCATATTTAACATGGTGAGCAGGTGCTTCGATTTGAATATAACCGCCAGCACGGAAGGGTACAGATTCGCCATCAGGAATTTGCAGCTTCAGTTCTTTAATGAAAGTGGCTTTGTTATCGTTAGAGATAACTTCACATTCCCATTTTTTGATACCGAAGATTTCTTCGTCAAGCTCGATTTCCATATCGTTCTTAACGTTAACCTGACAAGAAAGACGACAGCCTTTACGGGCATCACCTTTGCTAATGTGGTCAAGTTCTGTAGGCAGAATATCACCGCCGCCAGACTTAATCACCACGCGACATTGGCCACATGAGCCACCGCCACCACACGCACTCGATACGAAGATACCGCTGTTAGCCAAAACGCCTAACAACTTACCGCCAGCACCGGTTGTAATTGCTTTTTCAGGATCGTCATTAATGCCGATCGTGATGTCACCGCTAGCCACTAACTTAGACTTAGCGAATAAAATCACTAATACCAAGATGAGGACGATAGCAGTAAACATACTCACACCGAGGTAAACCTCGAGCGGAGTAGATTTAAAAATACCAAGAATATCCATTAACTTATCCTTAGAAGGTCCAATTCAAGAAGCCGTTATGTGTCTCTTACAGAGACACACCAGAAAACGACATGAAACCTAAGGCCATCAAACCAGCGGTGATAAAGGTAATCCCTAAACCACGTAGGCCGTTAGGCACGTCGGCATACTTCAGCTTCTCACGGATACCGGCCATCAATACGATAGCTAATGCCCAACCCACTCCTGAGCCGAAACCAAACACCACACTCTCGCCTAACTTGTAGTCACGCTCAACCATGAATGATACCGCACCGAAAATCGCGCAGTTCACTGTGATCAAAGGTAAGAAAATACCTAATGCGTTGTACAAAGGTGGAAAGTACTTGTCCAGTGCCATTTCCAGAATTTGAACCAAAGCCGCAATCACACCGATAAAGGTAATGAATTTCAAGAAGCTTAAGTCAGCTTCAGGTGCGCCAGCCCAAGCAAGTGCACCAGGAGCAAGCAGCCCTTGATAGATAACTTGGTTTGCTGGGACAGAGATAGTTAACACTACAACTACCGCAATCCCTAGGCCCATGGCTGTGGTGACTTTCTTAGACACAGCCAAGAAAGTACACATACCTAGGAAGAAGGCCAGTGCCATGTTTTCAATGAAAACAGAGCGAATTAACAGGCTAATATAATGTTCCATCGCACTTACCCTTTTGCTTCAACTTGCTCTGGCTTATAGGTACGAATAATCCAAATCAAAACACCGATCAGGAAGAACGCACTCGGAGGCAGTAGTAGCAGACCGTTTGGTTGGTACCAGCCACCATCAGAGATCTTGTGCAGGATTTCAACACCGAACAGAGAACCGTTACCAAACAGTTCACGTACGAAGCCAACAGCTAACAGAATTGCACCGTAACCTAAACCGTTACCGATACCATCCATAAAGCTCATCATTGGCGGTGTTTTCATCGCGTAGGCTTCAGCGCGCCCCATTACGATACAGTTCGTAATGATAAGGCCGACGAATACCGACAGCTGCTTAGAGATCTGATAAGCATAAGCCTGCAGCAATTGGTCAACCACGATTACCAAAGAGGCAATAATGGTCATCTGTACGATAATACGCACACTGCTTGGAATATGATTACGGATCATTGAGATAAACAGGTTCGAAAACGCAGTTACCGCAGTTAACGCCAACGCCATTACCAGTGCAGTTTCGAGCTTGCTCGTTACCGCTAATGCACTACATACACCAAGTACTTGTAAAGCAATCGGGTTGTTGTTGACTATAGGTCCGGTCAGAACCTGTTTCAGTTCTTTAGCGTCAGACATTAGTTGAGACCTCCATTGCGTGCTTTTTCAATGAAACTCGCAAAACCTTCTTTCCCTAACCAGAATGTCAGTGAATGTTGCACACCGTTACTCGTTAAGGTTGCGCCAGATAATGCGTCTACACCGTATTCAGTGCTAGCAACAGCTGGGTTTTTCGTTACGCTGATAGCAATGTTACCTTGCTCATCAAATAACTTTTTGCCATGCCATTTCGCTTTCCACTGAGCATTTTGCACTTCGCCACCTAAGCCCGGCGTTTCGCCTTGCTCATAGTAGACTAAGCTTTGCACTGTGTTTAGATCAGCATCCATAGCAAGGAAGGCATACATAGTAGACCAAAGGCCATAACCATGGATTGGCAGGATCACACTCGTTAATTTGCCTTGTTCATCACGAACAAGATAAACCACAGCGTTATCCGCTACACGTTTCACTGAAGCAATGTCGTTCTCAGGTACAAATGAGGTTTTCACATCACGAGACGCTTTACGTTGATCAAAAGTGTCAGCATTAACACCATCAACCCAAGCACCCGTTTTTAAATCGACCAATTTAGCTTCGATGTGTTTGCCGTAAGTATCCAGAATTTGCGCTTTGGTGACCTTGCCAGCTTTAGTATCGATAAGACCAGCGGCTTCCAGAATGTACTTTTGCTTATCGAGCAGTTTATTTTCTGCTTGAGTCGGTCTCAGTAACACTGCTGCAGTAGACACAAATATCGCACAAATCAGACATAGGCCAACGACGATAAATAAGGTTCTGCCGAACGAATCTTTATTACTAGCCACGGGCAATCCTCCGCTTGATATTTGCCTGAACCACGAAGTGGTCGAACAATGGCGCGAACAAGTTAGCAAACAGAATTGCCAACATCATGCCTTCAGGGAATGCAGGGTTAATCACGCGGATAAACACAGCCATTGCACCGATCAAGATACCGTATGCCCATTTAGCTTGGTTAGTGAATGACGCTGACACTGGGTCTGTCGCCATAAACATCATGCCAAACGCAAAACCACCTAACACTAAGTGCCAGTACCAAGGCATTGCAAACATTGGGTTAGTGTCGCTACCGACAACGTTCAGCAGAGTAGAAATGGCAATCATACCGACCATTACACCGCCAACAATGCGCCATGAAGCGATACGGGTGTAGATGATGACCAAACCACCTAACAGAATCGCTAACGTAGACACTTCACCAACAGAACCTGGAATGAAACCGAAGAACGAATCCCACCAGTTTTGGTTGATTGCATAATCTAATGTGCCCGCTGCTGCTTGGCTCAGTGCAGTCGCACCTGAGTAGCCGTCAGCCACAACCCATGAGGTATCACCCGACATGTTCAACGGATAAGCGAAGAACAGGAAGGCACGACCCGCTAGTGCTGGGTTTAAGAAGTTACGCCCTGTACCACCGAATACTTCTTTCGCCACGACCACACCGAAGGTGATACCCAGCGCCACCATCCATAATGGGATAGTTGCTGGCAGCGTTAAAGCGAACAGGATAGAGGTAACGAAGAAACCTTCGTTGACTTCATGGCCACGAATAGAGGCAAACAGCACTTCCCAGATACCACCGACGGCGAAAGTCACCGCGTAGATAGGTAGGAAGAAACAGGCGCCATACCACATTAGCGCAGGCCAGCCAGAGTTTGCCGTCAGTTCGGTACCGAACATGCTGAACAAGCTCACTTGCCATACGTCAGGGGTAGCAAAACCAGCCACTAAAGCTAATTGAGCTTGTAAACCTACGTTGTACATACCCACGAACATCGCTGGGAAAGCACAAGCCCAAACCGTAATCATCATACGTTTTAGGTCGAGGTTATCGCGAACGTGGGTTTTGCCCTTGTTCACTTTACCTGGGGTATAAAAAATCGTGTATGCCGCTTCGAATAGGGCATAAAACTTTTCGTATTTACCGCCTTTTTCAAAGTCGGGTTCAATACGTTCGAAAAAATCTTTCAAGCTCATTAGCCTTCCCTCTCGATCGTATCTAAACAGTCACGCAGATATGAACCGTAGTCATACTTGCCTGGACATACGAACGTACACAGTGCGAGATCTTCTTCATCTAACTCTAACGCGCCTAACGTAGCAGCACCGTCAAAGTCACCTGAAATCAAGTCACGCAACAACATAGTAGGAAGAATGTCCAATGGCATTACACGCTCATAGTTACCAATTGGCACCATAGCGCGGTCTGAACCACCTGTACTGGTCGTCATACTGAACAGACGAGAAGGAGCAAGATGTCCTAAGAATGCACGAGTGATAGAATATTTGTCTGAGCCTGGTAATACCCAGCCTAAAAATTCTTTCTCTGTACCTTCTTCTAACAGACTTACTTGAACATGGTAACGACCTAAATACCCTTGTGGGCCAACGGCTGTACGACCATTCAGAACAGAGCCTGAAATTAGACGAACATTGCCATCTAAGGCTTCACCTGCGGTTAATTCAGTCATGCTCGCGCCCACAACAGTGCGTACGAGTCTTGGCTTAGCCGCTTTAGGGCCTGCGATCGCAATAACACGTTCGGTATTGAGTTCACCCGTCGTAAATAGCTGACCAATTGCTATTACATCTTGGTAACCAATATGCCAAACGGTACGTTTTGCAGAGGCAGACAATAAGAAGTGAATATGAGTACCGACTAATCCTGCAGGGTGCACACCGGCAAATTCTTCAACTTGGGCGTTTGCGGCAGGAATATCAGCGCCAGGCGCTTTACAAAGGTAAACTTTACCGTCAGTAAGTCTTGCTAAGACCTTAAGACCATTAGCAAAATCTTCTTTATGCTCACGGATCACCACAACGGGATCAGCGGCAAGAGGTTGAGTATCTATTGCGGTTACAAAAATACCAGCAGCAGAAGAGTCTACAGCAGGAACTTTGCTAAAAGGACGAGTACGCAAAGCAGTCCATAAACCTGATTCGATCAGATTGTCACGGACTAACTGCGAGTCGAGCGTATCGAGTGCAGTGGCATCATATTTAGCAAAGGCAACGCTTTCGTTTCCTTCCACTTCAATGACAACAGACTGCAGAACACGCTGGGCGCCCCGGTTAATGTCTAATATAGTACCACTGGCTAAAGCCGTATATTTAACGCCTAAATTCTTCTTATCTTCAAAAAGAACCTGGCCTTTTTGTACTTTATCGCCCACTTTGATTTTCATCGTTGGACGTAAGCCAATATACTCTTCACCCAAAGTAGCTACATGTTTAATGGCTGGGCCATTATGGATAACTTGCTCTGGTCCGCCTGCTATAGGCAGTTCCAATCCTTTCTTAATTGTAATCATATCCACAAGCACTACGTTTGAAGGAAAGACAATGCGCCGCGTTCCTGCTAAATACTTAGGTTTTAAACAAAACCTACTGCATTGAGCTAGCGCAGATTTATCACAGAAATGCGATCGCAATCACGCTGGTCGCGCGCATTTTACCCCAATTGACTTGGCATCGCCACGAAAATTATAGGTGATTTCAAACCTAAAATACGGATTGAAAAGAATCATGCGCTACGGCGTTCACCTTCCGACCTAGTGACTGATCAGAAAGAGAGAATATTACGGCCACTGGGTACTATAGCATTAATAATTAAAGATTTAATTTAGCAAAAAGTCGAAACATCCACTAAACACGGCTTAAATCGATCTTATTTGTTTCAATTGATTTAAATTCAAACGAAATAAAATTCAACTTAAAAGCGCCATTGATAACCTAAATAGCTAATACGTCCATTTTCCGATCGAATTCCGCTATTTGATGCTGTTGTGACTAATGTCTCATCTAAGAGGTTTTCTATCCGAAAATAAATCTCATGGTGACGGTTAAAATGATAATTCGCCGCTAAATCTACCCGCCATTGTGCGGCGACAGGCTGTAATTCGGCGCCGAATTGGCCCATTTCGCGCTCCGATTGATAAAAGACATTCGCATGCAGTTCATATTCGGCATATTTCATCCCAGCACTCAACTGCAGTTGCTGCTCGGGTAACCAAGCCACTCTATCGCCAGCCACGACGCAGCCTTGGATTTCATTGCAGCTATTGGTTTGATACTCGGCATTCGAATACTGATAATTTAACGCTAAAGGTAACTGCACACTGCCCAGTTCCCACTGATAGCCAAGATTCAGCTCAACCCCTTTGGTCAGCACATCCACGACATTGCCTTGTACCCACAAACGGCTGTCGGCACATTGGGTATACGCATCACAATTGACATGCAGATTATCAAAATCTTGGACGTAGGTTTTGATGTCAGCACTAAAATGCTCGCTGGCATATTGGGCGCTGACTTGATATTGCAGCGACACTTGTGCCTCTTGCTCAAGATTCCCCGCACTCGCGGCGGTCCATGAGCGTCGAATATCCGTACTAAAGCGCCAATCTCCAGCATGATATAAAACGCCAAGTTGTGGCATCCAATCGCTGTCGGAAAAATCTGCCGTTTCGAGTCCGGCGTAAGCTAAATTGACCTTGCGATTAACGTCCACTTTTTCATAGGCGAGCGCGAGTTTGAGCTGCAATCCGTCCCAATTAAACAAGGAGTCGATGGCCGAAGTGAATGCCGTCGCATCATCGGTATAAGCCAACAGCGCATTGGGTGCATCACTCACTACACTCAAGTCCTGCTGCCATAGACTCTGCTGATCGCCAAGGTGCATCTCGGCTTTATCCGTATGATAACGAGCGCTATAGCTAATTTGATGGGCGCCATACTGATTCACCGATTCAGTTTGTACCCCAAAGGAGCTGAAATCATTGTCTTGTTGTAATGAGGCGACCGCGACGCCATCGACTGTCGGCTGCCGTTCAAATGCAGCCAGCGCAGCTAAACTCTGGGTATCAAGCACTTGCCCATCAAATTGATTGAGTTGATTTAATTGCTGCGAATAGGATTGATAGTAAAAGTCCGTGATGACCTTATGCCCACCACTAAGCGCAACTTGGTGCGACAGTTGATACTTATGGTGACGCCCTTGATGCTTATCTCCAGCCGTAGCCGAATACAAACTCATCGGGTCTTGTTGCCAATCGGCCTGCGTTAAGCCGAGTTGGGAGCGATAGCTATCATCATCGAGGAACTGGTAGGTAAACTCAGTCACCTGCGGACTTCGGGCACCTAATAAACTCGCAGCATTAATTTTAAATAAGATATCAGTGGTTTGGCGGTCAGTATCTTGACCATTGAGTAAGTGATCGGCGCCGCTACCATCACTGTAGTTAACCGCGAGTATCATGCCGTATTCTTTTTGCTTCACGCCCCAATTCACATCGACACTGTAGTCAGCATCCGTATTGCCTTCGAGCGTTACCTTACTGTTTTCCGCTTGCTCGGCTACAGGTAAGGTTTGATAACTCACCACCCCAAACGCCCCTTGCCCACCAACCGCCATATTCGCCATTGGCGTGACAGTGACACTCTGTTGTTGCAGCAGATTGGGTAATAGTTGTAATTGCGGTGCAGAATAAGGCGCAGGTGAGAAATACACTCTATCTTGCAATACGGCCACGCCTTGACTCGCGCTGCGCATATTAATGCTTGCTGGATTTCCGTTAAGATCTGCAGGTAAAACCGTCAAAGCCGTTAACTGGCCTAACGCTAAACTGTCAGCAGTGGAGTGGAATGTGTCATTGACCTGGTTCAGTTCAAGCATTTGACTGTGGAAATCATCGGCGAACGTTGTGTTAGAACAGGCAAGAGATACAGAAATTGCACAGAGTGATACTGTGAAGTAACGACTAGGCATACCAAGCTCCCAAAAATTTTGTTAGCGTACGGTGTTTTTGTTATTAACTTGTAAAATAGCTGAATTTGTTTGAAAAAAAAAGCGACTCTCGTCGCTTTCTCTCATTAACTTCAGGAAACTGAATTTACTGGCTAGGCACTCTTATACAAGTAAGAGTGCAAACCGTTACAGATTACCTAGAATTTCGTCGCTTAATTTCAAATCATCATTGCGATTCACACTTACGCCAGCCGCAATAATATTACGGGCGATCTCTTGTGCCTGCTCTAATGAATGCATCTCATACGTACCACATTGGTATTCGTTCAGCTCAGGGATTTCTGACTGCTCAACCACTTTAAGCACATCTTCCATCGCAGCTAACCACGCATCGGCCACTTGGCGCTCAGTCGGCTCACCAATCAAACTCATATAAAAGCCGGTACGGCATCCCATTGGCGAAATATCGATGATCTCAACATTGCTACCATTTAAATGGTCACGCATAAAGCCAGCGAATAAATGCTCCAGAGTGTGAATACCACGCTCACTGAGAATATCTTTATTCGGTGCGCAAAAACGTAGATCAAATACCGTAATCGCATCGCCCTTTGGCGTGCTCATGTGCTTAGCAACACGAACTGCTGGGGCATTCATTCGAGTATGATCGACGGTAAAGCTATCAAGTAATGGCATAGGGATCTCCAAATTCTCAGGGCGACATCAACGCCACTGTAACTGTCTATTTATGGCTTGCAAGCATAACACCAAATGAATTACGCCGATAACAAGATAATTTAAGATGAAATCATCTCATATAAATCAGCTGTTAATGTGACAGTGAGTGCTAAAAACAGCACGCATTTAATGTTGGCGCTGTTGGCTGTAAGCATCCTCAGATATTTTATGATACTGGCGCACACCTTGCTCGTAGGCGTGATAGGCGGCGTACACTTTACGCATTAAGGGATCTTGATTGGCTTGTTCTTCAATCACTTGTTTAGAGATTTTCTCAAGTTCCAACAACACTTTAGGTGGGAACGCTTTAAGCACCACCCCTTCATCATTCACTAAGGCTTCAAGGGCGGCTACATTACGGGTCGTGTATTCGTCGAGCATATCTTGATTAATGGCTCTCGCCGCGACTTTAACTATGGCTTGTAAATCTTGAGGTAAACTCTCGAAGGCGGCTTTATTAATCAAGAATTCCATATTGGAACCCGGCTCATGCCAACCAGGATAATAGTAGTACTTCGCCACTTTATGTAGACCGAAGGCAAGGTCGTTCAATGGCCCCACCCACTCAGCCGCATCAATCGAGCCAGTTTGTAGCGCACCATAGAGTTCACGCCCCGCCATATTCACAGGAATAGCACCGACACGCTTTAATACTTCGCCGCCCAAGCCCGGCATGCGGATCTTCAATCCCTTAAAATCAGCAATCGTATTAATCCGTTTATTGAACCAGCCGCCCATTTGCATCCCAGTATTGCCACCCGCGAGGGGAATGATGCCAAAGGGGCGATACACTTCATCCCACAACGCCATGCCACCGCCGTAGTGCAGCCAGCCGTTCATTTCCTGCGCCGTCATACCAAAGGGAATCGATGAAAAAAACTGCGCCGCGGGTGCCTTGCCTTTCCAATAATAAGAGGCGGCATGGGCCATTTGAATTTTGCCCTGACTCACACCATCAAATACGGCAAACGCTGGCATTAACTCACCCGCGCCATAAACCTGGATCTTTAACCGACCGTTAGACATTTCATTGACTAAATGGGCAAAACGCTCAGGAGCCATGCCTAAACCGGGGAAGTTTTTCGGCCAAGAGGTTGCAAGGCGCCATTCAATAGCGGGAATAGCTTGGGGGTCATCCGTTGCGGCATGGGAAACGGCTACGTTTTGCGCATCACTGGCTGCGGGGTTACAACCGCTCAGCCCCACCAGCAGCATTAAGACGAGCACACTCCCAAACTTACGCATTTTTAATACTCTCCCTGACATCAAACGAGCCCATGGTTCTAACAGACGTGAACATGTTCTCAGGACAGAGCTCCGCAATCGCATCACCCAAACCCTTAAAATAGAACATATTGTTAACACAGAAACGCCTATAGGGAAACCAGAAACTCGAGGGGTAAAACCAGAAAATGGCCTTAGTTTGACCTAAAACAAAAAACCACTCTATGGAGAGTGGCTTTGAAATCTAAGCTAAAAGTATTGGAAAGCGATGAATTAACCGCGACAATTTGGCGTATTAGGCACTTGTGCATTCGCATCCCATTCACTTTGAGTGAATGTGTGGATCGACAAGGCATGCACGCCATTCGCTAGCTCATGGGCTAAGTGAGTATTAACCAATCGATGCCGTGCCAAGAGACGTAAACCATCAAACTGTTCACTCACGAGCACAACTTTGAAATGGGTTTCCGAATTCGGTGGCACATGGTGACGATTACTTTCGTTGATCACTTCTAAATGAGTCGGCGAGAAGCCTTCAGTTAACTTCTGCGTGATAGTGTTAGCCACTGTGCCCTGCGCATGAGTATTGGACATATTCGAGTCTCAGAATGGGGAAATCCAGTGGCCGCAGAGTACTGCTTCAGACAGAAAAGATCAAATTCACTTAGTCTGTTTGCTGCTCAATAACCACTTTATAAGTCATCTTATTTAGCAGGCCGTTCACCGCCACCAGTAATAAACAGGAGGCAATGAATAGCTGTCATTTAACAACGGGCATTTAGCCATGGAAATTAACGATGAGTTGCCTAAAGGTGTAATTCCAGCGGGGCTCTTTTACTTTCAAACGTTTAGGTAAGCTGTGCAGCCAATCGTTTTGCATAGGCCAGTGCATGATCAGCAAATCACCGCTGTGCAAACTGATGCAGTGCTTGGTTTGGCTGTGTTTATGCTTAAGCACAAAATCCCGCGTGGCGCCTAAGCTAATAGACGCAATATGGCTACCATGGGCAATTTCTGGTTCATCATCGCTATGGGCGCCCATACAATCTTTTCCATCGGCGTAACGATTGACTAATACTCCATTACTCGCCAAACCATAATCCCGCGTTAACTTATCCCTCAACTTCTGGGCATATTTAGGCCAAGGTAAGGCGCGGATAAACAGTCCTGAATATAAATAGTCACAGCCCAAATCGCCAAACCACACTTGCTGGCGAGGAATTGCGTGAAACTGACCAAATACTTGGATTTCGGGGCGACTTAAGGGATAAGTCTGCGCTTCTTTCATCAACGCAAGTTGCTGCTCAGCATTAAGATAACCCCGCACTAAGGTGATGGGCGGTATGGGTTGCCCAGTCTTGTTCAAACCGTGATCGGTAAGGTTCAAACTTAGCTGTAAATCAAGACCCGCTTCATCATCAAGCTCAGAAAACAAATCGTAACCTTGGTTGTCACGCCGCTCATTATCTTTAGCCATCAACCTACTTGTCCCCCGCAACTATCGATCCGTTTGCTTGCCGCTTCGTCCATGGTAGGGCTAACATTAGCTCTTGATGCAGAGCCGTCGCACTGCGCCATGAAATCTGCGATAATCTGCGCCTTAATTTATTGGCGCAGTGTGGCACATGACAACACAATTTTCAGTAGCGGGTGTTGAACTCGAACTTTTACGGTATCCAGCTCAGCAGGAATCTAATCTTCAAGCTTGGGATGCCGCCGATGAACACTTACTCAAAAGCCTTATTGAGTCAGAGCAAGCCGCCGTGCCAACCGCCATTATCAACGACAGTTTCGGCGCCTTAAGCTGTGGTGTATCGAAACTGAATCCAAGTTGGCCACTGTGTGTTGAAACCGATGCCAGAACCAGCTTTTTAGGCACAGAACAAAACCATGGCCGCAATCAGTTTCCGATGGATAATCTGCAATGGTTTACCAGCCGCGATACCTTGCCAGAAAACTTAGCCTTAGTATTGATGAAGTTGCCTAAGAACTTAAGCTACTTTGCCCACCAGCTAACACGCTTATCGCAAGTGTTACCCACTGGCACTCGCATATTAGTGGCAGCCAAAGCCAAATCGATTAATGGCGCCTTGCTCGATGTCTTTGCTAAGCATTTAGGCCCAGCAAGCGCTAGTTTAGCGTGGAAAAACACCCGAGTAATTACCTGTGTCAGTGATGGTAAACCCAGACCATTAGCCAAAGAAGTGACTTGGGCCGTACCTGAATATCAACTTGAGATCAGCAACTTAAGTAATGTGTTTGCCGCCAACAAACTCGATATTGGCGCACGCATCATGCTCGAAAATTTGCCGAAAGGAGATTTTAAGTCGATTGTCGATCTCGGCTGTGGCAATGGCGTGCTGGGACTGCGAACCGCCCAGTTATTCCCTGAAGCTGATATCCACTTTATCGACGATTCCGAAATGGCGGTCGCATCAGCCAAGGCAAACTGGGCTCGTAATCAATTACCTGCAGACAAAGGCCACTTCTATTGGGACGACTGCATGACGCATCTGCCAGAAGAAGTGCAACCGGATCTGGTGCTGTGTAATCCGCCCTTCCATCAAGGTGAAGCCATTACCGATCATATCGCGTGGCAGATGTTTTTAGACGCTCGCCGCCGCTTAAAAGACGGGGGGATTTTACATATCGTCGGCAACCGCCATCTGGCTTACCATGTGAAATTACAGCGCTTATTTAAAAACTGCACCACAGTCGCCTCCAACGGTAAATTTGTGATCCTGCAGGCTAAGAAGTAATGTCAGGTCAAAAAACAGCCTGAAATCATCACAGCCTAATGGCGGTCTGAGGATTTAATCAATCCCCAAAACAAGGAAAACTTGCATGACTCATCACCAAGAAGAGCAATTATGCGAATTACTCGACAATAAGCAAAAAGAGCTACTGACAGCGATTGATAAGCAACTTAGCGCCTGCTGCGATCTGCTCGATAGAACCGCACGCGATACACACTTACATAATGCTCAAGATACTGTCGTCAGCTTATCTTATTTATATGCAGTGCTTCATCAGCACTGCTTCGAGCAGTTGCACCAAGGCGATCCCGAGATTTCGAGAATCGTAGCCAACAACCAAAGTGCCTTAGCGGAAGAATTAAATAAATAATTTGCCTTGAATAAGCGAAAATTCGGCTAACCACCTTGAATTTAACGCAGCCCAAGTTGCGTTAAAACTTGTTTTCTATGTCGCTTTTATGTCAGTACACTTCAACCCAGTAAAAGTTTAGTATATTACTAGTATTAAATACTTAGGATTGAGATATGCCGTTAAAGGATGACGTCGCCCAACTAAAAGCTGAGCTGGCACAATTACAGTCGCTGCATTTATCGCAGCAATCTTCACTCAGTCGCCAGTTGGCAGAATTTTCAACTAAGCTCGATACCTTAAGTCAGCAAATTACGACTGAAGACGCATCTGATACCACTGTCAGTATGGCAGCGGGTGCTGCATCGATTGCGACTGTGATCCCCGCCGCCGATAACGCGCCCAAATTAACCTATGCGGCACACACACCAATCCTTGAGTCTACTCCCGTAGCGCCTGCTCAAGCAGACCCCAACCCATGGCAGCAAAACGCTGTGCAAGGAGACCCTTGGCAAAGAAACACAAAAAATACCTCAGCAGAACAAGTCGCTAAAACCGAATACCAGACGCAGGGCCAACAACTGAGTGATGAAGTCAAATTACAGGCAAGCGTGCAAGTGGCGAGTCAATTTGATGATCTGTTATCCCAAGGATTAGCGGCCATCATGGCGCCCTTTGGTGCAATTACCGAACAAATCAAATCCTTCTACCATCATTATCAAGCCAAGGGATTAGGCCCGGTCTTTTTGATGACAGTCGCAGGGATCATCACCCTGACCTTAGGCTTTGGTTACTTACTGCAATATTCCATCAACCATTGGTTTTCAGAACTGGGCAAAGCCCTGCTCGGGTTTGCCAGCGCGAACGCTATCATAGCCGGCGGGATTTTTATTCGCCAAAAACGCACGGGCATGGCGGACTTTGGTTCTGGGATAGTCGGATTAGGCCTTATCCTAAACTTTCTCTGCGCTTACTTTATTGGGCCGTATTTTGAAATCATCCCCAATAGCGCGAGTTTTATCTTACTGTTATTGATCACTCTGGCAGGTTATGGTCTGTCGATGCGCTTAGATGCCAAAGTCATTGCCGTCATCGCCTTAGTCGGCGGCTCGACCGCGCCTATGATGCTGTTATCCCAAAGCTATGCGCCGTTGCTGTATCTGCCTTATTTACTGCTTATTGGAATTGGCGCCCTTGCCCAAAGTTATAAGCTTAAGTGGCCGTTATTACTGGAAATCACCGCGCTGCTGCACATTGGCTGCATCGAAGCCTTTAGCTATTTTGTGCCACTGCCACTCACCGACTTTGGCGGTGGCAGTCTGCTGGCGCTTTTCAGTATTAATGCGACCTTTTATCTCTACGGCATCACCGGCTTACTATTTACCCAGCAGTTTGCCCATCAAGATAAACAACCAAGCAACACCCTAAGCCATCGCATGCTCGCTTTGCCAATAGCATTGCTCGCCTTTGTGCTATTCGAATTAACGCAATTTACTGAGTTTGCAGGGGAAATCTTTGCGGTCAACGCGCTGATTTGTGCTGCCCTCTATTGGCAGCTAAAAAGCCGCTTAGAAAAAGCCCGCAGCGGCTTATTGTTAGTCTTTGCAGGAAGTTTTGCCGGATTTGCAGCGCTGTATTTACTCAGCCATGATTTCCTCGGCTTAGTCTTACTGCTCGAAGCCTTATTACTGTTATGGATTGGCACCAAAGAAGAACTGATTTCAGTGCGCGCCGAAGCCTATGTATTACTGCTAATGGGATTAGGGTTAAATGCGTTTAGTGTGCTTGATAGCATGGCACTGTTAGAATCCAGCATATTAGATGCCTTGGCAATTTCAGCTTTGTCGGCCTTTGGCGTTTCGCTGATCGCACTGGCCTTAAGTTGCGCCGCCTTAGTCTTTGCCATTCGCCTATTAACATTCACCCATGCGCCGCTTTCTGCGTTAGAACATCAGCTTTGCAGAATATTAAAAGAACTATTAAGCGGTTTTTATGTGGCGACAATTATCCTCGCGGCTTACCTTTTGAGCAGCGATTACTATCTCGCTATCTTGCCGCTAGTCAGCCTATTACTACTGTACTTAAGCGCAAAGGACAAACTCGTTGTCAGCGAATTTGCCGCTTGGCTCTTGCTATTACCGCTGCTCTTTAAGGTTGTTGAAGGCATAACGCTCGCGGACAGTTTTAGCTTTAGCGCCCAGCCGCTCATGGCCAAACTGGCACGAATTGAGTTATTTACCGCCTTACTCTTGGCCCATTATTGGTATCGCCGCCACTATAAAGATGCCCTATTTGCCAAAGCCGCTTATAGCATGCAAATCTTCTGCTATTTGCTGCTGCCGCTTATTCTGCTGCCTAAAGTTATCCGCAACTATTGGGAATATACCGCTATTGCCCTCTGGCTGAGCACCTTTATGAGCCTAGGTTTAGCCTACTTTGTTAAACATAAGAGTTTGAACATAGAAGCCAAAATCCTCACTTGGCTAGCGGTTCTGATGACAGCCTCGCTATGTCTTATTCACGTTTGGCAAGGACTCGCGGCGCTGGTTATTGGTGCCCTCTTTATGGGCTTCACCCTGCTTAGTTATCGCCAATTACCCGAGACATGGCGCCCCTTGCTGCAACTTCAATGGCAACTAAGCCCTTATTACTTTGCACTGGTATTAGCCGTGATCGTTTATGGCTTTAATCATTCAGAGCTCGTCGGAATAGCCATGACAGCATTGGCCTTAAGTGGTTATTTTGCCTTGCTTATCCAAAAAGGTTTAAGCAAAAGTGCTGAAGGCCAAGACTCGCGTAGCATGAAATTAAACCTAGTAACCGAAATTCAAGCCGCAATAAAGGAAAGCTATCATCTCGCCTACGGCCTAACGTTAGGCTTAGCCCTGTTGCCCATCATGCTGCATTTTGAAATCACACTCGGGCTCAATCGTGATAATGCCTCGTTTGTGTTAATCGAGTTTTTATCACTGGCACTCCTAGCAAGGCTTATCTTGCAGCACGGCGTAGCAATACGCTTGCATAGACGTATCTTACCGTTACAAGGACTTAAGTGGGGCTGGCATCTACTGCTCGCCTTGAGTTACTTCATGTGGAGTTATAGTTTCGATAACATGATTGCCGCCCCACTCAGCGCGATTTTATTGGTTATCCATGGCAGTGTGTTGATGTTTATCAGCTTAAAACCACAAAATGCCGATATGATCCGCCTCGCCGCAGGGCTATTTATCCTATCGACGCTCAAGGTGCTATTACTGGATATGGCGTCCTTCGAGCTAGTGCAAAAGGTCATTGCCTTTATGCTGATCGGGGTTATTTTACTTACCGTTTCTTACTTCTACCAGAAGGCGAGAAATCGATTGCAGCAAGATTAACATCGTTTTAAAAGCACTAAAAAAGCCGCCATCGAATTGAATCGATGGCGGCTTTTTACTGTTAACGATTTAATAAATCGATGGGGTATCAGCTATTCGACATGGGCTATTCGATAAGAACTACTTGCTCACCAGTGCCTTATCTAGCGCCTGCGCCACATCGTTAATGATGTCGTCAATATGCTCAATCCCAACCGAGATACGGATAAGATCTTCTGACACGCCCGCCCGTGCCAGTTCATCGGCATCGAGCTGTCTGTGCGTGGTACTCGCAGGGTGACAGGCCAAAGATTTCGCATCGCCGATGTTCACTAAACGCAGGATCATCTGCAGCGCATCGATAAAACGTCCGCCGGCAATTTTACCCTCTTCAGGCGTGGCCGCTTTAATCCCAAAGCTGATGATCCCAGAAGCTTTTCCGCCAGTGATCTTGTGGCAATTATCCTGATAAGGGCTGCTCGGCAAGGCGCCGTAATTCACCCAACTCACCGCCGGATGCAACACCAAATATTCGGCTAATGCTAGCGCGTTCGAGCAATGGCGCTCCATTCTAAGGCTTAAGGTTTCAAGGCCTTGCAACAGTAAGAATGCGCTGTGCGGTGACAGTGCGGCGCCGGTATTACGCAGCGGTACCACACGGCAGCGACCAATAAATGCTGCGGGGCCAAAGGCTTCTGTATAAACCACGCCATGATAAGAAGGATCGGCTTGGTTGAGTAAGGCAAATCTTTCCTTATTGGCTACCCAATCAAACTTGCCAGAATCGATAATCACCCCGCCAATGGTCGTGCCATGGCCACCAATATATTTGGTTAAAGAATGAATAACGATATCGGCGCCATGCTCAAACGGGCGACATAACACTGGGGTTGCGACCGTATTATCGACAATTAAAGGTACGCCATGCTTATGGGCAATCTCGGCTAAACGTTGTAAATCAACAATATTCCCCGCGGGATTACCAATTGATTCGCAGAACAAGGCCTTAGTTTTGTCATCGATCAGCTCATCGAGGCCTTCAAAATCATCGAAGGCCGCCATGCGCACTTCAACGCCTTGGCGCGGCAATGTATGGGCAAACAGATTATAAGTGCCACCATAGAGCTGACTGGTGCTGACGATGTTATCGCCAACTTGAGTCAAGGCTTGAATCGCATAGGTAATCGCCGCCATACCCGATGCTACGGCCAGCGCACCTATGCCACCTTCAATGGCCGCCAGACGTTGCTCTAGCACGCTAGTAGTAGGATTCATTATCCGAGTATAAATATTGCCAGCGACTTTTAAGTCAAATAAATCAGCACCATGCTGGGTATCATCGAAGGTATAAGAGGTCGTTTGATAGATAGGTACTGCGGCCGCCTTCGTGGTCGCTTCTGACTCATAACCATGGTGTAATGCCAGTGACTCTAATTTCATTTTCCCTTCCTTATCCGTAGCAGCCCAGTATTCAATCGACATTGAGAATTGCACAAGATTTGTGCATGTTCAACAAGCTAACAGATAGACATCTAGAAGTCTAAAATTTTTTAGCCACAGCCTTTAACTTCGGCGCAAATTGTTGCGGATAAGTTCGGCCAGCACCACGACCGCAGAGACTATCTCTGGCGAGCACTCGTATGAGGCATTCAAACGCATAAAATGGCGGAATTCGACCTGATTACTAAAGAGATTTCCGGGTGCAATACTGATCCCACGCTCAATCGCCTGATAATAAATTTGTGTAGCGTCCATGTGTGATGGCAGCGCTAACCAGAGAAAATAGCCGCCCTGCGCGAAGTTGACCCCCACAGATTCGGGCAGATGCGCGCACAATAATTGATACATGGCCAATTTACGGCTGGCTAACTTTTTACGTAACTGTTTTAAATGCCGTTCATATTGCGCCGACTGAATAAAATCGGCGATGGCGAGCTGCATGGGCGCACTGGTCGATAACGTCGACATGACTTGTAAGCGTTGTAACTGCGGTGCATGGCATCCCGCCGCCACCCAGCCGACACGATAACCAGCAATCAAAGACTTAGAAAATGAGCCGCAGTGCAACACCCGTCCTTCGGTATCGAAGGCTTTTACTGGCCTTGGCGCGCTCGAGTCGACATAGAGTTCTTGATAAACATCATCCTCAATCAGACTGACCTTATGCTTATTTAGTAACTGATAAAGCGCCTGTTTTTTTGCATCCGATAAGCTGCAACCTAAGGGATTTTGATGTTGGCTCATCAACCAGCAGGCTTTCACTGGATAAGTATTTAACACTTCTGCCAACGCCTCGAGATCAATCCCCTGTTGTGGATCGGTAGCAACCGCAATCGCCCTGAGTTTAAGCCGTTCAATGGCTTGCATCGCGCCATAAAAGGTCGGTGATTCAATGACAACCCAATCACCCGCTTGAGTCAGGGTCGCTAAGCTCAAGTTGAGCGCCTCCATGGCACCCGAGGTAATGATGATTTCGTCGGGCGAAATACTCATGCCCAATTTGGCATAACGTTGGGAAATAGCCTTACGCAATCCCGCATTTCCTGGCGGTAAATTATCGGCGGCAAAAGAAGGTGACATGTGCCGAGTCACCTTAACCAAAGATCGCGCCAGTGCTTGTTGTGGGAATAAACTAGGATCGGGAAATCCTGAGCCAAAGGGCACTATGTCCGCCTGCTTTGAAGCCTGCAGCACATTGAATACAAACTCATTAATATCCACGCTATCGGAAAGATAAATCGGCTTTTGTCGCTCGGGATAACGAAAGGCTTCTCCCTGGCGCGCGATTAATTCCGGCTTTGGCGCCACTAAATAGCCAGACTTAGCCTGCGCCGAGATCACGCCTTGGCTTTCCAATAACTGATAGGCATTGAGCACTGTCATCAGACTCAAGCCCGAATCGGCCACAGTTTGGCGCAGCGACGGCAACTTGTCCCCCGCCTGCCAAACACCTTGGGCTATTCGTGTCTTTAATTCCTGCGCTAACTGCTCATACTTCGTCATCTGTTATAGCCAAGCCAAGATATTCTGTGTCTGTTATAGCCAGCATATCCCATGGTCTAATAGCACACAAGCTTTCACCGTCAAGCCAATTTAGGGTTCAGTGAACGCGACTAGAACAATGCCTTTGTAACGAGAAATGCCTATCGCTCGAGGAAATTATGTTTGATTTTGATGCCACAGTACTCGCTAGGATCCAATTTGCTTTTACCATCTCTTTTCACATTATTTTCCCTGCCATCACTATCGGCCTCGCCACCTATCTAGCAGTATTAGAAGGTTTATGGCTGAAAACGGCGAATGAGGTTTACCAACAACTCTATCTATTTTGGTCGAAGATTTTTGCCATAAACTTTGGCATGGGCGTGGTCTCAGGCATAGTGATGGCCTATCAATTTGGTACCCATTGGAGTGCTTTTTCCGCCTTCGCGGGCAGCGTAACTGGGCCGCTACTCACCTATGAAGTCCTCACCGCCTTCTTCCTCGAAGCGGGTTTTCTGGGGGTCATGCTATTTGGTCAGCAGAAGGTAGGCAAAAACCTGCATTTCTTCGCCACTTGTATGGTCGCCACGGGCACTATTATCTCGACCTTCTGGATCTTAGCTTCAAACAGCTGGATGCAGACGCCCCAAGGTTTTGAAATCGTGAACAATCGCGTTATTCCAGTGGATTGGTTTCAGATAGTGTTTAACCCTTCATTCCTCTATCGTTTAGCCCATATGACAGTGGCGGCCTTTATTTCATCGGCTTTCTTTGTGGGCGCATCGGCGGCTTGGCATTTACTCAAAGGTAACGACACGCCCGCGATCCGCAAGATGTTGTCTATGGCGATGTGGATGGCGTTAATTGTCGCGCCGCTGCAAGCTGTGATTGGCGATTTTCACGGCTTAAATACCCTTGAATATCAACCTGTAAAA
The DNA here is from genome assembly GCF_031932025.1 of Shewanella sp. SP2S2-4. NCBI lineage: Bacteria > Pseudomonadati > Pseudomonadota > Gammaproteobacteria > Alteromonadales > Shewanellaceae > Shewanella > Shewanella sp. SP2S2-4. The sequence goes on from NZ_JAUOER010000001.1 coordinate 99,351, forward strand.
GTCGCGGCAATGGAAGGCCATTGGCGTAATGAGGGTGACAAACCCACACCGCTTATCTTGTTTGCCATTCCCGATATGGACGCAGAGAAAAACCACTTCAGTCTCGAAATCCCAGGGCTGGCGAGCCTGATCTTAAAACATGATTTAAGCAAACAAGTGCCAGCCTTGACTGAGTATCCCGCCGAGGACAGACCCAATGTGTTGTTAGTGTTCTGGAGTTTTAGGCTCATGGTCGGCTTAGGCTTATTGATGATTTTTGCTGGACTGTGGAGTGCTTATCTCAGGCGCAAAGGCAGCCTCTACAGCAACAAACACTTTCTGCGATTTGTATTGGTGCTCGGCCCCGCCGGATTGCTCGCCACACTGGCAGGCTGGTTCACTACCGAACTTGGCCGTCAACCTTGGGTGATCCAAGGGTTGATGCGTACTCAGGATGCCGTGTCTTCCCACAGCGTTACCCACCTGAGTATCAGCCTAGGGATTTTCATCGTCAGTTACTGCGGCATCTTCGGCGTGGGTTATCGCTATATGATGCGACTCATCCGCAAAGGGCCAGATATCGCGGCAACAAGCCATTAATTTTAAAGTAAATGAATCTAATTTTACTTATTCAATCTTAAACATATTTAAGGGCTCACCATGGAATTCGATCTACCCTTGATTTGGTTCGGGATCATCATTTTTGCCACCTTAATGTATATCGTGATGGATGGCTTTGATCTCGGCATCGGCATACTGTTTCCATTCATTCACGACGAGGACGACAGGGATATTATGGTCAATACAGTCGCCCCCGTTTGGGATGGAAACGAAACTTGGTTAGTGCTCGGCGGCGCTAGTCTGCTAGGTGCCTTTCCCCTCGCCTATGCCATAGTGCTCGAAGCGCTGACCATACCGCTGCTCATCATGCTACTGGCACTGATTTTTCGCGGCGTGGCATTTGAGTTTAGATTTAAGTCGGGTGCTGAAGCTAAGCCATTTTGGGATAAAGCTTTTATGTTCGGTTCTATCACAGCCACGTTTTCACAGGGCGTCGTGCTGGGGGCGTTTATCTCTGGCATTTCGGTCAGCGAGCAGCAATTTAGCGGAGGTAGTTTCGATTGGTTAACGCCCTTCTCACTCTTCTGTGGATTTGGTCTTATGCTGGCCTATGCTTTGCTCGGCGCGACTTGGCTGGTGAAAAAATGCCAAGGCGAGCTTAAAACGACCATGCAACAACTCGGCAGAGCACTGACCTTATGCTTACTTATGACCATAGGTTTAGTCAGTTTATGGACGCCTTTTGTGCAGCCCAATATTGCCCTGCGCTGGTTTAGTTTGCCGAATTTATTCTACTTCGCCCCAGTGCCAATACTGGTATTAGCCTGTGGCTGGGCCTTGATGAAATCCTTGCGCCGCGATGATAACTATCAGCCATTTCTACTCACCTTATGCCTAGTTTTTTTAGGTTTTAGTGGACTAGGGATCAGTATCTGGCCGCACATTATTCCCCCCAACATCAGCCTTTGGCAGGCGGCAGCACCCGATAGCAGCTTAAGCTTTATGCTCGTCGGCGCGCTGATGATCATCCCACTGATTTTGGTTTACACCTTTTGGAGCTACTACGTATTCCGCGGCAAAGTCACTAAAGATGCAGGCTATCACTAACGATTGTTCTGGTAAGACATGACCTCAAAATGCTGCCGAAGCGACTCAGCCTCGGCAGCGGACTCTATTCAAACGGCGAGCTCACTTTAAGCAACGAATTCAATTAAGGCTTCAATTGAGACACTGGCTAACACCTAGGAGATAAACATGACGACCCCAACTAAATCCCTCAGCTATCGACTCGGCTGGTTAGTGCTCATTTGGTGTACGAGCGTCAGTTGCCTGTTCCTCGTCTCCATGTGCATTAAAATACTGTTGAAAGGCGCGGGATTAACCACCTAAGTGGATACTCAGTACTTTACAACTTTAAACGCGCATATTAAGGCTTAATTCAGTTAGCTTGCATAGCATAGCGTTAAAATATGCTGAAGCATCACAATCACCGTGCGAAGGTATTATTCGAGCGTACATTTGAGTGAGTGCATTATTTGAGCCAGCTATTTTAGTGAGCTATTTGAGTTAATTAGTGTGCTATTTACTTAATGCGTATTTTATCGCTAAGCTCACAGTGCTCGATTTATTTTACGCGTGCTAGGATTAAATTGACTAAGGTTAGCGTTAACATCAAAATAGTTAATTTAGTGTTAAGTAAAATATTTACTGTAGATAAGTATACTCAGCAATATAAACTTGGTTAGGCTTGCATTATTTTCTCACTTGGCCTATGGTATCAAGCAAGTAAACATGGCTTATTTAGTTAACACTTTAAGTTTAAGTTATTAGCCATATTGAACGATTAAAAAAGCAATTCATCGCACACAATTTTTGACTGGAGATGTAAAACTATGTTTATCACTGCATTTTCATCACTATCTTCTCATGTATTAGCTAGCACTCTTAGCTCAACGTGCTGCTTGGCTAAATCATTCCGCTTCTCACTCAAATTCCCAGTCTAAGCCGAGCGTCACTCGCGCTCGGCAGAACTTTAATACTCTTGTTAAATAAGCACTGAATCCAGTTATTCCTCTTTTTTAAATTCTTTGCTTGCACTTTTACTTGGTTATTTCAGAGGCGGAAATGGCATATTCCTTTTTTAGCGGTTTATTTCAGAATTTTATACTAAAAACCGAAACCTATTATTTACAGAACAGTTTTAATGCCTCCCTGCGCCCAACTGCTTTGGCAGGCGTGATTAGCAAACTTGAGCAGCTCAAGCATGATGTGGCGAGTGATAAAGTGACTGTGGGGCGGGAGATCCGCTTAGTTAATCTGCAGGATCAACAGGAGTATCAAATTGAGCTCGTGTATCCACCAAAGCATAAACCCAGTGCAGGACGCTTCTCTGTTATATCCGATTTAGGCGTTAGCCTACTTGGGCGGTCAAAGGGCGAGTTGGCTGAAGTGAGTATTTTAGGCAAGCCAGTGCTGTTTATGATTAAAGGTGTCAGTCTAGCGAAAAAACCTAAAAAAGCTAAGTAGCCAGCTGATTTAAGCAGCGTTATTTCTAATGGCTTTTAGTGATTTATGTTGACTGAATCTACTCAAGTGTTAAGCCATTTTAGATGACGTAATTAAAGATATAGTGTGTTCTACTCCGTGACAACATACTTCAACTCGCTATTAGCGGCGGCTTCTAGCGGTACTTTCAACATAATAGGATAAGAAGGAATGTTATTTTGAAGTCATTAACTGGCCGCGTTATTTATTAAAGACAGGCATTAAATTAATTTAACACTGAAATTAACGCCTTTTGCCACTATTTACACTAAGTCATGGCAGCGCTTTAAGGTAAAACAGCAAAGGGGTTAAGAGGTTTAGGTTCGGCACCTCATCGTTAAATTACGTTTTATGTGTCCTTTATAAATAAACCGACTCAATTTAAGCCTGAAATAAAAATTGAGCCCAACTATCGGAACCGAATTGCGGCGCGGAACCGGATAGTGACCTTCACTTTGGAGTCTATATCTATGAGTAAAGAAAAAAACAAAAAACCGCCAATGAAAACCTTAAAAGAGAAGCGTCAGGATAAACGGAACCGCCAAAAAGCATCCGACTAATTTATCCAACAATGTAAAAATCCCTTAAATCCTCTCTTTAAATAGGCCGAAAATAGGGTGCTAAATGCTTTGGCACCCTATTTTATTTCTCGGTTTTATCCGCTTATCGCCACACAACATCCGCTAGCGTTCGAATTAACAACAGATCATTTTTCAACACACTAAGCTTATATGCCATCACACTAAACTTATGCACCATCACAATCGACGGCGATACTGCTCCGGCGAGCACTGGGCATACTTTTTAAACATCACAATATAAGGTGAGGTTTGGTTATAGCCGAGCGTTAATGCCACCTCTTTAATAGCTAGCCCCTGACGCAGCAATTGTAATGAATAGATAAACTTATGCCTTTGCCTTAACTCGGTAAAACTCATCCCCAGCGCCTCTTGGCAACGACGGGCTAAGGTACGCTCTGTGGTATGTAATTCATTGGCCCAAGATTTAAAGGTCTTAGGACTCGCAGGGTCGGCTTCGAGTGCCAGCAACAACGGCTGTAACAGTTTATCTGAGACTGTGGGCAAAAATTGCGGCAGAGCTTGGCCGATAGTGAGCTGATCGAGCAAAACCTCAACAAGCCGTTTATCCGCTGCCGAGTTTGCCACTCTAACTTGCCGCTCCCGTAGGTCGTTAACGATCGATTGGGCAATAGGAGTCACAGCTAATAAACAGGTCTCTAGGGGAAACGCCGCAGCCCGCTCGGCAACGATATTCATCGAACAATAATGGATACTACGCCGAGTGAAACTTTCATGCTCTATCCCCGCAGGAACCCAAATCGCATATTGCGACGGAGATAAAAACCGTTGCCCTGCGGCATGTAACTCCATGATGCCACCGCTGATTAACTGCAGTTGTCCCCAAACATGTTGATGCTTAGGCGTCACCGTATTTGGCAAGAAGGCTTCATAGTTGAAGAAAATATCCGCAACTGGCTCTTGCTCTGCCGTAAGGGGATGATAAACCGTACGCATTTGTCTGTCCTTAAAGCCTTCTAGCTCATGATTTAATAGCACTCAACTGGTTAATAGTACTCAAGCAATCCAGATTTAATCGCATGGTTTAATCGCGCTCAATTGATTTCTCCATCCCATAGCACTCTGTCCGCCGAGGAACTGACCTTGTCTGATAAGCGATATCTATATCATAACCGACCATGGATAATTGCCTGCAATGATTATCTGGATGTATAAGTAATACGTAGTAAGCAGAGTCTCTCGTTCTGAGTTACTCAGTTTTAGCCATGTAGACTCAGTCGCTTATGCCTATTCACTCATGTCCAGCCACGTAAACCATTATCGAAAGGCAAAATCATGTTGTATTTGTTTCCCCTATTAGCCGTTTTCATTTGGGCGGGTAACTCGATAGTTAATAAACTCTCATTTGGGATTATCGATCCTGAAGCCATAGCGTTTTACCGTTGGTTTTTTGCAATGTTGCTATTAACGCCCTTTGTCGCGGGTCGCGTGTGGCAAAAGCGCCGAGTGATCTTGCCGCTGTTACCTAAGTTCGCGACTTTGGCCATGCTAGGTATGGTGCTCAACCAGAGTCTGGCCTATTTTGCCGCGGCCACCACCACGGCGACGAATATGGCATTGATCACCTCACTCGTGCCTATGATCAGCCTATTTTTAGCCGTTCCCTTACTCAAACAGAAGCTGTCGCCGTTAGCCTTTGGTGGCACACTGTTCTCGCTCGTTGGCTTAATTTTTATGTTAAGCCACGGCGATATGATGAATCTTGCCATCGGCGTCACCCAAGGTGACTTGTTATTGCTGTTCAGCGCCTTTGTGTATGCACTCTATGGTGTATTACTAAAACGCTGGCAATTACCACTGCCCACTTGGGAATCGGTTTATATTCAAGGACTCATAGCCGTATTTATGCTGACACCGCTGCTGTTTAGCAGCCCAAGCATGGTGATCAGCACGCAATCGGCACCACTGATCCTGTATGCGGCAGTTGCGGCCTCGCTGCTCGCGCCTTGGGCTTGGATCAATGGCATCAGCAAACTCGGCGCCGATCGCACCAGCGTGTTCTTTAATTTAATGCCGATTATTGCGGCGATACTGGCGGCCATTATCCTAGATGAAACCTTGGCCATTTATCATTATATTGGCGGCTCTATGGTCATCATGGGTGTCATGCTAGTGCAGATAAAACCTAAGCCAAAAGCCATCCCCACCTTAGCTTGCCCCGAATAACATAAGCTAAAATATCAAAGCCCTGGCTGCACAGTCGGGGCGATTCATCTTCTTTCAATGGGCACAAAACTTCGCACTGAATCCCATCGCAATTTACTGCATGTAAAAGCAATTTCATAAATAACGGCTAAGCTATTTATTAAGTTATTAATGGAGATGTTCCTATGTTTAACAGTATTCGCGTTAAGTTTTCGCTGATGTTTGCCATTATGGCGACAGCGCTCATTGTTATGGCGGTCACCGATGCTATGCAAAGCCGTGCGACGGTAAAGCAGATGCAAGAATTCAGTCAGTTATTTAATCCTGCGATTTCGGCAATTCTCAATGCAGATCGCGACCTTTATCAAGCGCAGCTAAGTGAAGAAGTGTTACTCAGGGAAGAATTATCTGCCGAGAATCGCAAGAGTGAAATTGATAACTGGCAAGAAAACGTCGACCAAGCCCGTGACCGAATGGGCGAGTTTAAAAAAATCCTTAAAGACCACCTGCTCGTACTGCAATCCACCAATGGCTTTGAAGCGCAATTTTCCCTTTGGTATCAAGCCTCATCAGAGGTCATTAACGCAGTCAAAAGTAACGACTTTGCGCGAGCTAAACAGCTCCACGAGACCAAGTCTAAGCAAGAATTTAAAGCCTTAAGAAGCATCTACAATGCGGCGGGGGAAGCGGCCGATAACCGCGTAAAAGAGCTAGACTTACAAGCAACTGAACAGGCAACCACCCAAACCCAAATATCCCTCACCATAGCCAGCTTAGTGGCCATAGTCGCCCTGTTGATTGCCTACTTTGGCCCTAAAATCATCGTAAACGCGATTAAAGATATCACCAGCAGGATCAATGACATTGTTGATGGTGACGGTAACTTAACTCAGCGGATCCCCATCAAACGACAGGATGAAATCGGTGAGCTTGCCCATGCCTTTAACTTGTTTGTAGAACAACTGCAGCAGATGGTTATCTCGATTATTGGTCAAACCAAGGATGTAAGCCACACCGTTGAAAGCCTTGCGACTAAGTCCACCACCACAATCAACATCAGCCATGAACAAGAGCAGTTTGTGGATACCATAGTCACAGCCGTCAATGAAATGAGTGCGGCCGTAAGAGAAGTCGCCAGCAATGCCCTACACACAGCGACCGAAATCACTAAGGTGAACGACCAAACGGTGGAAGGTAAAAATATCCTCGCCCAGTCCGTTAATCATATTCAGCAACTATCTGAATCGGTTAAGAATGCCGTGTCAGTTATTGAAAAACTCTCAGTCAATTCAGCCAATATTGCCTCAGTGCTCGATGTGATCCGCTCTATTGCTGAGCAAACTAACCTCCTTGCCCTTAACGCGGCCATTGAAGCGGCGCGCGCTGGCGAACAGGGCCGCGGCTTTGCCGTAGTCGCCGACGAAGTGCGTACACTGGCGAGTCGCACCGAAACCTCGACCCAAGATATTCAACGCATGATTGAAGAGTTACAACGCGGCGTAAATGATGCGGTTAAAAGCATTGAATCGGGCGCCAGCCTGACCACATCAACTGTCACCCTCGCCAGCCAAACCCAAGATGCATTGGATGAAATCCTAAACTCCACCTCTAAGGTCAGCGAGATGTCCACTCAAACGGCAACGGCGACCGAAGAACAGACCCATGTAACCGAAGAAATTAACCGTAACTTGACTGAATTATCCGATAAAACAAGATACTGCAACTTAGTCATTCAAGAGACCCAACAAATCGTGGTCAACACTAAGGCAATTTGCAGCAACCTACAAAAAGAAGTGGCGCGATTTAAAGTCGCCTAAGCTGACAGATTGCTAACGACACATAGTTAGCAACAAGCGGTTAGTGGCAAGCGGTTAATAGCCAGACCGCTCGTGACAAACAGCTAAAACGAAAAGAGTGCCAATTAGGCACTCTTTTTAATGTGTTTTAACATGGGATTTTTAATCGAATGCTTTTGAATTGGGTTTCAAATTGGGCTTTGATGCAAAACTTATCAGCTACGGTGACGCCTAAGGGATTGAACGCGAATTTTACGGCCATGGTAATAATGCCAAACAAAACCTGAAAACAATAACATCCCCAAAAACATATGCAATAAACTGGCAAACAGTTGGGCTGATTCTGAGCTCAAGTAATACAGTCCCACACCCGTTAACGCTAAGGTGATAAGACTGAGTGACATCACTAAGCCACTCCAATGGTTCAATTTTTTACGCCATCCTGCCCGAATATGACTGTGCCAAAGTGCACCAAGTAGCATCAACAGCAACCAACCTAACAACACATGCATCACCACTGCGGGTAACCGTAGTTCACCGCTGAGGCCAAAATCCACTTCCCACTGCAACTTAAACTCCATCACCCAAGGCAGCATAAACAAGCCTGTGAGCGTGGTGACGCTAATGGTAAGAATGATTAGCCAAAAAAACCAATTTGGATAGCCAGTTAATTTCTTCATAGGAAAATGTTATACACTCAGCACGCAGCTTTTCCTTAGTAAATTCAGTAAGGAAAACTGCAAATAGTACCAAAGGAATGATTATTCAAAACTGACTAATCGACCACCTAAGTGAGCAATTTTGTCAGCGGCGGAGTCAGAGCTTAGGTAACCCGCAACCTTAGTCAAGGCATCGGCGCGCCAAGCAAAGGGCGCACTCACACTGACAATACGTTCACTTTCAAGATCGATATTCACATCAGTAACATTGCCCGTGGGCAGTAATAACGCAGGATAATCATGGCTTAAGGTTTGTGACACCCGCGAACTTGCCAGCGCCATATTGCTCACGCAGATCTTTTGGCTCAATCCCTTTGGGCCGCGGCAGAGTACATTTAAAGAGGCACTGCCAAAGACTCTTAAATCGCCACCGGCATTCACCCAACCACCGCCAACGCCCGCACGGCGCAGCTCACTAACCGCCATATCAACCGCATAACCTTTGGCTATGCCATCTAAGGTTAAAATGAGTGGCCTAGCTAATCGTACTTGATTATCTTTTATTTCAATATCTTGCCACTCACCTTGCAATAACAAAGGCATACCAAGATAGGCAGGCAAAGCACCGCGGGACATCATTTCCCCGCCGACAGTACAATTGAACAAGTTGTTGCTCGCCTTGCCTAGCCACTTAGCTAACTTGAGCACTCGTAAACTGTCTTGGCTTACACGAATCCATGTCCCTGGCTGGCGATTTAGCTGATTTAACTCACTGTCTTGCTGATGAAAACTCAGTAACCGACCAATATGCGTCACACGCGAAAAAGCCGCTGTCATCGCGGCTTCTAAGGCTTTATCCTCAAGTGGGATCTCACTGCCAGAATGTGGCAGTGACTCGGCGGCAATTTCCACCAAAGTCCCGAGTAAGGGTTTAGCGCGACGTATCACGATAATGCCGTCTGTGACAGGAAGAGTTGATGAATAACCAACAGACGCTTCACACCATCGAGTAAATTACGACAACTCAAGGTCGCGCCGCTGATATTGGTGACATCCTCATCCAGTTTAAAGGGATCGTTCAGTGTTTTACCGTGGAACTGTTGGCGCCAACTGGCCTCGCGCACTTGACCGCCATGGGTCTCGCGGTAACTCAACACTTCTAAACCTAACACTTCACCTTGCGGGCTAATCCCCACGGCATAAGTAATGTATTCATGTTTACCGACCACATCATCAACCATAAACCAACCGAGAAATTGCCCGTCTTTCTCCACTTTCCAAATCGGCTGTTGATCTTGACGCTGACGCACGCCAGACAAATCTTTGATCTGATCTTTCGCATCTGAGCTCAATAAAGTTGGCCGCTCGCTAAATACGGCCGCTTGATCAAAAATCAATGCCTGCGCCTGTGCAACCGTTAAATAGTCAGCAGCAAAAGCAGGCGCGGTCACCACGACCATGGGCATAAACCACAAGCTATTCCAATATGTCTGCGCCATTTCAATACCTAATGTTAGTGAATATGGAATAAAAACGAGCCATCCTTGGCACTCACTCTGGCGGTGCAGCCTATTACATTCGCTGCAACAGCCTGATTGAACCTAGATTAAAAGTTAAATGCGACCTTCAATCTGATTTCTTGTTCTGTTTTTTCAATCAGATGCAAACTAGTATCGCGCTGACCTTGGTACTGCTCACCACCGCCACTTAACTGTGGTAACCAAGTCAGCGTCGCCCACCAATCGGCACTGCCATAATGCAATGAAGGGCCAGCAAAGAAGGACCATCGTTCTTGACCAATTTCAGTTTCAAATTCAGTTTCAAAAAGCACTTCGGCGCTAACGAACCAATTAGGGGCGAAACGATAGCTTAAGCCTGTGCCCATTTTCAATTCCAGTTCCATCTCTGGATCCGTCGACCATTCGAAATCTTCTGGTAGATTAGCGATAGGGGCGCGGTCGGCATAGGTTGATTCCATGCCTAAGTTCCCCACCCAAATTAACTCACCTTCGAGCATGTATTTTTGGGTTTGCAGACCAAGATCTAACGACAAGGTGTCTTTGTCTTGGCCAGAATGCACATCAATCCAGTCGTAGTCGAGGGAGGCTGTCATCGACAAACCTATGTCATCCTTGGCTGGGCTTAAAAACATATAGCTTAGGCCAACTTCGGCGCCAGAGGATTGAAAACCAATTTTTTTCTCTGCCGGCAAATAACCATCGATGATAAGCCCACTGGTGTCTAAGGACATAAACTTAGCAGAAGCTGACACCGCCAGTTTATTCGTTAGGCCATACTCGAATTCAGTTTCGTAGTTAATACCTCTGTAGGTGCCTTGACCCTTATCATTACGCAGGGTGATCTTTTGGTACAGTTCGATAGCGTCTTTAGGCATAGCTTCAGCGCCTTTGACATAACCGAATAAATCTTCACCGGCGATCGCAGTATGGTTCAACCCTAAAGTCAGTAAAGAGACGGCTACGAGACTCAAGCCATGGCGAGAAGATGTATGCATTTAAACAAAGCCCCAAAGAGTTATTAACATAATTTGTGCGGATTCTATTAAACTCTCTAGTACAACGCAAATCGTTATCATTAGTGTTTTATAGGTTTTTTATGCGGTTAACACTTTTTTACATTTGAAAACAATGAATTGATTGTTAAGGTTTAATTAATATTATTTTGTTATGTGAACGTGATTAAGCCGCTAAACGAGCGCTGCAAGCTAATAAGCAATAAAAATGAACTTAACTCGATGGATCCAGTTCATCTTCTTCGCCATCAAAACTCATATCAACACTGACTCAGTGCATCAAAGTTTCAAGGGAAATGAGGGCGATAAATAGCCAACTTATCTCATCACCCCGGGCCACAGCTTAAATTTCACGCTATTCCATTCTGTTGCAATACACTCTAAATCAGATAAAAACCCGCTAACTTAACCTGAATACAAACTGATAACACATTGATTATAAATTAAAATATAGACTGAGCCTCATCTTATACAACCTATTAATAACCTAGCGATCACAACGGAAGTAAAAACATCTAGACGTCTAAATTGACAGGTTAGCGGGGATCAAATATGCTTTGCCTCAAGTTGCTAAGATACGATGCCGAAGCGACACTAAATTTAAGCGAGTTTGACTGCTAAGGATCCAGCGGAAAGAACTCTAAGCGAAAGAGAGATAACATTTGAGCAATCCAACACCAGCAACACAGCACAGCCCGGCATCTTTCATTGCCCTGTTGCCATTATTTGTTTTCCTTGGTCTTTTCATTGGCGCGGGTGTGTATTTCCAAAGCCAAGGTGTCGACTTCGCCTTCTATCAATTACCGAGTGTTATCGCCATTTTACCTGCGATTATTCTGGCGTTGATTTTATCAAAGCAGAAATTGAATCAATCGATTGATACCTTTATTGGCGGTATTGGTCACAGCAACATTATTGCGATGTGTTTGATTTATCTATTAGCAGGCGCCTTCGCGGCGGTCGCTAAAGCCACAGGCGGCGTCGATGCCACCGTTGCTCTGGGTTTATCACTGATCCCATCAAACTTGTTGTTACCCGGTTTCTTCGTGATTGCGGCCTTTATCGCAACAGCCATGGGGACATCAATGGGCACAATAGCTGCTGTCGCACCCATCGCCCTCGGCGTGGCCGACCAAGCGCAAATCGACTACGCCCTGATGGCAGGTGCGGTCATGTCTGGCGCCCTATTCGGTGACAACTTATCGATTATTTCAGATACCACGATTGCAGCCACCCGTACTCAAGGCTGTGATATGAAAGATAAATTCCGTGAAAACCTGATTTTCGCTATCCCAGCATCACTGCTAACCTTGATTGCCTTTGTATTTGCAGGCCAAGGCCAGGCGGAATTAGCGACGCAGAACATAGATCTCATTAAGGTCATTCCTTATCTGACCATTTTGATCTTAGCTGTGGCGGGTCTGAACGTATTTGTGGTCTTGACCTTAGGTATCTTATTAGCGGGCGCTACGGGTCTGTTTACCATGGATTACGGCGTGATCCAATTTGGTAAAGATATTTATGCTGGCTTTAGCAATATGCAGGAGATTTTCATTTTGTCTATGCTGGTCGGTGGTTTAGCGGCACTTATGCAGCAACAAGGTGGTCTTGCCTTTGTGAGCAAACAGATTGAAAAGCTGATCACGCGTTTTTCAAAGGCACAAGGTGAAGCATCATGCCGCGCCGCAGAACTGGGTATGGCTGGCATAGTCGCAGTGACTAACACTTGTGTGGCCAACAATACGGTTTCTATCGTGGTGACCGGTGATATTGCTAAAGACTTAGCCGAGAAACATGGCGTGAGCCCCAAACGTGCCGCCAGCGTCCTCGATATTTTCGCCTGTATTATCCAAGGTTTGATCCCGTATGGCGCACAAGCCTTGCTGATCGCCTCGACCTTTAGCATCACCCCATTGGCTGCGGTATCACACGCTTGGTACTGTATGATTTTAGCCGTAGTGGCCGTTGCGATTGTGATTTTCCGCAAACGTCATTGATAGGTAGCACTGTACTTATAGCCTGTTAAACAGCAGGTTGAAATAGCTAATTAAGATGCTGATAAGTACAATTGAAGGAGCCGAATTCGGCTCCTTTTTTTATGTTTAAATTCATCAACCTTGGATTGATATGCGCCTTGCAAAATACCTCGCCCAGTGTGGCATAGGCTCACGCCGTGAAGCCTGCCGTTTAATTGAGGCCGGGCGCATCACACTCAATGGCCATATCGCCCGCCACACAGATCCTATCCGTTTGGACGAATCATTAAACTGCCTCGACAGTATTGAACTTGATGGCGCGCCCATCACTAAAACCGAACCCCTCGCCTATTGGATATTGAACAAAGCCGTGGGCACAGATTGCCGCCTGCTGGAGCAGGATGAAACGAGCCTTATACACCTGCTTCCCAAAGCGCCAAGACTCTATCCCGTCGGCAGGCTCGATAAAGATTCCCGCGGCCTACTGCTATTAACTAATGATGGCGAGCTGACCCATAAACTCATGCACCCCAGTTTTGCCCACAGTAAAACCTACCATGTGCGCCTCGATAGGCCATTCACTGATGATTTTGTTGAACAAATGGCCAGTGGAGTGCGTTATAAAGATGTGCAAACCTTGCCCTGCCAAGTCCGCCACCTCAGTTCGGACAGCTTTGAAATCGTGCTGACTCAGGGACTAAATCGCCAAATTCGGCGTATGTCCAGCGCCTTAGGCTATAAGGTAATTGACTTACAGCGCGTCGCATTAATGACATTAACGCTAGAATCCTTAGCCGAAGGAGCGATGCGGCCACTCACCCCACAGGAAGTTGCAGTGCTTAAAGCCGCAGTAACGATTTAGTGGAAGACAAATCGCGAATGCCCTCAAGCAGCTAGCCTCAATTTGAGACAAATGCCCGCGCAGAACAATATCTGCCAATGAGCTCCAATGAAGATAGAAACGTCTGAGATGGCTCAGGCGTTTCTATAAAACGAAGCTCCCCTTTCAAGCTTATTAATATGAGCTACTTTTTATCCGAACGAAGCACTAATTCCACTCTGCGATTCAGTTTTTGTCCGGCGTCATTCGTGTTGCTGGCAATTGGGCTGTATTCCCCGTTACCGTGGGCGGTTAATTGGGCCGACGGAATTTGAAACCCGTCACTCAACTGCTTAATCACAGCCGCAGCGCGCCGCTCCGACAGGCTTTGATTGTAACTCCGCTCGCCCTTGTCATCTGTATGTCCGACCACATAGAAACTCAGTGCCGGATTCTGCTTAAGATAGCTTGCGAGTACGTCGAGTACAGGTTTAGACTCAGGCAACATGCGCTCACTGTCATAATCAAACAGCAATCCCTCCAACGTCGCCTTACCAGTTTGACTAATCGCATCGGTCAAAGCATTGAGGTCAATCGCCACTCGATCATCCTTCAGAGTAGAGAGTTCCATTACCCTGAGGGTAGTATCGGCAGGTGTGCCATCGAAATATCCTTGGGAATAGATATCGAAGTAAACATCGCCCTTTGCGTGACTAAGCTTAAACAGCTGATACTCCTGCCATTCGTCCTCTTTATCGTCCTTGATTAATTTGATGGCATTAATCAGGCTATCATCGTCGCCGCAAGCCGTGCCTTTGCAATGGAATACCCGCTCTGCTGCCAGCTTTTGTGCTGCTGCGGCATAATTGCTGTTGATTTCAAACAACGAATAGCTTTCAGGCATCTGATAAGTTATTTGGGTAAGCTTGGCATCCAGCGATTTGGTTTGATAATCTGCGCCCGACATCCCTACCAATACAGGCACTTGGGTAAAGTTAGTTTGTTTGTAACTTGAAATATAACTGCCGGGCATGCGCCCCAATAAAGGATGGTCTGTCGCTCCTTGAGCATCGTCACTACGCCTATCTTTAATCTCAACCTCTTTCGGTGCCCGCTGTAAAAAGTCACTATTGGCTTGGATCAAGTCTAGCGGCTCAGGAATAGAATCAAGGATATCGACTTGCAGATAGGTATATCTATCCTCGCGATTGACGACATAGATACTGGCGTAAACCTCACCGCGAGAACCTTTCAGTTTTGCCGCCACGTAAGCACTGTGAAAGTCGGCATTCACGCTTTTGAGCGGCTTTAGCTGTGTTTGCATGGCTTGACCATCACCGCAGGTGACGGCCTGACAACTAAATAACACTTCAGCATTCAGCTTTTTTAGCTGTGCCAAATAGTTATTGATCACATGTTCAGGACTATACCCCTCGGGTAACTCAACGCTTTGTCGAGTCAATTTTCCTGATACAGGCAACAGAGTGAACTTGTCACCATTCACTGCGGTGATAAGTTCAAAGGGCGTAAAGTGGATGCGCTTTTCTTTAGGCGATTTAGCATCCGGAAAGGGGCTGAAAAGCGGTTCAGCATTAGCCACAAAAGCAGTGGCCCCAAAAATAGTAGTGGCCAAGACTGCAGTAATTAAAAAAGTATTATGTCCCATAAAAAATCCTTTTCTGTGGGTAAATAGAAATTTAGCTCATAGCTTAAAAACATAAGCGCGAACGATATTACGATAAAATGCAAAATAATTCAGCCTCGATATTACTGCAAAGCTTGAGACATATTTTTACACTGCAGAAACCATCGCCTTAGTTACATCACAATTAATAGCAGTATCACAATAAAAACCATCTATGACATATAAGCAGCTTAATAACCAAATCAAAATTATATTAAGATGCGCTGAGTTATACAGCTAATTAGTCAGAAATCCTTCTTTAGTGTTATAGCCATCAGCAATACATCTCCTTATAAAAGGGCAATTAATTTTTTCCGAAAGCCATATTTTTATATGCTGATGAAATTATAAATAGAAAATGTTTACTCATTCAGTAAACACCAAGACATTAACGGATACAAAGACGACGCCGAAAACGAATCGTCAATAACGAAGACATAATGGAACTAAGGCTATAACTTCAGTTGGTTTTTCCCATTTTTAGCTAGCTAAACTCATGCTCAAAGGACTTTGCAAAAATGCGATTCAGAATAATGTTATCTCACGTAAAACTTTTACTTTGTATATCACTGCTCAGCGCTACACCTACTTCTATAGCGGAAGAAAAAGTACTAACAGTGCAAAGCATCCTTGCGAATGCACCAAAACCGCATGAGGTTGAATTTGCTCGTAAAGGCGTAGCAGAAACAAGCATAGAGAATGCTTGGGAGCGGCCATGCCCATATAACAGTTCTCGCTTGCTCTTTGACGATTCGGGCGATATTGACTTAGACGAAATTCATCTCCGTTGTCGCCGCTGGCAAGACTGTAAGACGATGGGAGCTTCAGCGAGTCAGTTTACTGAAGGTTTTTTCAAGCACCATAAAACGGGGGAGAAAATCCCTCAGCAGTGGAAACAAGATGGCGAAGACTTGGCCAAGAATGATGCAGAATTTGGTGGCGGTTCGGGACATTCGTATAACCATGCCTTGAAATTTGCTGAAAAAAACTGGCGCTTGTTTGAAGGGCGCAGTACTGGCGAAGCTGACAAACTCGTTAAAAAGCAATTCTGGCAATGGTGCGCGGTCGAACCTTTGTCTATTTGGAAAAGTAAACTCGATGATTAGGATTGATATGTATTTCAACTTCTTATCAACAGTGACTTAGGTGCAAAAATGCGATTCAGAACAAGGTTATTTCAAGCAAATTTTTTACTTTGTGTCTCGCTGCTCAGCGCAGCCTCTATTTCCATTGCTGAGGAAAAAACTGGCTATGACTTGTTATTGGAGATGCTTCCTAAGCCCCATGAGATTGAACTGGCGCGCAAAGGTATAGCCGAAACCAATATCGATAAACCTTGGGAACGAGCTTGCCCCTACAGTGAATTAAGTGGCACAGCTGAGGCTGAGGACGAGTATTTCTTTCGCTGCCAACGTTGGAACGACTGTGTGTCGGCAGGCGCTTCGGCCAGTATCTACAGCGAGGCGTTCTTCCAGAATCATCAACGACAACCTAAAGATCAGATGCCTTGGGAGTATTTCAGGGATGGCAGCATGTTTCTTCTTGAGCCATCCGATTTCGAGACTGTCTCCGGTCACTTGAGACAGTATGCCCTGAAATCTGCAGAGGAAAATTGGCGCTTGTTTGAGGGGCGCGATGCTGCCGCGGCAAGTGACATGGTGGAAACGAAATTCTGGCAATGGTGCTCTATTCAACCTTTATCACTTTGGGAAAATGAGTAACTGCTCGGATAAAGATTAATTTGTATTTAAACCTTGTACCTACAGTGATATTACGCCGCAGATATGAAAATGATCGCAATAGCCAAGCAACCGAGAAAGCAAATTGCGTAATCTTTTCAGTCCACAGGTGCCGATAATGCTAAAAAGGTGAGCTAATACCATGGCGCACCTATCAATACTCTATCTCAACAGCTATCAGCAGTCATTGCACAAAAAATAGCGATAAATCCAGTGAGTTTATCGCTATTTTATTATCTTGTTATTTCAGTATTCTTAAAGCACTAAGTCGCACTTGAATGCTGATAATCCAAATTCACTATGCCATTATAGGCCGCACCATCGCTGGTGCGGCAATAGATTACTTAACGATTTCCATCTCAGCTAATAGATTGTCGGCATGGTCTAAATATTTCATGACCCACAACATATAGCGGCTATCTACTTGGATTGAACGGTTGATGTTATCGTCATATGCCCAGTCACCGATAATGCTTTCATACACACCATCGAACAGTAGACCGACTAATTCAGCGCGGCCGTTTAGGGTGGGTGAACCTGAGTTGCCGCCGGTGGTGTCTAACGTCGACAAGAAGTTAACCGGTACAGAATCAATGGCTTTCACATAGAAATCACCGTATTGCTTCTGCTTAATCAGCTCTAACTCTTTCTTCGGCGCATCGAAAGGATCAACACCTGTGTCCTTTTGCACTATGCCTTCAAGGCGAGTGAATGGCACAGCCACTAAACCGTCTTTTGGCGAGTAGCCTTTCACATGACCAACCGTGACACGCAGGCTTGAGTTCGCATCGGCATACACTGGCTTACCTTGCTCAAGATTGTAGGCAATGATGGCATCCATATACTGAGGACGCACTTTCATCAGCTCGCCATCCAGTTCTTTTTCTTTCTTTTCTTCAGCCATATCTGTGTCATACATAGCCACGGCGAATTGAATGAAAGGATCTTTAGAGGCTTTAAAATCGGCAACGGATTTATCCATCCATGCCAGACGCACGTCTTTTTTGCCTAACTCAGTTTTGGCGTACATTTTGTCTAAGGTTTTCGAAAGCTTAGCTTCGTTGAACTTTTTATCGATACCAAAGGCTTTATCCAATGCGGGTAGACGTTTGTCTTCTGGCAGTGCGGCGTAGCGTTTCAGCATATCGAATAACACGGCTTTATCGACGCTTGGCGCATAACGACGGTCGATACGCTCCATGCTCGCTTTGAGGCGAGTCATATCACGCTCTTGGAAGCCAGGTTCACGCTGCATATCCGGCAGTTGTTTCTCGTTCGCTAAGCGATACAAGCTGCGCGCCGTTGGCAACATAGTCGTGCTACCAATGTAGCTTAAGATCATGTCACGCTCTTGATGCGCTTTACTCTTGGCAATTAACGCGTCTAATTTTGCTAAGGTTTTGCCGTATTTCGCTTCACGGCTGCTGTCTTTAGCGATCCACGCTGCAAGCTCAGCTTCGCGGGCTTTACGGTCCGCCAGCATGGTGGATTTGCCATAAAACTCGATCATTGAGGTGAAGTTTTTCGCGTAGTTTGCAAGGCCAGCAATTTGACTCTCGTACTTAATACGTTCGTCACTGCCCTCTGGCGCGGTATCTTTAATGATCTCAATAAAGCGCTCGCGCAATAACTTACCTTCTGGATAAGCCCACTCGAACTGATTTTGTACTTCATTGGCGGTGCGATATCGGTTGGTGCGACCTGGGTAGCCAGCGACCATGACAAAATCGCCATCGCTCACGCCTTTAGCCGATACTTTTAAGAAGCTTTTTGGCTCGTATGGCACGTTATCGCTACTGAAATCGGCAGGTTTGCCCGCTTTAGACACATAGGCGCGATAGAAAGAAAAATCCCCTGTGTGACGTGGCCACATCCAGTTATCGACGTCGCCACCGTATTTACCCACGCTCGCGGCTGGGTTATAGACTAAGCGTACGTCGCGGATTTCCAGTTGTTTAACCAGATAATATTCAAGACCGCCGTGGAAGCTATAAACTTGGCAACGGTAGCCGTCTTCTTTTTCGCATTCAGCTACTAAGGCTTTTTCTTGGCTTTCAACGCCTTGATAGAAGTCACTGCCCATTTTGCCTTCAAGCCCGCCTTTAACGCGCTCAGTCACATTGGTCACATCTTCGGTCACGTACACACGTGAACCCGGTGTGGCAGGTAATTCATCGGCGAAGGTCTTAGCTAAAAAACCATCTTGCAGCAGGTTTTTTTCTGGGGTGGAGTTGTATTGAATCGCACCATAGGCACAGTGATGGTTAGTGACCACCAAGCCTTTTGGCGATACGAATGACGCGGTACAGCCACCAAGGCTGATCACTGCGTTCATTGGGAATTCAGTGAGTTTTGAAATCGATTTGGCATCAATTTCTAGCCCTTTTGCTTTAAGCTCATCGGCCATAGCGGGCAGCTGATGGGGCTGCCACATACCTTCGTCAGCCTGAGCGCCAAAACTGGCGGCCACGGCAACTGTGAGTAACCATTTTTTCATTGTGTTAAGTCCGTTTTATGTGAATGAAGCCACGCGCAAGCTGGGCCATGTTCTCGTTTTAATCGTGTTGTTTTTATCTTAAGTCACTGTATTAAAACCCAGCATCACTCGCTTTAAAACCTAAAAAGCAAAAAGTCAGGCCGGGGCCTGACTTTATCACATGGGATACACTTTATAACAGACTCAGAAAAATTCGCTTACAAAGCAAATACATTTCATCAGCGCTACCCCGCGGCGTTCGCTACAATACTGACGTTAGCTGCGAGCTAAATACCAAGCCGTTAGATTGCAACAAATAGCTGCGCGCCCACAATCACAGCGCCTAACAAACCTGCCATCACTAAGCCTATAGAACCACCCGACACTTGATAACCGCCTGGTTGTGTTTGGCGTTGACGCAATGCCATCACGATTGGCAAGAAGATGATCATCACCACCAATGGCACGGCCGCGAATCCCAGTACCGCCACAAAGCCTTCTGGCAGATACAGAGCACATAATACTGGCGGCATAAAGGTTAACAACCAGGTCTGCATACGGCCGGCAAACGTCTCTTTAGCGCGGGTTAATTCGGCGACAAAGTCATACAGGCTTAAGGTCACCCCTAGGAATGAGGTCACTAGGGCTAAATCGGCGAATAACGAAATACATTTGCTGATCCAAGGCGTATGGGCAATATCCTGTAATGCCGTCACCAGTGACGGTAATGAACCTTCAAAACCACTGACTTCATAGCCGCCTACTGTGCCTAAGGTCACCAATAGCCAAAGCACATAACAAGCCAGTGGAATCGTCGAACCGATTAACAATACCTTGCGCAGTGAAACTGCATCGCCATCCAGATAACGCACTAAAGTGGCAATACAAACGTGGAAACCAAAAGATGTAAACACTACGGGAATCGCCGCCATCCAACTGCTGGTCATCGACTCGGCAATCGCGCCCGTTGCCATGCTGGCAATACTGACTTCAGGCAGGAGAAATAACACCACAACCACCAGCAGTAAAATCATTAACGAAAACAGGAAGCGGGACACTTTATCGACCCAAGCCACTCCTAGCGCCGCAAATCCGCCGAGCACTAAGGTAAACAACAATACGGCGACTTGATTATCGAGCACGATATCGAACATGTTCTTCGCTTTAAGCACTAATAGCGATGACCCACCGGTGAGATAAGCCGCAGTCAAAGCAAATAATAAACTTAAGAAAGAAGCGCCTTGAATTATTTGACCTTTTTTACCCAGTAATTTACCCGTAATGGCATGCACGTTATCACCTACGCCAGTGCGTAAGTTAATTTCGAGCATCAGTAATGAGGTATAGGCAGATACGCCCCAAATAACGACGAGTAACACTAACGCCGGAATAATACCTAAAGCCGCGGTAGCTAAAGGTAAGGCTAACATACCTGCGCCAATGGCCGTCCCGGCAACGATGGCGATCGAGCCTAACATTTTTGAATTCACACAATAGTCCTGTTCAATGATTAATTATTATTTTATTTGAGTAAGATTTGAACCGATAAAGCCTTGCGTCTTAAATCGAAATAAGCAACACATCACTTAAAGCAGCTTCAAAAAGCATCCAATCGGATCTCATTCCTGCAGATCAATTGGCCCCAATAGCTTTTGAATATTTCAACCCAGTAGCCATTGAGGCTAACTAAATCGGTTGCATAAAAGTGGCATGACTTTCAATTGTGATAATCCTAATAACAACATAGGTAAAATAGATAGTTTGGGACATTAACAGAGCCAAACCCAGTGGGCAAGCCAGTTGTGAACAAAGATAAGTCGCGCACTGTACGGTAACAACTTAATAGCGCTGTGATAAACGAAAACATACAAGCTAACAAAATCGCTACCTTTGTTGGAAATACGTGGGGTTCAGCATTGTGGGGGAATCGAGGTAAAACGTATATTTTGACAGTCGCAAGCGCGCTGAATATGGGCTTAAACATATTCGCTGTGTTTAAGCCCAATCACCTCATGTTGAGAATCAATTAACTCAAGATGTTAATTTACAGTTCAGTCCACGCCATAGTCCAAGAAGCGCCAACACCTGGCTCAAATCCTGTGGCAGAAACCGACCACTGCATGCAATAGCCGCTATAGGGGAATGGCTTACATTGATACACTTTGCCATTTTTAGGCTGTAACACTGTAGTGCCTGCAACGTAACCTTTCACCCCTTCAGGGAAGACAAAATCCGCTTCCGGCGTTGGTGCTTGATCCTTTAAGAAGAGATCAAAGTTCTGCTGAATAACATCACCTTGTTTAGGCTCAGCTTTAACCTGCAAGTGATAATGCCCAGCTTTAGGCGCAACCACGTCTAACACTAAGCTCGCGCTGGTATTGTTAACGGTTTGACTGACAAAACCGGCTGCCGTGCCATCGTGACTAAACAAATACGCAGACACTAACATTTCAGCATTGCTAGTGACGTCAAAACGAACCTGCGCCGCGCCGTCGATAATTTGATAATCGTCGGCAAGTGAAGTGACTTCTAAGCTGTTGCCCGGTGCGGGCGCCAGATCAAATCCCACTTCGACACGCTCAATACCTGAAGTCGTCGCAGTAAAAATGTCGTTTTTGCCATACACAGGCTCAATCACACCTGATGCATTTTTTTGTCCCGCTTTTAACTGAGACTGCTGGGCATTAATCGCGCTCGCTAATAGGAAAGGCCAATTTTGTTTATCACCTTGAGTCGCATCGCTAATGGTAATGACTGTTTGCTTAGCCGGTTGCTCACCATTGGCATCGAACACTCGGGTCATCACTTTATCGCCCGCCTTGAGATCGAGTGACGGATTGATGTCGCCCACATCGAGCCATTCACCCGGTACGACGGGACCCGAATCTAAGTTCACATCGATAGCATTGTAGAAACTGTTGGTGGTATCGCCCACTTCCCACACGGCTAGAATCACTTGATAACCGCTGCGACCTTCTGGCACATAGCAGTCATGGGTCACTAACTTAGGCGGCTGCACCATGCCACCATCGACCACGCAGAATGGCGCTAAGTCAAAGCTCGCACGGCTTAAAGCTTGGTTTTGATTCCAATCTTGGCGAGTTAAATAATAACGCCAATTGCGGGTGACATGATTGGCAGTGAACTGCCAGCTGAACTTATTCCAGCCCGCTTTAATATCTGTCTTTGACCAACGGCTGGAACTCTGTTCATCTAAAGGCGAGAAAGCACCATTACCCGCACTCGCCAGTTTGCCATCCGCAGGACCTGACTCAGGAAAACCTGATGGTCCTTCAACGCTTTGCGGTTCCCATTGCACCGCACCACAGTTGGCATTGTTGCCGGTTTTACAGGCATAGGAACGTGACTCTGGCGCCACAACATAACCATGTGCCTGTGCAGAAATACTCACAAATGTATTTGCCGCCATCACTGCGGCGGCCAATAAACTCAATTTAGAAACAGGGGAAAAAACAGTAGGATTTGCCACTTTAATGCACTCCATTTGCACCCATCTTCGCCAGTATTGGCTTGGGCTTAGGTATAAAAGTGGTATTTGGGCAAACAACAGCATTAAACAGCAGTCGTTTATCTTTCACAGAAATCGAATTCTGCGGCAACTCCGCTATCTTAGTTCACTAAAAAATCCATTTACAACCTTAGACCGGAAGCTTTGCGTCCTAACTTTTCAATTAGTTTGCCAAATACGGTAGGTGTCATCGAATCACTACGAGTTAATAGTATGTAATCAAGTAGAAATGACTTGGCTAAATTAGCAACAAAAGACAACGCTGTCAAAAAATTAACCCATTTATATTCATATAATTACAGAATGTCGCGCGGTATTATTCTGACACCCGTCAAACATTCATTCATGCCTACTGTAATAAACTCGTGCTTGAAACCGAAATTCACTTAGGTATAATGCCCACCTCGCTTCGGGGGAGTAGCTAACTGGATGTCGAACCATCGTCATCTAGGGTGAACATCAACATACTTGGCCACACGCCATGGTGTTCACAGCAAATCATCGATTTGCCCAGCAAGACCTGAGCACAATGACTGCACCTAGGGGTGGACGGTTTATTGTGCTTATGTCTTAACCACCCCTAAAGGATCACACTTGGAAGCCCTACTTGCCTCAACCTTTACGGTTGCTATTGCCGAAATTGGTGATAAAACTCAATTACTTGCACTAATTCTTGCCGCAAGATTTAAAAATAAAACCGCCATTATTTTAGGCATTTTGTTGTCGACCTTATTCAACCATTTTGCCGCCGCTTGGATTGGCCAATGGGCGATTAACTGGGTCAGCCCAGATCTTGCCCGCTATTTAGTGGCTGCGTCCTTCTTCGCGATAGCCCTTTGGGTGTTAATCCCAGATAAAGTCGATGCTGAAGAGAGCCGTTTCTATAAAATGGGCCCCTTCCTCGCCACCTTTATCCTGTTTTTCATCGCCGAGATGGGGGATAAAACGCAAATCGCAACGGTAGTGTTAGCCGCAAAATACGATTCATTAACTATGGTGGTTGCAGGCACAACCTTAGGCATGCTGCTTGCCAACGTACCAGTGGTGATCGCAGGCCATTTCAGCGCCGAAAAATTGCCTATGTTGTGGATACACCGCGGCTGCGCCGTATTGTTCGCACTGTTAGGCGTAGCAACACTACTGTTCTAGATCATTGATCATATTAAATTAAGGCAACACAAAGGCCAGTGATAAACATCACTGGCCTTTCTACTTACAGCGGTTGTATTGAGATAAACAGTGTCGACTTAGAAACGCAGTTTATAGGCCTAATGCCGTTTTAATCCGTTGACCGTAATCCGCATCGGCTTGTTCGAAATGCGCCACCATACGTTGCTGCACATCTACACTCGCTTGACTTAATGAACCTGAAATCGTTGCCACTAAGCGCGCTTTCTCCGCTTCAGAGAAGATGCGATACAGATTACCCGCTTGGGTATAATCGTCTTGGTTATAACGACTGTAACGCGCCGCTTCACCTTCTAAACGCAGTGGTGGTTCGCTAAAGTTTACTGGCTCAACCAAGGCATCAGCAGTGCTGTTCGGGCCATAGTTTGCCGAAGCGTCGCCACCCGTTTGGCTACCATGGTAAGGGCATTGTGTGCCCGCCATAGCGCCCGCACGTTGATGGTGATTTGCCTTAGCCGCATGTGGGCAGTTCACCGGTAACTGGTTGTAGTTAGCACCAATGCGGTAACGCTGGGCATCGGCATAGGCAAATAAACGCGCTTGTAACATCTTGTCGGGTGAAGCCCCGACGCCTGGGACCAAATTGCTCGGTGCCAATGCCACTTGCTCAACTTCGGCAAAATAGTTTTGTGGCAGACGATTCAGTTCTAATACACCAATCTCAAGTAATGGATAGTCGCTATGCGGCCAAACCTTAGTTAAATCAAATGGATTGATATGGTAAGTATTGGCATCTGCCTCAGGCATAATTTGCACATTAACCGTCCAACGCGGGAAGTTACCATCAGTAATAGCAACCACCATATCGCGCTGTGATGAATCGGGATCTATCCCTTTTAATTTATCGGCTTGTTCATTGGTTAAGTTGACCACGCCTTGCTGGGATTTAAAGTGGAACTTCACCCAGAAACGCTCGCCCTTGGCATTCCACAGCGAGAAAGTGTGTGAACTATAACCGTGCATTTGGCGGTAGTTGGCTGGAATACCGCGATCCGACATCAAAATGGTCACTTGATGCATGGCTTCAGGATTCAATGACCAAAAGTCCCACATGGCCTGTGGGTCTTTTAAGTTTGTCTGGGGATTACGCTTTTGCGTATGGATAAAGTCTGGGAACTTAATCCCGTCACGCAAGAAGAAAGTCGGCGTATTATTACCCACAATATCGTGATTACCGCGAGCCGTGTAGAAACGCAAACCAAAACCGCGTGGATCGCGCTCAGCATCGGCTGAACCCATTTCACCACCGACGGTCGAGAAACGAATGAAGGTTTCAGTTTGCTTACCAACGCCATTGAAATGGTCGGCAATGGTGTAATCGCTTAAATCTTTGGTCAGGGTAAATGTGCCGTAAACGCCAGTACCTTTGGCATGCACGATACGCTCAGGAATGCGCTCACGGTTGAAATGGGCTAACTTTTCAATTAAATGCCAATCCTGTAATAGCAAAGGACCACGTTCACCCGCCGACAGAGAGTTTTGATCGTCGGCCACTGGGGCGCCGTTTTGGCTCGTTAAGTACTGACTTGTTTGATGTTGTTGACTCATGCCCTGCTCCTTAGTCTTGATTGCTGGTTAACCAGGTTTCAATTAAATCGTAAATGGTGGCCATGGTTTATCTCCTTGGCTGCGACGTGTTGTCGATGGAGCAAGAATAGATAATTACCACCAAAGAATAAAACGATTAAACTAGATTCAAGTAATCTATAAAAAAGATTAAAAGAAAAATATCAAAGTCGATAAACGATTGCGCGGACTCACAGCCAATGGTCCGCTCACATCATTTAAGATGCGGTTGAAAACCAACATGGCTGCTTGCTGCGATGAAGCTGAGTGCTGTAAAGCAGAGTGCGGTACAAAAAAGCGGAGAAAGATGATGCGTTGCCATTAACTGGCGGGTAAGTCGGCTTCGCGGTAAAGCTTAACCAGATAATAAGTGTCTATCAGTACGATAAAAAAGTTCACTAAGGCAACAGGATAAGCCCCAATTGCCACGCCGTAGGCCACAAATAAAGCCGCACCGATAAGATTCCACCAGCGCAGTTTTTTGATGTTCGACATCATCAGTGATATTGCGACAACCACAGACGCTAAATAACCAACCCATTCCCAAATTGTCGCGTTATCCATATCCAATCCTTATTTATATATTATTTAAATCAAACGATTGATACGCCATTCACACCACAGGAAATAGGCTGGGCTATTGCATTTAGCATTTAGCGTTTAACGACAGCCGCCGTCATCCGTGAAATACAGGTCAGTTCACCGGCGCCGTTATGGATTAACACTTCCCATACAGAGCTGCGTTTTCCTAAATGAATAGGCTTAGCCGTGGCGGTTAATAGCCCATTACGGGAAGCCCGTAAGTGGTTAGCGTTAATTTCTTGGCCGACACAATAGTACTGCTCAAAATCCACCGCAAAGTTTGCTGCATAGCTGGCAACGGTTTCAGCAAGCGCAACATTCGCGCCGCCATGGACTATCCCCAAAGGGTTATGCACTGCAGGACTGGCAGGCATAGTTGCCTTCATATAATCGTCGCCAATCTCACTGATCTCAATCCCTAAGGTCTGCATCAAGGTGCCTTTGCCGCCCATACCGGCATCTAAACGCGCGCAATCCTCTAACGTGACAGCTCTAAACCAAATACTCATTGCAACTTCCTAGTCAATAAAACCAATCAGCAGTTTACTGCGAAGTGGATGAAGTTCAACTAGTTTGCGCTAAGCCAGTCCCGTCAATCTCGGTAAAAATTAGACTCAAGCTAACCATTGTTTAGTGATACTCAACTGGCTAAACCAGACGAGAAACAATCCCCAAATCACCACCACACTCGGCATGATTAACGCGTCAGCCCCCAGCACCACAGCCGCTTGTTGAATGCAAAACACATAGCTCATTTGCAACAAAACCGCGATAAGCGAGGCAACTAGCACTTTATAGGCAAGGGATTTTCGTAAAAACAACAATAGACATCCTAGAACACCCGACACTACAGCAAAGCCAAATATCGCATCAACGAAAGCCGGCGTGGTTTCATAGAGTTTGATTTGATCTGGGCTCATTTGCGCCAAGGCATCCGGCGTCATGGTCATTTGGATCACAAAGGCCATCAGCCCCATGATATTCCACAATAAACTGAGCGTTGCGACAAAGTAAAACCACAGTGGCGCTTTCGCTTTAATGGTTTTCAGCGGATTTGAGACTGTATCCATACTCACTCCTAATAAAAACTGAAAAAAACAACTAAAAAAGGGATGGCGAACCATCCCTTCGTTTCAGTCTAGCTCACAAATAACACTTGTGAGTTCACCCGTTACTCAGGTTAACGGCGACGACGTTGTAAACCAAACAAGGACATCAGTGCTAAACCTAAATAACCCAAAGCACCGCCATCATCTTTAGGCGTTGGCTCAGGTTTTGGTGGCACTACTGGCGCTGGGTAGCTTAAGGCAACGATCACAGGATCGTGGTCCGATGCAGAGAATGCATTTTCAGATTTAGCTAGATCACCAGAGAACTTCTTACCGTATTCAAACAGGTTAGATTCCACTGAGTTGATGTGCCAATCTTCAATATCCACTAAACGTTTGGCTAAGCTAGCATTGGCTAAAGCGTGGTCTAAGTTGCCTAGCTCGCCGTTATAGCTGTAAGAGTAAGTGCCTGCACCGTGGGCTTTCGTGTTCAAGTTGATCAGGCCATAACCTTTTTCAATCTTGCTGCCTTGGCGTTCAAATACTTTGCCATCGAGCGTCGTCCACGAAGCGGTCATGATGTCACGATCTGACTTGCTCGCATCAAAGTCAGTCAGCACACGGATAGGATCTTCCATACCGTAGGCATTCATATCACCGATGATCAGTAAGTCGCCCTTCACGTCTTTTAGCGTTTCACCCAAGACTTTGGCCGCAGATACGCGGAAAGCATTACACTTGCCCTGTTGATCAGCAGGATCGACTGACTCTTCAAAGTTAGCCCAATCTTCTAAACAGCCTGAGCCTTTAGATTTCAAATGGTTAACGACTACGGTCAGCGACTCATCATGGATTTTAAAGGTTTGCGCTAAGCTGTGACGTTGGTAAGCATCGTTACCTGGATTTGTCTCAGTTTTGCCATCTTTAGTACGAGTCACGCTGCCAGCACTGGCATGTTGCTCAGGAGTATCGATAGCTTGAGCAGCACCTGCTAAGGTCACTTTGCCGCCGCGGTATAACATGCCCACAGTGATAGCATCAGTGCCAAAGTACTTGCCGTCATACTTGTCAGCGTCGGTGATTTCAACAAAGCTATACGCGTTTTCAGGCGTTTGCTTCTCGTTCAGTGCATCGACTAAGTTTTTAATCGCACTCTTCTCACCAAAACCGTTGTTGGCAATTTCCATCAGACCGACGATATCGGCGTTCATGGCAGTAATAGCGCTAACGATTTTAGTACGTTGTAGCACCATTTCTTCAAGCGTTAGGGCGCCACGGTTACTACCTGATGGATTGGTATCACCACCATCAACATCGTTAAAGAAGTTAAGCACGTTAAAGCTAGCCACGCGCAGATCGCCCTTAGTGGCGACGCTTGGGGCATCAGTTCTGTCATCACCACGGATAAAATCACCCGCAGTAATAGTGTTAGTTGCCACTAAACGATAAGCACCGTAGCTGTAACCAATCACGCCTTGCAGATTAGTCAGTTGGTCGCCCACACGGATATAGCCCGTTTCCACATTGAAATCAGGGAAGTATGGAATAACACCGTCGGCAGGTTTGTAATCAGATTCGATAAAGAGTTGGTTTTCGAGGTTAGATTTAACTAACGCAGTCGCTTCAGCAGAAAGCGCGGGATAAAGCTGTGTCGACTTCATCAAAGGCGCTTGATAAGACACTAACATGTTGTTGCGACGGCCAGCGTAATCATAGCTGAAGGTACGGCTGATCTTAAGATCGCTGCCCGCATCTAAAGCCACATTCATGCCTTCATAACGCTCTAATGCTTGCGCTAAGGTTTCGCCATCGGCGACATAGAAAGGCGCGGCAACTGGAACTTCACCCTTAGCGCCGACTTCAAATTTCTTATCGGCTTTAATATCGATTTGAGTTAAGCCAAAGTATTCTTTCACTTTACCTTGTACACAAACTTCAACCCCAGGTTGAATTGCTTCAGGTACCGATTCACCTAAGAATACAAACACACCATCAGAGGTATACGGTGAGTTATCACCTTTCACTTCTTGTAGATAAAAACCTTTAAACAAGCTTTCGCCACGGGCCGTCACGACACCGCGCACTGTGACTTCAGCTTCAGATTCAAATGCACCTTCTGGAACGTAAGGGCTAGACTCACCCGCACCTTGTACTTGATAAATCGGCACTATTTTAGCGCCGCTGCAGCTAAAGAGCGGCACTTCTGGCTCTGCTGGGGCTTCTAGATAACCTAATCCTGAGAAGGTATCTTTAGGTAATTGTTCCCACTGGGCGGCATTAAATACCGTATTCGCCACTAACGCATCTAATTTACGTTTTAAGGTAACGTCGAATCCCCAACCCGTTGGTGTTGGTACATCGCCAATAATATCGACAACCGCATCATCTTTAACGAGTGCGACCGCATCACCACCATTAAAACTTAAACTGCCAGAGTAACTGTCAACACCTTGGTCAAGCGTGATCACAGCGCTAGAATTTAAAATGACTTTAGTCGTTTTAGGCGCAATGGATTGGCCATCTAATGCCACCATATCTGATGCAACAGTTGCCCCATCTTTATAACGAACCAGTTTATAACCCGCGAGATCAATTGCCGTATCGCCGCTGTTATACAGTTCAATTGCTTTATTGTTTGAGCTACCTTCAACATATTCGGTAATCATCACATCTGCGCTTGCCATCATAGGCAAAGCCGCTGCGACAGCTAAAGAAATCGCCGTTAACTTATTAACATTATCCATATCATCAACCCCATTATTATAATATTGCCGCTAACTTCTATTAACGTGCGGGCGGATTATTTCAGAGTTGAATGCTTAAAAAAAGAGGGCAAGATCGCACATTGCCAATGTAACACATTGATGAGTAAATGATTATGGACATGACACTGTTCACCTAGCAGAACAAGGTGATAATTCGAAAGTATTAGCCAAATAAAAACAAACAGTAAGAGTAATACACATATGCTCAGCCAAATCACTGGC
Source organism: Shewanella sp. SP2S2-4 (assembly GCF_031932025.1). Classification (NCBI taxonomy): domain Bacteria; kingdom Pseudomonadati; phylum Pseudomonadota; class Gammaproteobacteria; order Alteromonadales; family Shewanellaceae; genus Shewanella; species Shewanella sp. SP2S2-4. The sequence goes on from NZ_JAUOER010000001.1 coordinate 129,763, forward strand.
GCGAACAAATAATAACCAATATTTTAATGTGATATTTTAATGATTTTTATCGGTATGCAATACCCAATAAAATGTAAAGAATTCGGCGCTTTAAAAGATAGTAGATATCATTAAAACGTAATTTAGTCTTCATCATTTTGAAATAAATCCAACGCTAAAACGGACTGGATTTAATGATTAATCTCATCCATTGGCATATCCGATAGATATTGATGGTTGCTATACAAAACTAAACATGACTAAAGACTGCAAACCTTGTATAGCATGACAATAAATTAAGCATTAAAACAATAATGTGATTTTTACAGACAAAAAAATACCGCCCATTTAGGAGCGGTATTTCACTTACTGCGTATTAAACGCGGCAGTTAATTCATTACTTTTTAGCTGCTGGTTCAGCGGCTGGCGTTGCAGACGCTTTCTCAACTGATTTCAATTCAACTTCAAAAACCAGTGTGGAATTTGGTGGAATAGTACCAGTGTCACGCTCGCCGTAGGCTAAGTTTGCAGGAATAACAAACTTGTACTTAGCGCCAACAGGCATTAATTGAACGCCTTCGGTCCAACCTGGGATCACGCGGTTCAGTGGGAACTTAGCCGTTTGACCACGTTTGTATGAACTGTCGAACTCAGTACCGTCGATTAACGTACCCACATAATCCACTTCTACAGTGTCTTCTGCGGCAGGTTTTTCGCCAGTACCTGGTGTTAATACTTCATATTGTAAGCCAGACTCAGTTGTCACTACGCCAGACTTAGCCTTATTTTCTTCAAGGAATTTTTTACCGTCTTCGATGTTCTTAGCAGAAATCGCAGTCGCTTGTTCCTGACGTTTATCGTTTAACTTTTTATCTAGACCTTGAAGAATGGTTTGCATTTCTTCTTCGGTTAATTTTAATTGGTCATTCAGACCATTAGTGAAACCAGTGACGATCAGAGTGCGATCAACTGGTAGGCCTAATTCTTCTTGCTCTTTGATATGGCCAGACATGTAACGACCGATTGAAGCGCCTACACTATAAGCTTCTTTTTGAGCTTCTGTCGTTAATTCAACACTTGTACTCGCAGCAGCTGCTTTTTCTTCTTGATTACAAGCAGATAGGCCAATAACAGCCAATGCAACTAACGATAATTTATAAATCGATTTCATTAAAGCTTCCTCAGCATCCTCAAGCGGTTACAATAACCTAAGCGAGACAACTTTATACTAGTTATCTCGGTTATACCAACTAGATTCTTTATGGGTTAACAGTGATTAATGTCACTTGATCAAGTCTAAAGACAGCAACTTAGGGAGCAAGTTCATGAAGAAAAATCTACTGCTGGTAATTTGCACAATTTTTCTGACAGCTTGCCATCCTAAAGCGGAAGACATTAGCGTTCTCACCACTGAACCTAGCTATAGCGCGAGCCTATCAAGCAATGGACAATTCGCCTTAGTCGCCACCCAAAGCAGTGGAGTTCAATGCTGGGATCTCAGCACTCATACCCTTAAATACCAATGGATACATGGCGATATCAATACTGGCGTCACAGGTACGGCGATTTCGCCCAACGGACTATTTGCTGCGTCGTTAAGCCGAGATTCAGTTGCCATGTGGAGAATAGCCGACGGAAAATCCCTAGGATGGTGGTCTTTGCCTTCATCCGGTGAAAGCGTGGCGGTAGCCGATAATGGCGCACTACTCATTGGTTTAAATGATGGTTCAGTTATGTCGCTCAATGCTGCCCAAAGTGCCTTAATCAAATTTCTGGGACATAAAGATCGCGTCAATAGCGTGGCCCTCTCCGCGGATGGTCGATTAGCATTAACGGGTTCGAATGATATGCAGGCGATTCTTTGGCAGGCGCAAACGGGTCAGCCGCTTCATACTTGGACCTTAGGCAGCCGTATCACTAAAGTGGCGCTTAACGACAGTGGCACACTAAGTTTTACCAATGGCAGCACAAATGAAGCCAAAATCTGGGATAACACTAGCGGTAAGCTGTTAAATCAGTTAGATATTACACGTCGGCAGATGAACTTTTCCGCGGTGCGGTTTATCAAACAAGACAGCCAGATATTAACGGGAACGCCGGCGCGGGAAGTCATACTGTGGCAACGCGACTCGGGTAAAGAAATCGAAAAATGGCAGGTTACACTCACTAAAAACAGCCAAAATCGAGGAGCCGTTGTATACTCTGTGGCAATTCGAGATACCAATAAAGTCGTTAGTATCAGTAGCCAAGGCTTAGTTGAGACTTGGCAGCAATAGAGGTTAGTCATGCAAGGCGTACAAGCACAGATTGAAGATCTAGAAACCAAATTGGCTTTTCAAGAGCTCACAGTCGAAGAGTTAAACCAAGAAGTGATCAAATTAAATCGACTTGTGGCTCACCAGCAGCACCAAATTCACATGTTAATTGGTAAGTTACAAGACATGGAACCGAGTAATATGGCGACTCAGGCTGAAGAAACGCCGCCGCCACATTACTAATACTGACGCTTTAAAATAAGACTTTGATTCAAAGACGGTTACCGCAAAATATCCAGGGAATGCGATGTTTAAACATTTGATGCCAAAACAAACCCCGCCTTTATTACCCATAGCGTTAGTGGGTGAAGCTATCCTAGGGCAGACTGCAATTGCAGTGCATCATTTCGATGCCGAGCTCGCGCACCTTGCAGAGCAAATGTCTGCCAGCATGGAAGCCGCCAAAGGCGTTGGCATCGCGGCACCACAGGTTCACAGTCCCTTAGCTTTATTTATTATGGCTTCTCGCCCTAATGAACGTTATCCCGACGCACCCAATATGGCGCCTGTGGTCGTGGTTAATCCGCAAATCATTCATGCATCGAGTGACTTAGTCGGCGGCGAAGAAGGTTGCCTTTCCGTTCCCGGCCAAAGATTTAACATACTAAGACATCAAGCCATTGAAGTGCGCTACCAGAATTTACAAGGCGAGTGGCAACAGGCCGAATTAACAGGCTTTATTGCGCGAATTTTTCAACACGAATTTGATCACCTGCAAGGGATCACCTTACTCGAGCGTTCAAGTATGCCAGAACAGGCTCAGTCGATTTCAGCCCAGTCCATAGAACAAGGTGAAGCGCAATAATGAAACTGTCTTTGGTTACACCTTTATCTCGCGTTTTTATCGCACCCACTTTGGCAATGGGGTTGGTGCTAAGTTTATCGGGCTGCGCCTACAACAGTATTTTTATTAATTACCCTTCACAGATTGAACCGCTCAAACAAGAGTTGAATAGTGCAACGCCCTTGGCCGATATCGACAAACTTGCCAGTAATATCAATGGCAACGATGGCCTACTCTATGCTCAAGAAGCGGGCCGTATTGCTCAAGTCGCCGGCGATTTTGCGGCTAGTAAAAAGTACTATCAACAAGCGGTCGATGCTTACACCGCCTTTGATGATAAGGCCAAAGTCAGCGTCAGCGACATTAGTGCCACAGCCAGCAGCTTAGTGTTAAACGACAATGCGATTCCGTACCGTGGTCCTGGGTATGAACGCATCATGCTGCACCAATACCAAGCCCTTAACTATTTGTTTAGTGGCGATTACCAAGGCGCTTTAGTCGAAGTTCGTCGCAGTAACGAGTTACAAAGCAGCGAGCAAGAGCGCTATCAAAAATCACAAAAATCAGTACAAGCCATGGCGAACGGGACTATCGATGCCGAGGTCAACAAGCTAGGCCAAGCCGCAGGCACTGTGACGAGTTCTTTCTTAAACGCTTACAGCTATTACACCACTGGCGTATTACATGAAGTACTGGGTGAGCCGAACGACGCCTATATCGATTATCGTAAAGCGGCACAAATCACCCCAAACAACACCTATTTACAGCAAGATCTGGTGCGCCTCGCCAAGCAACTTGGCATGCCACAATATGACGAATTTAAACGCCGTTGGGGCGATGCAAAACTGCCTAACCCCAAAGATGGCCAAGTGATTTTGATGGTTGAACGCGGTTTTGTTCCGGCCAAACAGGCACTTACAGTGCCTTTTACCATCCATGGCAATTGGCAAACCGTGTCCCTAGCCACTTACATGCCAAACAATACTTTTGTGCCAGAGACGCAAGTGCAAGGTTTAGGTACAGTGCTGAAAACTGAACCTATTGCCAATATCGATGCCTTAGCCATCACAGCACTCAAGGAAGATCTGCCCGCAACCTTGGTTCGCCAAGTCGCAAGGGTCTATGCCAAATCCGAGATGGCCTATCAGGTTGGAAAGAGTGGCAGCCCCGGAAACAATGCCGCCGATATTGGCAGCATAGCGATGCAGATTTTTAACGTAGTAACAGAGCAAGCGGATCGCCGTAGTTGGCTGACGCTGCCTAAACAAGCACAGATCGGGCGGCGTTATTTGAGTGCAGGTGAATACACTTTGCAGTTAGATAAAGCGCCACCGGCAAAAATTGACGTTGCAGCAGGCAAAACCACCTTAGTCTGGGCAATTGATACTGGTAATTACACCCGAATTTATTCAATAATCATTTAGCTTAGCGGTTGTGGTATTTGAATAAGACGTGTGTCATTAAGTTTATACAATCACAAAATGGAACTGACTATGAAACAATTTAAACTGATTTTTGTGCTGGCTGCCGTTATGGGTCTGGCTGCATGTCAATCTAAAGTCGAATATGGCGATGCCACCGAAGTTGAAACCGTCAATGAGAATTTTGGCTCAACGGATCTACAAGCTATTGCAGCCAAGATGGTGGATAGCATGATGACTTTCCCTCCTATCGTGGCCATGACAGCCAATAGCCGTCCGATTTTATTTGTCGACAGCATCAAGAACAAAACCTCAGAGCACATTGATACTGAGTCTGTTACTGACTCTATCAGCAACAAACTATTGCGCTCAGGCAAGTTCCGTTTTATCGACATGACTAAAGTAGATTCAGTCCGTAAACAATTGGATTACCAAAACAACACTGGCATGGTTGATCCATCAACCGCCATCAAGTTTGGTCGTCAAATCGGCGCGCAATACATGTTATACGGCAATTTATCTAGCATAGTTAAGCAAGACGGTAGCACTAAAGATGTGTACTACAAGATGACAATGCGTTTAATGGATTTAGAAACAGGCCTGATCGAATGGTCTGATGAAAAAGAAATCCGTAAGATGAAGTCTAAGTCTTTCTTAGGCATGTAATTGTCTCTTGGCGCTTACTGTCGCCAAACAGAGTTTCCAAGAAGCCAGCTTAAACGCTGGCTTTTTTTTACATTTTTAACATTGGTTATCCAAGGTAAATAAGGTAGTGTACTCGGCCAAAATACACTGCAATGATGCTGCTTCAAATCGGCGTTGGCGCGAGGGATCATTTGCCACTCAGGCAACCCCAAACTCCCGATATTGAAAGTAAATATCCAAGCAGAAAACAAAACAAATTGTTGAAGGATTTAGTTGTGAACTTGTTTAAAGCCAGTTTTGTTGCCCTTGCCTGCGGCGCATTGATGTCGTGTGCCACCCAAAGCACTCTTAATACGGGCCCACGTGACGCCAGTGCTTACATTAGCCAGTATCAGGCCGCGCTGCGCTCGCAGATCATTTCTGATGTTCGCTATGAACTGGATTTTCAGCTCACAGGGGAAGCCGAGTTTTCCGCCACCTCTAAAGTGACCTTTCAATTAAGTGAAATACCAAAACAACTGAGCTTAGATTTAAACAAGGCACAGATAAAACGCTTTATCATCAACGGTACCGCCGTATATCCAAACTATAATGGCGCTTACATCAGCTTAAATACGCGTTTACTCACCTCGGGTGAAAACACGGTTGAAGTGCAGTTTACTCGCCCTCACAGCACTAATGGCGAAGGCCTGCACCGTTTTAAAGATCCTGTCGATGGCAAGGTCTACCTCTATTCGCATTTTGAACCCGCCGCCGCGCAGCAAATGTTTGCCGTATTCGACCAACCGGATATCAAAGCCAACTATCAGATTACGGTCACAGCACCTAAAGATTGGCAAGTGATTAGCACTATGCGTGAAAGCCAAATCACTCCAGCAGGCGCATACAACCGTTGGACCTTCCCTGATACGCCAAAACTCAGTCCGTATAACTTTTCTATGCATGCGGGTCCCTACCACATGTGGCAAGACAACTCTGGCCGCTATCCAATGCGCCTGTTCGCCCGTGAATCTGTGGCTAGCCGAGTCACACCGCAGGATTGGTTTAACTATACCAAACAAGGATTAACCTTCTTCGATAACTACTTCGGTATTCCATATCCCTTTAAGAAATACGATCAAATTCTAGTGCCTGATTTCCTCTATGGCGCGATGGAAAACGCGGGGGCTGTGACCTTTGCCGAAGATCATTTCCTCTATAAAGCAGCCATGACGGCAGATCAAAAACAAAGCCTAGCCGGCGTTATCATGCATGAAATGGCGCATCAATGGTTTGGCGATCTCGTGACCATGAAATGGTGGAATGGCCTGTGGCTCAATGAAAGCTTTGCCTCCTTTATGGGCACGCTTGCGACTCAGGAGGCGACCGAATTCACCAATGCTTGGCGCACTTTTTACGCTAAAGGCAAACAAAGAGCTTATGAGCAGGACAGCTTAGTCACTACGCATCCAATTGAAGTGCCTGTGGCAACAACCCAAAACGCCTTCGACAATATCGATGCGATCACTTATCAAAAAGGCGCATCGACACTGAAACAACTGCGCCACTTGCTGGGCGACATGGTGTTTCGCCGTGGAGTCAGCAATTATTTAAAACAATATAGTTATCAAAATGCCGAGTTAGATGATTTTATCAATAGCCTAGGCAAAGCCGCTGGTCGTGATTTAAGCGCATGGACTCAAGAATGGCTCTACAGCGCTGGCGTTAACACCATCAAGGCGGAATATCGCTGTGAAGGTAACCGTATCAGCGACTTTAGCCTGCTTCAACTTCCAGCAAGCGCTGAACTGCCAGCATTACGCGAACAAAAAGTCCAAGTAGCGCTCTTTACCCAAGGCCGCTTCGATTTGCGTCATGACGTCACAGTGCCAGTGACTTACAAGGGTGAGCGTACCGAAGTCAAACAACTGATTGGTGAGCGCTGCCCAGACTTAGTCTATCCAAACTTTGATGATTGGGGTTTTGTGAAAGTCGAGCTCGATGACAAATCCTTTAACACCGCAAAACAGCAGTTGAGTAATGTGTCAGATCCACTGCTGCGCTCTATGCTGTGGCAAAGTCTGTGGGACAGCGTTCGTGAAGGTAAATTGAGCTTAGATCAATACCTAAGCACAGTATTTGTTAACGCGCCTGCTGAGACGGACTACACGATTGTTGGTCAGATCATCGATAGCATGTTGCGCTCGAAGCAGTATCTCGCACAAATCGCACCTATTCAGCAAAACTACGCTGAGAATGCAATCAAAGGCTTAAGCCAGATGAGCCTTAGAAAAGCGATGGAAAGCAAAGGCGATAATGACTTCCAACGTATTTGGTTCGATGCGTATGTCAATTTAGCCAGCGACAGGGATTCATTACGCCATTTAGCGCAACTCGTTGACGGCGAAACAAAAATTAAGGGGTTAACCTTAGATCAAGATTTACGCTGGGCGATCATCACCCAGCTCAATCGCTATGATTTCCCTAACGCGCAGCAACGTTTAACCAAAGAAGCGGCCAAGGATAATTCGGACTCAGGCGAAAAAGCTGCGCTTGCCGCGCAAGTGATCCGCCCAGAAGCGGCGGCCAAACGTCGCTGGTTAAGCAAGGTTCATCAAGACAGCCTGCCTTTCTCCAAGCAACGGATCATTATGGAAAATCTTTATCCTGCGGAGCAGAAACTATTGAGCGCGGCTACGGCGGAGGAACGTCTGGCGAGCTTGAGGGATATGGATAAAAAAGGCCCTGTGTTTATGCGTAACTACGCTCACAACTTGATTCCTACTGATTGTAACTACACTAGCATAGCGGCATTGGATAAAGTGCTTGATAGCCAAACTGGATTATCGAATCTCACCCGCCGCAATCTATTAGAAACCCGTCAAATGGAACAGCGCTGTGTACTGATCAAAAATAAAATGACCCAATGAGATTAAGGCCATTTTAGAATTAACAAGGAGCTTCTAGGAGCTCCTTTTTTATGTGCCGTAATAAATGAAGCCTAAGCACGAAGCAGAACAACAAGACTCCCCACAGAAACTTAGCCTTCAAATAAACAGGTTAGCATTCTGAATAATCAATTAATAGAACTCGTAAAACGGTAACATATTTAATTATATCGTTAGCGAGAACGAGTATATTTTAACGGTCTACTGACGATAAAGAATGATATTTATCATTTGTAGAATATTATTCATCCACCTCAATTCAATCTTCTCAGTTTTATCGAGTAACCATTAATAAATAATGGCTCACTCAATCGTTATTAACATAAAAATCATGCGATTATAAAAATTCTAAATTATGGGCGTCACGTCTAAATTTATTACTATAATTCACTAATGGTTTAATGTTTTTCCCCTTGCTGCCGCTATACTAAAACAACGTTAGAGAGCTAACGAAATATAAAGGAATAGATTATGCGATCGACACTCAAAACACGGCTGCTGTTCAGCAGTCTTTCCGCGGTACTGATCACTATTGCTGTACTCGTAAGTATCTCTAGTTATTTCATTAGAAATAATGCGTTAGAAAACACTCAACATGAAATTGACCAACTGGCGAATACCTTTTCATCCGGTATTGGTCAGTGGATGCAAGACAGAAAAATGGCCATTACCAGCCTAAAACAAGCCATTGAAGCCGATCCAAGTACAAACGTTACCCCTCATTTACTGCAAGCGCATACTGCGGTGGACTTTGCCCTCACCTATTATGGCGACGAGCAAGGCAACATGTATCGCCAAGATCCGTCTCTAAATACTGCGAATTATGATCCCCGCGTCCGCCCTTGGTATATGGACGCTAAAGCTGCCGGTAAAATGATCATGACGGCACCCTACGTCAGCGCCACACTGAAAAAACAAGTCGTGACCATTGCCGAGCCTGTGATGGGATCAGGACAGCTGATAGGCGTGGCCGCAGCGAACTTAACCATAGATCAATTAACCGATGCGGTGCAGCGCCTCGAAGTGCCGGGCGAAGGTTATACCTTGATGGTCGATACTGCGGGACTCATCATCAGTCATCCCAATAGCCAGTTCAATACCCAGCAACTCACAAAAATTGATAGTAATTTTAGCAATAGCTGGTTATCACAGCGCACCAATGCCAATACCATGGAAGAACGTACCCTAGATGGCGCCACTAAATTAGTCTATGTCGCGGCAATTCCCTCGACAGACTGGGCGCTGATTTTCGTGATGGATAAAAAGGAAATCATGTCACAGGCAACCGATCTTGCCTGGTGGATGTCGGCCGTAGGTGTCGCCCTATTAGTGCTATTTGGCTTGATTTTAATCGCGATTTTCAAAATCCAATTCAAAGATCTCGAACGCGTTGCCCAAGCACTTAATGATATCGCCGAAGGTGATGGCGATCTAACTGTGCGCATTCATACTGCCAACAGTCACGATGAAATTGGTATGTTGGCTTCGGGCTTTAACCGCTTTGTGGAACGTCTCCATGGCATGATTTCCCGTATGCACAAGATTGCAGGTCAATTGGAGCATCAAGCCCAAGGCAGCAGTGCTTCGGCCACAGACAACAGCCAACGCATTGAAGTCCAACAAGATGAAGTGACTATGGTCGCCACGGCTGTCACCGAAATGGCCAGTGCCACCGAAGAGATTGCCAGCAATGCCGAGCACACAGCACAAACTGCGCAAAATGCTGTCGGGCTTTCGAATCATGGCCACAAACAAGTCGCCCAGAGTCAGCAATCTATCCGTAATTTAGCTAGTGAAGTTGAAACTGCCGGCCGAATTATCGGTGAGCTGAATGAGCACTCACAGAAGATCAACAGTATTCTGTTAACAATCAGTGGCATCGCCGAACAAACCAACTTACTCGCACTTAACGCGGCCATTGAAGCCGCACGAGCGGGTGAACAAGGCCGCGGTTTTGCTGTGGTTGCCGACGAAGTGCGTGTACTGTCACAACGAACTCATTCATCGACCCAAGAAATTCAAGCGATGATCGAAACCCTCCAACAAACCGCCGGCAAAGCTGTTAAATCTATGACTCAGAGTCATGAAATGGCAGAAACCAGTGTGGCCGACGCTAATTCCGCCAGCGAAAGTCTGTTGCTGATCAGTAAAGCCATTAATGATATTTCGGATATGGCGAGCCAAATTGCCACGGCAGCTGAAGAGCAAACTTCAGTCACCAGCGAAATCAACCGCAATACTGAGTCGATTCGTGAAGTGTCGGAGAATCTCTCGATTGAAGCGCAAACCTCTATGGTGCAAGCGCAGGAACTCGCCCACTTAGCGGCGTCATTACAGCAGGAAGTAAATCGCTTCAAACTGTAGAGTCATCACGATTCTATACTCTGATGCCGTAAAATCGTTCCTGACAATAATGCCCGCCAATGTCACTGACATTGACGGGCATTTCTTTATACCTTCCAGCCGCCCCAACTCTTGCGCCTGAACACCTCAATCGGACTCACACTATCTTAGTCACCTTGTTTTCAAGGTTATTTAACTCAGCGTCTTCTAACTCACTTTCTTCTGACTCAGAAGCTGCAGGTAGCGGATCCGCATTTAGGTTTCTTAGCCCTTGATAGCCCATTTCAATACGATTGCCCCCATTTTTCTTAGCCTTATACATAGCAGCATCTGCACAGGAGAGTAACTGTTTTTCGTCCATGCCGTGCTCTGGATACAAGGCAATACCAATACTCGGTAAAATATGGATTTGCTGGTCGGCAAGTTCGAAGGGTTGATTAAGGACTTGTAATATTTTATGCGCTGCCAATAGGGTATTTTGAGCAGAATCAACACGTTCTAGTAAGATCACAAACTCATCACCGCCGAAACGCGCTACGGTATCTGAACCCCTAACACAGCTGAGAATACGCTGCGCCGTTACTTGCAGCAGCAAATCGCCAACGCTATGACCAAAGGTATCGTTAACCCATTTAAACTTATCTAAGTCTAAATAAAGTAAAGAGAAATAACTTGATTCCCTATGGGCACGGGATAGTGCCTTTTGAAACCTATCGTAAAAAAGCTCACGATTGGGTAACAGGGTTAACTGATCATACAGCGCAATATGTTCTAATCGCGCAAGCATTTGTCGGCGTTCAATCGCAAAGGCAATTTGCGTAGAAACAAACTCCAATAGCTCACGGTCTTGGTGCGTATAAGAAGCCGAAGTGGGCAAGCTATGCATCATCAAGGCACCGATAACACCTTTTTGCAGCTTTAGCGGCACACCCAGCCAACTTAAATTGCCATTACCCAGCTCTTCGCGAATGGCTTGGGGATACTCAGATAAGGTCACAGGACACAGGAGTAAAGATTCTGCACTGTGGATCACTTGTTCGGTAAACAAGCTGAAACTTGCGATATCGACCAGTGAATTATCACCCGCGGCGGCTTTGTAAGGGAAGCTGAGTTCATTTAAATCTTGATCGTACAATGCAATGGCAAAGTTTGCCGCAGGCAGCAATTTTGCAATGATTTCATGGATACGGCGATATAGAGCTAGCAAGTCCTCAGCAACATGCACAGCTTCAGAAATCTCATACAGGGCTGCTTGTCGGCGTTCGGCGTTTTTACTTTTAGAAATATCCCTCGCCACAGCCACACGTTGCTGATGAACCTCAGACCAGCGGGCAGACCATAAAATATCGACAACTGTGCCGTCTTTACGCACATAACGGTTTTCGAAATCGACCTTATAGCGGCCAGTCATAATCTCATTGGCGGTTGCGAGTGTGCGTTCTCTATCTTCAGGCAGCACAAGATCGAGCATCTGCATACCCATCATTTCCGCAGGCGTATAGCCAAAAATACGTTCAGCCCCCGCACTGACAAATTCAAACCGCCCAGTTTTATCAACGACGCAAATAGCATCCAAAAGAAGGTCAATAAAATTGCTTAGGGAAGTGTAGCCATCATTATTCACACCGTTCTCCAATCAACGTCTGTATTTGGCTAAGTAATAAGTCTGATCATAAGCATAAAAATAATAATAACGCACTATTAGAGTAGGTTAATTTTCAATGTCATTCCAGAGTTGCCCAAGTTGGGCTCGGCTTTTTATAGGATTAAATGCAAACAAAATCAAATACAATACCCTAAGCCATCAGCGGCGAGATTTGACTCTAGACTAAGGGTATCGGCACAATGCCCCAAACCCTAGCCTACATCAGGCTAGGATTGCATTGGCAAATGTGAATAAAATTTAAGGAAGGTCTTTTTGGATGAGTTGCGTTCTGGGTTAAATAAACCGAGTCATTTTCGCCTTGGGCTAGCCATGTGGTCACACTCAAATTGGCAAGAGAGTGTCTATGGCCATGGGATTAAACAAGCGGAGCGACTCGCCCGTTACGCCACAATATTCAATACGGTCGAAGGCAACACCAGTTTCTACGCAACACCAGCACAGCAAACCGTAATGAACTGGCATAGTGCCACACCCGATGATTTTCGCTTTACCTTCAAGCTGCCGCAAACCATTACCCACCAAAAACTATTGCAATACTGTGGCCAAGAGTTGAAAGATTTCTTCCAAGTGATGGCGCCATTAATTGATAAAACGGGGATCTGGAAAATCCAACTACCCGCCCATTTCGGCCCAGAAAACTTACCTGTGTTAGCGCAATTTCTCAATCAAGTCCCCCAAGGATTAACCTATGGCGTTGAAGTCAGGCATGCTGCATTTTTTGCGAAGGGAGAAGCTGAGCGTGCACTGAATCGATTGCTTATCGATAAAAAAGTGAATCGCATCATCATGGATAGCAGGCCCTTGTTTGCCCTACCACCCAGCGACGCCGCCATTATCGACGCCCATAAGAAAAAACCTCGAGTGCCAGTGCATGCGATTGCCACCGCAAATCATCCTGTGGTGCGCTTTATCGGCCAAGCAGACGATGCCGTAGCACGACTCGCGCAGCAAGGCGCGAGCGCTTTACCTAAGGATAACGATGCCTTTTTTGATAATTGGCTCGCCCAACTCCCGCAGTGGCTTACTGAAGGCCGAGAGCCCTATCTATTTATCCATACTCCCGATAATGAAACCGCACCAGAACTCGCCATACGTCTCTATCAAAAATTGCGCAGCCAAATTGCAGCGCACATTCAACTCGCCGAGATAAGCCTGCTTGAAAAGAAACCCGAAGAGACAAGCCCCCAGATGGGACTTTCTTGGTAGAACGCTATCAAGGTAAAACGGGCCTAATAAAACCCACGGCAAGCTCGCCGTGGGTATCGCTGCTCTTATTATTGGTGTCGTGCTTTAAAACGTATTCGAGATTGCTCAGCCATTTTATCCTTGTGGGTGTTGAAGGCTCAACACTAACAAGATGGCATAGCTCATTATCGCGGGAAACGGCGCTGAATTTAAACACCAAGCGCTTAAGGCTTGGCTATGTGAGCATTCAGCTTATATTTCTGGCTAACCCCAAAGTGCATTGGCAAGGATAAATACGCACGCAGAGAGCAACATAGTGATAGGAAGCGTCAATAACCAAGCGAGCATGATTTGCTTGATTGTCTGGATCTGAAGCCCTGAGCGATTCGCCACCATAGTGCCAGCAACAGCGGAAGATAGAATATGAGTCGTCGATACCGGCATGCCCGTCATACTGGCAATCCCAATTGATACGGCAGCGGTGACCTGTGCAGCAATACCTTGGCTGTAAGTCATACTCGATGAGCCAATTTTCTCACCCACGGTATACACAATCCTTCGCCAACCCACTAACGTGCCGCAGCCCAGTGCAGTCGCAATGGCAATAATCACCCAAAGTGGCGCATATTCAGTGGTGTGGGTGAGATCCTTGCGCCATTTCGCCAATGAAGTCAGATCTTTCACGGGCAGATCTAACTTAGCGACTTGGCGAGCGGTATCATCGATACACAGGAGTAATCGACGCACCTCGCGTCGCTCAGCGACATTCATCTCTTGGTAAGTCGAGACTTTTGCCAAGCGACGGTCGAGCAGCGACATCGCGGGCAATACATTCGCAGGCGAGCAATGGGCCAGCATATATTCGGGGACGTTTGCTGAAGCGCTAAAATCGATCACATCCGCGATCACGGCTTGGTTACGATCGTAAATCGCCATAATGCGCCGATTGGCATCTTGAGTTCGTTCCAAATCATAGGGTTGACTGCCCATGTCCAAGGCAAAATACGCCGGAGCCATACAAATCAGCACTAGCATCACTAGGCCTATACCCTTCTGGCCATCGTTCGAACCATGGGCAAAACTCACCCCCATAGCAGAGACAATTAAACTCGCCCTTGCCCAAAATGGCGGGTGTTTTTTGCCATTAATCTGCATCTGCTCATCGGGAGTGCGGTGAATTTTATGTTTCTGCCAGACGTATTTCATGATGAGTAGAAAAATCCCCGCCATCACAAAACCTAAAGTCGGCGAAATAATTAAGGACAACATGATCTGCGAGGCCTTAGAGACATTAATGCCCTGCAAGACAGGCTGATGATTCATCCAAGCGAACGCGCCGCCCACGCCCATTATCGAACCTATCAAGGTATGGGAACTCGATGCCGGTATACCAAAATACCAAGTGCCTAAGTTCCAGATAATTGCCGAAAACAGCAGGGAAAAGACCATCAACAAACCTTGGGTCGAATCCATGCCGAGCAAGGAATCTACGGGCAACAAATGCACTATTGCATAGGCCACACCTAAGCCACCTAATAGCACACCTGCAAAGTTAAAGAGCGCAGAAGTAACGACCGCAAGATTGGCTGGCATAGCCTTGGTATAAATAACCGTAGCCACCGCATTGGCCGTGTCGTGGAAGCCATTAATGAATTCGTATGCCAATACAAACAGTATCGCAAGCACTAAACCCACAGACCAAGCAAAGCCTAACGTTGTGAACATTTCAAACATAAAATACTGACCCATGGCGAGAACGCCCACAGATTACGCCTATATTTGGCCTCTTTTACAGTGAAAAATTATTTAGATTGTCAAAAAGTGAATTAGTCCTCAATAACTCAGTCGTATGCTTGCAATTGATGATTATATTCAACGATATGAATAACCGCGAATAAAATCCATAAAGCATTGATTCAAATTAAAAAGTCAGATGAAATGCTCGTTATCATGAGTCGTAACTGCGTTATATCCCATGATCGCCTAACCGAAATCGCTGTGGCGTCATTCCAAAACGCTCCTTGAAAGCTTTGATATAGGATGAATCATTTTGATAACCAATTTGGTGGGCCACATTCTGTATTGATAGGTCAGTGGCCAATAGTGATAGCGAATAGATCAACCGTAAATGTTGACGCCATAATACGAATGAGGAACCAAACTCCCTCACAAATAACCTCGACAATGTTCGTTCCGATGCCCCAACCATCTCACCCCATTTCGCTAAAGATAAATCTAAAGCTGGTGTTTGGGTTAAATGCTCAAAGATCAATTTTAGGCGCCTATCTTGCGGTATCAGTAACTTAAAAGTCTGTCCTTCCGCACTATTAATTTGATCGTATAACACCTCAAGCAAACGCTGTATTGCCGCCAGAGCCATTGGCTCAACATTCGTTGGGGGATTAAAAACACATTGTTTTCTGAGCGTTAGTACCAACTCCCTTAGAAAAGCACTCATAGCGACGGGCTTTATCATGGCGCCATAATCTCGACCATACATAGGATTCAAATAGACACCAATAAAGCAGGTATCTGTAATCGCAACAGACTCATGCATGACACCTGCAGGCACAAAAAGCGCTGTGGTATGGGGGACCAAAAACAGTGCCCCATTTGCCTCTGTCTGTAACAGGCCTTGAAGCGGAAAAATAAGCTGATGCCAACAGTGCTGGTGTAAAGCATCCACATACCCCTTCTGCATCTCAATCGTTTTTATAAAAGAAGGCATATTAGGCGCTTGCTCAATAATGGTATTAATCGAATCGAGTTGGCGACTTAGCATTATTACTTGTCCATATAACGTTATTCAGCCAAATAAAAAGGATTGTAGCATAGCGTTATCCCATAAAAGACACAGGAAAACTCGATGCGCATTCATTGCATTATCCATGAAAGCTATGAAGGTCCAGGCTATTTTAGTGATTGGGCCGCAAGCAAAAACTACAGTATGAGCTTTAGCAGAATCTATCTAAATGAAGCTTTACCCGACAATAGTGATGGTTTTGATCTATTAATTATCCTCGGTGGCCCCCAGTCTCCCGCGACATGCCAAAGCGATTGTCCATATTTTGATAGCCAAGCAGAACAAAGGTTTATCAGACAAGCTATCCAAAAAAATAAAGCCATTGTGGGGGTTTGTCTTGGGGCACAGTTAATCGGCGAGGCATTAGGTGCCCGTTATCAAAAGAGCCCGCATACCGAGATTGGTTACTTCCCCATTGAACTAACTGCGGCAGGAAGAAGTGATGTTAACCTTAAGACATTTTCGACCACTGAAGTGGTCGGCCACTGGCATAACGACATGCCAGGCCTCACTCCCGATTGCGAAGTGCTCGCCACAAGTGAAGCTTGCCCACGGCAAATTATACGTTACACACATTTAGTTTTTGGATTTCAATGCCATCTTGAATTTATCAGTAGCCAATTAAGACCATTAATTGCCCAAGAAAGTGCTTTTTCTAGCACACAGAAAATACCCTATATTCAAAGCCCTGAGTTCATCTTGGGACAATCAACGACTCGAATGAATCAGTTGCTAGGGCATTTTTTAGATAATCTAGTCTTAACCTATCAAGCCGTATAAACCCAAAAACCTGCAGAGGCAGGATTCAGTGAGCTAAGCCAAAACAAAAACGCCAGCTAAGTTAGCTGGCGTTTTAGATTAATAACTCACAAATCGCTTATTGCAGATGACCCGCATTGTGCAATTCACGATCATCCTTAGCAGGCGGATTCCACTGATACATCCAAGTTTCAGACAATGGCTGGCCATCGACTTCTAAATAGACTCTCAGGTTAATCGGCTCAGTGCCGTCTCCGGGTGGCACTACGTCAAACATAGCGCGGTAACCATTAATCGAAGCTAACGGACGGGCAGATTCAATTTCGACTTTACCTTCAGATGCAGTGATCACAGCTTTAACTTGGGTATCTTTGCCTATCATAGGCAAAGTGCCGCCCGCGAAATCCACCACAAAACGCTTACTGTAGTATTTGCGTTTCTGGCCAACTACGCCGCCAATCCCAGTGAAAGTATCGACAACACGAGCACGGGGTGATTGAACCGGTGGAATGCCGCCCCAATACATGTTGTAGCTATACAGCAGCTCTTGACCCGGCACAATCGGCTCAGCAGGATTCCAGAAAGCCACTATGTTATCGAAGGTTTCATCCAGTGTTGGGATTTCAACTAACTGCACTGAACCTTTACCCCAACTGCTTGTTGGTTCAATCCACAGGCTTGGGCGTTTATCGTAAAACACGCCGTCATCCTGATAGTGATCGAAGTTGCGGTCACGTTGCAGTAAACCAAAACCCTTTGGATTCTCATCGCTATAGGCGTTGAATCGTAGGTTTTCTGGATTACCTAGTGGACGCCAAATCCATTCACCATTCCCCGTGTGCATGGCTAAGCCATCGGTATCATGGATTTCTGGACGCCAGTCGTAACCGGTACGGCGATCGTTCTCACCCACCATAAACATACTGGTCAGTGGCGCTACACCTAAACGTTCAATCGCTTTACGTGGATAAACAGCCACATCCACTTTCATTTTTAAACGCTCACCCGGCTCGATATCGAAACGGTAAGCCCCCGTGACACTCGGAGAGTCTAACAAGGCATACACAGTCGTGATGTTCGATCCTGGTTTAGGTTTTTCTAACCAGAAGTCGGTGAACATTGGAAACTCTTCAGGTTTTGGCAGCGCAGTATCCACCGCTAAACCACGAGCCGACAAGCCGTATTGCATCTCATGACCCACAGCGCGGAAATAGCTGGCGCCAAGGAAAGCGACAACGTCACGTTCCCAATCGGTATTGAACTGCATACGGAAACCCGCAAAGCCAAGATCCTTAGGCAACTGACTGCCTTTCACCTTTGACTTACCGTAATCGAACATAGAAGGCGAATAGTCAATTAACTTAGCCTTGCCTTCATTCAATTCATAAATGTGAATTGGCGTGTCGAAATACAGCCCTAGGTGGAACAGCTCGGCACGAAACTCAGAGTCCTGATCGCGCCACAGTGCGGCTTTTTTCTTAAAGTGGAATTGTTGGTAATCATCCCAGCTCATGCCTTGAAGGCTTTTAGGCAATTCGCCTTTATGGCTTTCATAGGGTTGTGCAGCCATAGTTCGGGCATAGCCCTTAAGCCAAGCGTAACTGAACTCTTCACCTTCTTGTGGTGACGCCTGCTTACCCGCCGCACACGCCGAAAGACTCAGCAATACGCTACAGGTTAACAATACGCTGCCAACCATGCGCTGCAAACGGCCGCGACGAGAGGAAGATTGGGCTTCAATCGAAGGTAATGTCACCATCGATTGTTGGTAAACGTTTCTTTGTTCGGGAAATAAATTGGGTTGCATAAGCAGACTCTGAATTGGTGTAACTTCCTGACACTTCCCTGCAAATCTAACTAAATTTGCAGCGATGGCCCTGTGGAGAACTGTTGATGACAGAGGTAACAATACAGCGATCAGCAACAATTCGCCAGAATCTAACATACTTTCTGTCGAATGGAATATCGCATGCTAGCTATTTTCAATCTTGAAGCCTATTTATGAAAATATGATTAAAAAATTCCGTTATTTACTGAATTAATGCTCATAAAATCCTTACAGCTAACAGGGTAAAGTACTGTTCTAATAACATTGGGTACCGCATAGCATCAGCCTATGGTCTTAAAATCATGCAAGTCGCCGTAGCGGTGGCCAGTAATTTTCCATCCTGCGTTTTTAGCGTGCCTTCCGAAATTCCTAAGGACTTAGACAGATTAATCACTCTGCCCTCAGCCACTAACTCTTGATGCTTAGATTTTAATATTCAAATCGATAGTACCGTAACCCACACCCGCTTCAAGCAAAGTGTGCACAGCACAGCCAGTAACAGAATCCAGTACAGTGGCAGCGAAACCACCATGAACGCCGCCTAGCGGATTCAGATGCTTATCATCGGCTGTCGCATTAAACAGCACAGAGCCTTCTTCGACTCGAATCAATGACATGGGCATAGTCTGGGTGATAGAAGGAGCAGGCAGTTCACCCTTTGCCATTGCCTGTAAAATAGCTAAACCCGACATTTGCTGAATGTTCATATCCCTACCCTAAATTGATAAACGCCGTTACAGATTAATAAAAATGATCGCGTAACCAGTGAGAGTTAGGCGATCATTTGACTGAAAAATCCACTTAAGCACTAGACTAACCTTCAAGACGACAAGGCTTAAATCGGGCCCATTTGCCGCTTAGATAAGACTTACAAACTAAAGCTAAACTCAGCGCAGATCAAACCTGTCTAAGTTCATTACCTTAGTCCAAGCCGCGATAAAGTCATCGATAAATCGCAGCTGCGCATCGCTGCTCGCGTATACTTCTGCAAGTGCACGCAGCTGCGAGTTAGAGCCAAAAATCAAATCAACCCGCGACGCCGTCCATTTTTGCTGGCCGCTAACGCGATCAACACCCTCAAACCTATCCTCCGCTTTGGAAGTGGGTTTCCATGTCGTCCCCATATCCAGCAAGTTAACGAAAAAGTCGTTGGTTAAAAACTCTGGGCGCGTGGTCAATACACCCGTTTTAGATTGGTCGGCGTTCGTATCTAACACTCGCAACCCACCGATGAGCACTGTCATTTCCGGCGCGGTTAATGTCAGTAACTGTGCCCTATCGACCAATAACTCCTCCGCCGATAGCGAAAACTGGGGGGGATGATAATTTCTAAAGCCATCGGCGACCGGTTCCAGTACCGCAAAAGATTCCACATCCGTTTGCGCTTGCGTGGCATCCATACGACCCGGCGTAAATGGAATAGTCACTTCAACTCCCGCATTTCTGGCCGCTTGGTCAATACCGACACAACCTGCCAGCACAATCAAATCAGCAAGGGAGATTTTTTTACCGCTTTTGTTGAATTCAGACTGAATACTCTCAATTACTTTCAGCACCTTAGCGAGTTGCTCAGGCTGGTTCACTGGCCAATCTTTTTGCGGCGCGAGGCGAATTCGCGCCCCGTTCGCACCACCGCGCATATCAGAACCGCGATAGGTCGATGCAGAGGCCCAAGCGGTTGCTACCACTTCTGAAATCGTTAATCCTGAACCAATAATCTTACTTTTAAGATCCATGACATCCTGCTCATCAACCAAGGGATGGTCAACCGCAGGGATGGGATCTTGCCAAAGAAACGCTTCGGCTGGCACTTCAGGACCCAAATAGCGTGTGCATGGCCCCATGTCTCTGTGTGTCAGCTTGTACCAAGCCTTTGCAAATACATCGGCAAACTCATCGGGATGCTCAAAGAATCGACGGGAAATTTTCTCGTAATCAGGATCGAAGATCAGTGCAAGGTCGGTGGTCAACATGGTTGGCACATGACGTTTTGAAGCATCATGCGCATCGGGGATCACCCCTTTACCCGCGCCATTTTTAGGTTTCCACTGGTGGGCGCCCGCTGGGCTCTTAGTCAGTTCCCATTCATAACCGAATAGATTTTCAAAAAAATTGTTACTCCATTGGGTTGGCGTTGAGGTCCAAGTCACTTCAAGGCCACTGGAAATAGTATCGCCACCTTTACCGCTTTTATAGCGACTCAGCCAACCTAGCCCTTGCTGCTCAATACTGGCGGCTTCAGGCTCAGGCCCGACTAATGCAGCATCACCTGCACCATGGGTTTTACCAAAAGTATGGCCACCGGCAATTAGGGCCACAGTTTCTTCATCATTCATTGCCATGCGAGCAAAGGTTTCGCGGATATCGACAGCGGCAGCGAAAGGATCGGGGTCGCCATTCGGTCCTTCAGGATTAACATAAATCAGCCCCATTTGGACTGCGGCGAGGGGGTCTTCAAGATCCCGCTCACCAGAATAACGCTTATCGTCTAACCACTTATCTTCGGTACCCCAGTAGACATCGACTTCTGGCTCCCATATATCGACTCGCCCACCGGCGAAGCCTAAGGTTTTGAATCCCATAGATTCCAGCGCGACATTACCCGTGAGGATCATCAAATCGGCCCAGGAGATTTTATTGCCATATTTCTGTTTGATCGGCCAAAGGAGCCTGCGAGCTTTATCGAGGTTGACGTTATCTGGCCAACTATTTAACGGCGCAAAACGTTGATTACCGCTGCCCGCACCGCCGCGTCCATCACCGGTACGGTAGGTGCCGGCACTGTGCCACGCCATACGAATAAATAGTGGTCCATAGTGACCAAAATCCGCAGGCCACCAGTCCTGTGAATCAGTCATTAATGCGAGGAGATCTTGCTTTACCGCGGCTAAATCGAGGGATTTAAAGGCTTCAGCATAATTGAAGTCTTCGCCCATAGGATTCGACAAGGAAGAGTGCTGATGCAGAATATCGAGCCGGAGCTGTTTAGGCCACCAATCTCGATTCGTGGTGCCACCAGCAGAATGATGCATAGGACATTTGTTCTCAGACATAACGTGCTCTCCTTCTGTTCGCAAAAAATATTCAAGTAAGTAAAAACTAAATGACTTTTGCTGCATGTTTGTACTGCGTAACGTTCTAACTCACCGACTAATCGTTTCTATAGAGAAACAAAAAACAGTCTAACGACCTTACCTTACCTCTAGATGAAACGCGATAAATCATCCCATTAAATAATGTTCAGCAAACATTGCCCTTTTTAAATTAAGATATTAAAGGATAGCTAAGTTACTGCTAATCATAAAAAACAAGGGCTGCAAAATGCAGCCCTTGTGTCTAAATGGTCAAACTTGGTGTAACGGACTAGTTGACGTCTGCCACAGGTTTGCGTCGGTTGTGCGCAATAATCAGCGCGACTAAACAGATAACCCCAACTGCGATACCCACAGGCTGGCTCAAAGGTTGGGGTAAACCCAAACCAATACCCGCTGTCATAATGTAAGAAACTGTGACGCTAGTACCACCAATCGCTGGCAAGCTCACAATCCAATGGAAGGTCCCGCGATCGAACAAATACTTAGTCGCTAACCACAATACACTGGTTGATAGCAGCATATTTGAGAAGGCAAAGTAGCGCCAAATCAAGGAGAAATCGATCTTCGTCATAAAGTACGCAATCGTGAGAATAGGTACCGCGACAAGTAAACGATTACGCATGCTTTGCGGAATATGGAATGCGTCGATAATCGTCAGTCGCAGCGAACGGAACGCGGTATCACCAGAGGTGATCGGGAAGATAGCCACGGCCACAATCGCCATAATGCCGCCCACCACACCGAGATAAGTCGTCGCCACTTGGTTAACCACTAAACCTGGGCCACCTTGGTCGAGCAGACTCTTAAGCTCAACATAACCACCAGGGAAAGCCGCAATACCGGCCGTTGCCCATACACAAGCAACAATACCTTCAGCAACCATAGCGCCATAGTACACGGGACGCACATACTTCTCGTTGGTCAAACAACGGGCCATGATAGGCGCTTGGGTCGAATGGAAACCACTGATCGCACCACAGGTAATAGTCACAAACAACAGTGGCCATACAGGTAATCCGTCTGGATTTGGCTCAAGTAACTCGTTGTTGTAGTGGCTGTGATCAAAATAAGCAAACACATCACCCATTTCAGGTAACTGCGGCGCATTGAGCATCAGGGCAACTGCGATAGAAACCGTCATCACTATCATCAACAAACCAAATGCGGGATACAGTTTAGTGATGATTTTATCGATCGGCAGCATAGTCGCCAAAAAGTAATAGGCTAAAATCACTAACACCCAGAAGGTGTTATTGCCAAAGATGGTGTCTTTGAAATAATCGAGATTACTCAGCAAACCTGCTGGGCTCATGATAAAGACCACGCCCACAAAAAACAGTAGCATGGCGGTAAACAGCAACATCACGCCTTTAAAGTAGATATTAAAGTAGTGGCCAGCGATCTCAGGCAAACTCTTACCGTCTTCTTTAATGCTGAGCACGCCAGAAAAATAATCGTGCACCGCGCCGCCAATAATGTTCCCCAACACAATCCACACTAAGGCAATGGGACCGTACAAGGCACCGAGGATCGGACCAAAAATAGGCCCCACACCCGCAACATTGAGGAATTGGATCAGAAACGCTTTAGCTGGATGAACAGGCACATAATCAACACCATCTTCGAATTTTGCCTGTGGCGTCTTAGCTTTAGGATCGATACCCGCTTGACGTTCAACAAAGGGGCTATAGAACTTGTATGCAAGCACTAAGAGTGCGATACAAATAAAGAAAATTAACATTATTTAATTATCCATACTTTAGTAGGAGGTGATTTAATGGAGAGTTTCATTGAGTTAGCTACTGAGGTCAAGCAACACACTATTAGACTAATGTCGGGTTGATTATCTGAAACAGCCACAGGAGTGGGTATAGGTGAATAAATGCGTTTAAAAATAGTTCATCGTACTGTTTATAACGTCAGTGATGCAGCCTGCTATTTTGGCATTCACTGATTGCCGCGTCTTAACCCCTTCATCCTAGGTCTTCCCGTAAATCTTCTCTACCAATAATGAAATGAACACAGCCAATATCGTGTGTAACTGGTGACTGGATGCCTGCAGCGTGGCGAGTGTTTCCTAACATCGCAATATGAAACCCCAAGTTAAAGCCACAATCGACACTCACAAACTAAACCCGCAATCTACACTACAATCGATAGCCACAACCTGAAACTCACATGCCACTTGATGATGTTCATCTAACCTATTTTTAGGTCACTAATCGCTCGACTCTAGTACGCATCATTTTTAGCTATTTTAGAAAACAAAAGAACCAGCCAAATGGCTGGTTCTTTTAGGGGCATTCATCACTGTGATGGTTTGGTTATACCTAAATCAATCACTGCAAACTTAACCAAAAGCGACTCACTAGCAGTCGCGTGGCTAAGCTAATACAACAAGATTTACAACGAAATGCCTTGTTCGACTGCATTACGCCTGTGGGCGCATCGCTGGGAACAGGATCACGTCACGGATAGTATGAGTGTTAGTGAACAACATCACTAAACGGTCGATACCAATACCTTGACCTGCCGTGGGTGGCAAACCGTGCTCTAGTGCAGTGATATAGTCTGCATCGTAGAACATAGCTTCATCGTCGCCGGCATCTTTCGCGTCAACCTGTGCTTTAAAGCGGTTGTCTTGATCTTCAGCATCGTTCAGCTCGCTAAAGCCGTTAGCCACTTCGCGGCCACCGATGAAGAATTCGAAACGGTCAGTGATGAAATGGTTGTCATCGTTACGACGTGCCAGAGGTGAAATGTCCGCTGGGTAGCCAGTGATGAACGTCGGTTGCATCAATTGCCATTCAGCAGTTTCACCGAAGATTTCTTCAAGCAGCTGACCACAAGTCCAGAACTTCTCAATCTTCATGCCTAAGCTTTTCGCTAAATCGCGCATGAATTCAACATCTTTCACTTGCTCATAGGTCATAGCTTGGATGGTCGCGTTATCAGGATTGTACTTCTGAATCGCTTCTAACATGCTTAAACGTGCGTATGGGCCGCCGAAATCGACTGTGTGCTCACCGTATGGCATTTGCGCACTGCCAAGCAGTTCGATAGCAATCGAGCTAAGCATTTCTTCGGTTAAGTCCATCAGATCTTTGTAGTCTGCATAAGCCATATAGAATTCCATCATAGTGAATTCTGGGTTATGACGTGGCGACAGACCTTCGTTACGGAAGTTACGGTTGATTTCGAACACACGCTCAAAACCACCAACCACTAAACGCTTCAGATATAATTCTGGCGCGATACGCAGGTACATTGGCATGTCTAAGGCGTTGTGATGGGTGATGAAAGGACGGGCCGAAGCACCACCTGGGATCACGTGCATCATAGGGGTTTCAACTTCCATAAACTCTTTTTTGATCATAAAGTTACGGATTGCAGAAACCACTTTAGAACGCATGATGAAGGCATTGCGCGAATCTTCGTTAACGATCAGATCCACGTAACGTTGACGATAGCGCATTTCTTGATCGGCTAGACCATAATAGTCCGCAGGCAATGGACGCAGCGCCTTGGTCAGTAGCTCGTACTGTTCCATGTTGACATATAAGTCGCCTTTACCAGACAAATGCAGCTGACCGGTTACACCGATAATGTCACCGATATCCAGACCTTGAAAACGCTCTTTCAAATCAGCTTGTACGCTTTTTTCAGCATAGGCTTGAATACGGCCAGACACGTCTTGGATCACTAAGAAAGGACCACGTTTTGCCATGATGCGGCCAGCAATGCTGGTCTTAAAACCTAAGGCTTCGAGTTCTTCTTTAGTGTTTTGACCATACTGTGCTTGCAGTTCAGCCGCTTTATGGGTGCGACGGAAGGTATTTGGATGCGCATTAGCACTACAGTTTGGGCGGATGCTTTCTAGCTTGGCACGGCGCTCGGCGATCAGTTTGTTCTCATCAATTACTTGTTCAGTCATCTTATTTCTCGTCTATACCTTGAATTAATTACAGCCCAGATTTCAAACTGGCTTCGATAAACTTATCCAGATCGCCATCGAGTACCGCTTGAGTGCTACGGTTTTCAACGCCTGTGCGTAAGTCTTTAATGCGGGCATCGTCTAATACATAAGAGCGAATTTGACTGCCCCAGCCGATATCAGACTTAGCGTCTTCAGCGGCCTGTTTGTCGGCATTTTGCTTGAGCATTTCTAACTCAAACAGTTTTGCTTTCAGCTGCTTCATCGCAGCATCTTTGTTCTTGTGCTGTGAACGGTCGTTCTGACACTGCACGACTGTGTTAGTCGGTAAGTGGGTAATACGAATCGCCGATTCCGTTTTGTTAACGTGCTGACCACCCGCGCCCGATGCACGATAAGTGTCAATACGCAGATCCGATGGGTTGATATCAATCGTGATATCGTCATCGATTTCTGGATAAACGAACACAGAGCAGAATGACGTATGACGACGACCCGATGAATCGAATGGCGACTTACGCACTAAACGGTGCACGCCAGTCTCAGTGCGTAACCAACCAAACGCATATTCGCCAGTAAACTTAATGGTCGCGCCTTTAATACCGGCCACGTCACCATCGGTCACTTCCATCAACTCAGGGCTAAAGCCATGGGCTTCGCCCCAACGTAGGTACATACGCAGCACCATGTTGGCCCAATCTTGGGCTTCGGTACCACCACTACCAGACTGAATGTCTAAATAACAGTTTGACGCATCTTGCGGGCCGGAGAACATACGACGGAATTCAAGATCGGCAAGGCGGCTTTCGAGATAATCCAGCTCTTTACTGGTTTCATTGAAGGTATCTTCGTCTTCCTCTTCAATAGCCAGCTCGAGTAAGCCTTCAACATCTTCAAGACCTGAGTCCATATCGTCTATGGTTTTGACCACAGCTTCTAGGCTGGCGCGCTCTTTGCCTAAGGCTTGGGCGCGCTCTGGGTCGTTCCACACTTCTGAACTTTCAAGCTCACGGGTAACTTCTTCTAGACGCTCATTTTTGGCATCGTAGTCAAAGATACCCCCTAAGAAGCTCCGTGCGCTCGGCAAGCTCCTTAATTTTGAATTTTACTGGATTAACTTCAAACATGAGTTTTCAACTTTCTTTATTTGGCCGCTTTAATTGATCTTCCACTAAAAGGGGCGGTGATTAACAGTATTTGCAACCGCGCATTTTAACCTAACCAGACTGGTAAACCTAGGGGTGCACTGTTCATTAAATGGGATAACAAGGATTATTTTCCAAGCTAAAAGACCACAGCACTAAAGCCGAGACTAACAAAAAGCAATGAGTTAAGACTGTGATCTTACTTAAATTTAGCCAAGATAGTGCTATGCGCGAGGCCAATGACTGACACACAAGCGCTCTCCTGCCTAAAAAATCCACATAATATCAAAGGAAACACAACTAAAAAGGCCTGATAACGCCAACCCTATCACGACTAAATCAGAACAAACATTCACCAGCGCACAGTCTGGGCGGGTTTGTGATTCAAGCTGCAATTTTGCAGTAAACTTCACTCGCCCATAAGCGTCTTCTAAAGCTGTCTAGGTATACTCGAAACAACCTAAGCCTGCAGCCCCGCGCTATAGCAGCTAAGCACCCTACATATAAAAAGGCCATGGGATGATAGAACTTCGAATTGATGACCAAGTGTTGTCGGTTAATCCGACCGATAACCTACTGCAAGTGGCGCATGCTGCTGGCATAGCAATACCCAGCTTATGTGATCCCAGCGCAGCCTCGCAGCAATTAGGCGTTCACGAGCATGCAGACAAGCAAGCCTGCAATTTGTGTGTCGTCCAGATTGAGAATTCCGACGCCAGTTTGCGCTGCGTACGCGCATGTGAAACGTCCGCCACCGTCGGCATGCGAGTCATAACTCAGTCTGAATTCTTAAGTCAAAAACGCAAACAAGCGCTGACTGAAATCTTGAGCGATCATTTTGCCGATTGCGAAGCCCCCTGCCAACAAGCATGCCCTGCGGGCGTCGATGTGCAGAGTTACCTGTATCACATCGCCCAAGGCAACCATACTGAAGCCGTTAAAGTCATTAAACAAACTTTGCCACTGCCACTCTCCATTGGCCGTGTCTGCCCTGCTTTTTGTGAAGCACAATGTCGCCGCGGACTCGTCGATGAGCCCATTGCCATACGCCAATTAAAACGCCACGCCGCCGATCTCGATTTAGCTGATGGCGAAAATGGGGGCATGAGTTATGTGCCGCCACGCCAAACCGACACGGGCAAAAAAGTCGCGATTATCGGTGCGGGTCCAGCAGGGCTAAGTGCCGGATATTACTTATCAAACCAAGGCCATAGCGTAGAAGTATTCGAATCTATGCCACAGGCGGGTGGCTGGCTACGTTATGGCATTCCTGAGTATCGCTTACCTAAGGCGATACTAGACAAGGAGATCGCACTCCTGTGCCGCAATGGCTTAACCATACACACAGAAACGCGTCTCGGTCACGAGATACATTTAAATCAATTAGTTGAAGATTTCGATGCCGTTTGTCTCGCCATTGGCGCCCAAAAAGCTGTGCCTATGGATTATCCCGGCAGCACACTCGCGGGTTGCTACTTAGGTGTCGATTACTTAAAAGATCATTGTCTCGAAAAGACACTTGTTTTAGGTAAGAAAGTCGCCGTCATTGGTGGTGGCAATACCGCTATTGATTGCGCCCGCACAGCAGTGCGTGAAGGTTGCGATGTCACCTTAATTTACCGTCGCACCCGCGCAGAAATGCCCGCCGAAGCTTACGAGGTACATGAGGCCAAAGTCGAAGGGGTGAAGTTTCATTTTTTAACCAATCCGCTTGAAAACCATAGCGATGCGCAAGGTAGAGTCCATTCAGTCACCTTCGCTAAGATGGCACTCGGCGAAGCCGATGCCTCTGGCAGACGCGCTCCCGTTGATACTGGTGAAACCTTTACCCAGGATTTCGACACTGTGATAGCCGCGGTATCACAAACTCCCGATATGAGTTTTATGCAAGATCCCGCGAGCCACTTAAGCAATGGTGAACTCGCTCTCAGCCGCTGGAATACCTTTATTGGCTGCGAGCACACTATGTCGTCCGGGGTTGAAAAACTCTTTGTGGTGGGGGATGCACGCCGCGGCCCTGCTACCGCAGTCGCCGCGATAGGCGATGGCCATAAAGCCGCAATTGCCATAGATAAATTGCTCAAACAAGGCCTAAGCTGTGAGCTGCATGCCACTGAATTTAATTCATCAAAAGCAGTAGCTAACACAATAAAACAAGGCTTGCCAACTACCGAGCTCTACCCCTCTGTCGCACGTAAAGCCCGTTTAACCATGCCCGAATTGAACGCGGTGCAACGTTTACTCAATTACGGCGAAGTCGAGCTAGGCTTTACTCCCGATGCCGCCATGCAAGAAGCTGCTCGCTGCCTCGAATGCGCCTGCCAAGCCAATACGGATTGTAAATTAAGGGACTATGCGACCGACTACCATGTCGAACCTAAGTCACTCAGCACTCAAAGCGCGCGTAAATTTTCGGTCGATAAATCGAGTCCGTTCATTCAATTTGATGCAAATCGTTGTATTAGCTGCGGTAAGTGCGTCGATGTGTGCCAGTTGCAGAGTGGCCATTGTGCGATTCAATTTGCCCATGATTCCTATCAAGCGCTGCCGCAAGACATAAGTGAAATCGCCACGCGCCGCGCACCGAGAGTCGGCTTTAGCGCTAGCATGGCCGACAGCAAATGTGTGCAATGCGGCAACTGTGTGCAGGTTTGCCCAACGGGTGCACTCGTCGATGCGCGGGATAAACGCCAAGGCGATGAAATGCCACTCAAAACCGCCTCAACTATTTGTACCTATTGCGGTGTAGGCTGTCGGCTTGACCTTAAAATCGATACCAGCACGAATCAGATCCGTCATATCGAAGGCAATAAAGAGTCTGTGGTAAACCAAGGCATGTTGTGTGTGAAAGGCCGGTTTGGTTTCGATTTTATTCACAGTGAAAAACGCCTCACCACGCCACTCATTCGTAAAAATGGCCAGCTCACGCCAAGTAGTTGGCCTGAAGCCATCGCCTATGTGGCCGAAAATTTACAGCGAATAAAACAGCAACATGGCAGCAATGCACTGGCAAGCTTGGCCTCGGCAAAAGCCACCAATGAAGAAAACTTCCTCCTGCAAAAATTTGTCAGAAGCATACTCGGCACCAATAACATCGACCATTGCGCCCGTCTGTGCCATTCATCCACAGTCACAGGCCTGCAGCAAAGTATCGGCAGTGGTGCCATGACCAATGACATTCCGAGCATTCAAGCATCGGATGTGATTTTTATCATAGGCTCAGACACCAGCAGTGCTCACCCGATCATCGCCTCGAAAATTAAGCAAGCCGTGGCTTTGCATGGCGCGAGACTAATGGTGGCCGACCCTAAACGTGTCGCCATTGCCGACAGTGCACAGCTTTATGTCGCCCACAGACTCGGCACAGACGTCATGTTACTCAATGCGATTATGGCGGAAATCATCCGTAATGACTGGCAGGATAAAAGCTACATTGCCGCACGCACCGAAGGCGTGGATGCTCTCTATGCTGAACTGGCAAAAACAGATTACAGCCTAGAAAACGCAGCCTTGATAACAGGTGTTAAAGCCGAAGATATCGCCCGCATCGCCCAAACCATAGGAACGGCCGACAAAACCGCAGTCTACTATGCCATGGGCATTACCCAGCACACGACGGGACACGACAATGTCACCGCCATATCTAATCTACAACTTCTGTGCGGCAATATTGGAGTTGAAGGAGCGGGGATTAATCCACTGCGGGGACAAAGTAATGTGCAAGGTGCCTGTGACATGGGCGCACTGCCTAACTTCTTCAGTGGTTACCAAAAAGTCACCGACATTCATGCCAGAATGCGTTTCGAGGCACATTGGCAAACGCCGTTATCGGGGGAGATTGGCGTGACCGCAACCCATATGATGCATGATATTTCCAAAGGGAAAATCAAGGCTTTGTATGTGATGGGCGAAAACCCCGTATTAAGCGACCCAGATCAAGCCCATGTGCTTAGGGCGCTTAATGCAATCGACTTTTTAGTGGTGCAGGACATCTTCCTCACCGAAACCGCCGAGCTTGCCGATGTGGTTCTGCCCGCCGCAGCCTTTGTCGAAAAACGCGGTCATTTCACTAATACTGAACGACGAGTGCAGCGACTCGAACAAGCCCTGCTACCGCCAGGTGAAGCACTGCCCGATTGGCAAATTGTCCAAGCCATTGCCAATGCGATGGGTGCCGCTTGGGATTACCCCAATGAAGAAGCGATTTGGCAGGAAATCAATGAGCTGACACCACAATATCGCGGCATTACTTGGCAACGATTAAGCACTGGAGTTGACGGTAAAATTCCCCAAGGCATTCAATGGCCTTGCCCAGATGCAACCCATCCGGGAACGCCCATCATGCACCAAAATCAATTCACCCGCGGCTTAGGCAAGTTCACGCCAGTGAGTTATCGCTTACCCGCAGAAATGCCCTGCAGTGAGTACCCGCTCACCCTCTCGACCGGACGTTTACTAGAACAGTTCCACACAGGCACCTTAACCCGTAAAACAGCGGGGCTCGACTTACTCGGCTCGCCTAAAGTAATG
Source organism: Shewanella sp. SP2S2-4 (assembly GCF_031932025.1). Classification (NCBI taxonomy): domain Bacteria; kingdom Pseudomonadati; phylum Pseudomonadota; class Gammaproteobacteria; order Alteromonadales; family Shewanellaceae; genus Shewanella; species Shewanella sp. SP2S2-4. The sequence continues at coordinate 161,122 of NZ_JAUOER010000001.1, forward strand.
ATTTCAGTCTATGACGCTGAGCAACTCGGGATAGGCAATGGCGATAAAATCAAACTCACTACCCGTCGCGGCGAAATTGAAATCGACGCCTTTGTGACGAAAAGAGCGCAAGCTGGCGTGCTATTCCTACCCTTCCATTTTGTTGAAGCGGCGGCAAATAAACTCACCATCAACGCGCTCGATCCTGTGGCTTTTATCCCAGAATATAAGGTCTGTTCTGTGAGGGTAGAACGGGTTGCCGAGAAGATTGATTAAGGCGAAAAAGCTAAGCTGAATTAACGGTTGACGCTTAAAAAATAAACGAGCCAAATAAAAACGGGAGACCTTAAGTCTCCCGTTTTTTTATTTAGATTGATGTAATTAAATCCTAAACTGTCCCACTAATTTACCTAAGTTAATACCTTCCTCTGATACCGTCAGACTCACTCTGGCCGCATCTTCGCTGGAGTGCAGTAGCTCATTCACAATCTCTTGGATGGCATACACGTTGCGGTTAATTTCTTCGGTTACTGAGCTTTGCTCTGTCGCCGCTGCCGCAATTTGGGTACTCATATCGTTAATCGCAGTCACAGCCGAAGTCACTGAACCCAGACTGTCGGAAATCGTGCGAGAAGAATCCACCGAACGCACGCAGCTTTGTTGACTCTCTTCCATCGCTTTCACGGCTTGGGTCACTAGCTTATGTAATGCCGATAACATCTCATTGATTTCTAACGTACTGGCTTGAGTGCGGCTGGCTAAGTTACGTACCTCATCGGCGACCACAGCAAAACCTCGGCCCTGTTCACCGGCACGGGCCGCTTCGATAGCGGCGTTTAATGCCAATAGGTTGGTCTGCTCGGCAATACCACCAATCACTGACAGTACGCTGTTGATTTTCTGGGATTGCTCGCTGAGTGACTTGATACTGCCCGCCGCATTGTTGATTTGCGACATTAAAGAGGCAATTTCTTCAAGCGAAGCATCAACACAGCGCTGGGCATTAGCCACATCGCCCGTTGCTGCGTGGGTCGCCTCTGCCACTTGAGTGGTATTTTTAGCCACTTCGCTGGCGGTGGATGACATCTCAGTAATCGCCGTCACCACCTGATCGGTTTCATTGTTATGACTGACTAACTGACTCGACATAACTTTAGTTTGCGCATGAATCGCATTGGCCGCGGTTTTCACTTTAGCGGTCGCCGTCGCCACATCGCCGATGATATTTTGCAGCTTATCGACAAAGAGGTTAAAGGAACGTCCAAGTTGAGCGATTTCGTCCTCCCCTTTTACGGCGAGTCGTTTGGTTAAATCCCCTTCGCCCTTAGCGATATCATTCAAGTTATCGGCCATATTCTTGATTGGCACGACCATACGGTGGGCGGCGATCATGATGATAAAGCCAGTAATACCCGTAAGGAACAGTGCTATCAGTAAAATGGCGAAGGATTTATCTGCCATTTGTTCTGTCACTGTGGCGCGATATTCCTCAACAACGGCATCGATATCATCGATATAGGCCCCAGTACCTAACATCCAGTCAGTGCCCGGGATCATCATGGCGTAGCTGATCTTCTCAATCTGCTCATTAGTATTGGGTTTTTGGTAGTAGTAGGAGAAACTACCATCGCCACGTTTAGCGGCGTCGAGCAGGCCGACGATAATTTTAGTGCCGCGGGGATCTGTCATATCAATCTTATTTTGCCCTTCTAAACTTGGGATTAGGGCATGAAAGATATTTTTACCTTGAGAGTCATACATGAAAAAGTAACCTGCGCTACCAAAACGTATGTCTCTGAGTGCTTGATTCACATTGCCTTGCTCTTTTAGCGATAATTGATAATTCACTATGCCTGCGGCAATTTCGGTGGCTTCTTTAATTTGTTGTTTACGCTCACCGACGAGCTTAGTTTTAAAAGTGACCACTTCAGCGGCAAGTGCATCTTGTTCGACATAATAGGAAACCGACATCAATATGAGTAATGCGAGGATCAAAGGGAACAGCGATAGCAATAGTAATTTATTGCGTAAACTCAACTTAGACATGCTTGAATGCTCCAAAGGAATACAACTTGTATCTTTGGAGTATAGCTAACATTGTTATTTCTCTATGCGCTTAAAGTAACAAAATCTTAATCTTGCTCAAGAAACCTGCAATTAATTGCCCTCAGTTCAAAGCAGATTTAGCAAGATCCCACACAAGCTAAAGCCTAAAACCAGCACCAGCATGGGTGGTTTAAATAACTTCAATGCACCAAAACCGAGCAATACCAAGGCCATATCTTTGCCCGAGAATACCGCCTGAGAAAAAACCGGTTGGTAAAGTGCGGCCGCGAGTAAGCCAACAACGCAGGCATTGACGCCAGCAATCGCACCAGCAATTTTCGGTCTTGCCGCAATCGCATGCCAACCCTTCAGGCCCACCAGCATAAGGAGAAATCCGGGTAAAAAAATGGCAGCAGTCGCGATGCAAGCCCCCATGAAAGGTTTATCTAGCATAACTTCGGCGCCTAAAAAGGTCGCGAATGTGAACATAGGCCCAGGCACAGCTTGGGCAAAGGCATAACCCGTCAGAAAACGATCGCCGCCTATGGTATCGCCCACTGCCGTTTCTAGCAGAGGTAGCACAACATGACCGCCACCGAACACTAAACTCCCTACGCGGTAAAACTCGCTGAAGATCCAAGCCTCTGGTCCGAAATCCACCATAAAAAAACTGCCGATGAGTAACACAAAAAAGAGCAGTAAATAGAGATAATTCAAGTGAATCGGTGCAAGCGGCGCAGTGTCATCTTGCGTCGCACTCAATTTATAAACACCGATAGTCGCAGCGCCGAGTAACAGCAGGATTTGCGTCCACATAAATGGCGCAATCAAAATCGCCGCAGCACTGACTAGCATCAGCAAACGGGCGGATTTGCGTTGGCAGAATTGTTTAAACATGGCAAGAACGGCATCGGCAACCACAACGACGGCCATCAATTTAAGCCCATCAATCATCCCTTGAACATAATGATTAGCGAGCCACGCCGACGTTGTTACCGCCAGTAAGTACATAAAAATAAAGGAAGGTAGCGTAAAACCGGCAAAGGCAGCAAGCGCCCCCACCAGCCCACCTCTTTGATAACCAATAGCAAAGCCCACTTGGCTCGACCCTGGCCCCGGCATAAATTGGCTTAAGGCGACGAGACTGGCGTAACGCTTATCATCGAGCCAACCGAGTTCATTAACAAAGGTCTGGCGAAAATAACCAATGTGCGCCGCAGGTCCGCCAAAACTCATCAAGCCTAAGGTAAGAAAGCGTAGGAAAATCTGTAGCATAAATCGCCGCCCATCAATGCATAAAGTGCTGAAGATTATGCCACTAAAAAGACATTTTGATGAAGTTTCACGCGAGCAACGCAGATAAAAGCATAACAAGGGCCCCACACAGCAGAGCCCTTAAGATTGTTTGAGCGGATTTCAAGAACCGTAAAGCGAGTGAGTACAAATGCTTAGAGATACATTGATGAGCTAAAAGATTAATCCTTCACCAACATAGCTAAGACTTCAAAATGATCCGTATGGGGGAATAAATCAAATAGCTGCACCTTGGTTAAGTGATAACCTTGAATATGCTCAAGATCTTTCGCTAAGGTTTTGGGATTACAGCTAGAATAAAAAATCGCCTTAGGTGCAAACTCGCTTAATGACTGGCATAAAGCCTCGCCAATGCCACGCCTTGGTGGATTAACAATGATCAAATCCGGCTTATCGGCAGCGCTTTTGCCCTTGGCAAAGTCGGTGGAATCGAGCGCCATAAATTGCACGTTTTCGAGCCCCATCATTTGCGCTGACATTTGCGCGCAGGCAATTGCCTCGGCTTCAATTTCAATCCCTGTGAGGGTAATGTCTTTGGATGCGCAGTGCAGTCCGAAACCGCCAACGCCACAGAACAGATCCCATAACGAGTGAGGAGAAAACTCGGCAACCCACTCACGGGCGGTTTGATACAGCTTTGCTGCCACCTGCGGATTGGTTTGGAAAAAGCTCTTGGGGCGAATGAATAAAGGCACATGATTAAAACGCTCTTCAAGACGGGTATTTTCTGTTAAGAAAATCTCCTCATCACCCTCAAGGATTGCCATATGAATCGGTTGAATATTGACTGACACGACTTTTATCTGCGGATATTCCGCCAATAATGCTGGTAATTCGCGTTCGATACGTTCAATGCCATTGTGTGATCGCAGCACAAAACGCAGCAGATATTCGCCGCGCACTTGGCTGCGTGTCAGCAGAATAAACTTAAGCTCGCCCTTGGCTTTATCAACCCGATAGGGAGGAAGCCCCGCCTGCTGCACAAAGCGGGTTAAACGGTGCAACAAGGCTTGCATATCAGCGGGATATAACAGGCAGTCGCAAAGATCCACCGCCTCACCACTTGGGCTTACAATCCCCAACACGGGTTCATGGGCGGCACCGAGCACCACCATTTTGGCTTTATTACGAAAGCCGCTGTCATCGCCAGTAATGGGAGGCAGAAAAAGTTCTGCCGAATTTGCGGGAATAAAAGGCGCGAGTAATTGCAGTAACGTTTGGGTTTTAACCGCTACTTGCTGCGCTAGAGGCTGCTGAATATGCCGGCAAGAAAGGCACTGACCTTGATTAAAATAACCACATTGCTTAACGGCATTCACAATAGCAGCACTCACGACAGATCCTAGATTCAGTAAAAAAACGCCACACTGTAGCGGTTTTACGGGTAAAAATCATCTCGAAACACGCTCAAACCAGTATCAAGGGCGCAATTTTAGGTTTATTCAAGACAAGCTGAGTTTATCAACATCGGCAATCGCCTCGCGCTTACCAAGGGCCTTTTCAATCCATTCAAGTACTTCTGCCGAGGTGCTGCGAAACGTCGTTAACTTACCGCCGTATAAACTGAGGATGCGCGGATGGGAAATCGATGTTTTCATCAAGGTATCCCGCGGCCGCTCAAAGGCTTGGCTATTTTGCTTCGGTAAAACCCGAATGCCGCAGAAGGTTTGAGTTATCTTTGTCTTAAGCTCATCAATCTCCGGCGTTAGCGGGAAGTAATGCTTATAAATTCCAAGCAGATAATTAATTTCAGATTCGGTCGCTTGGGGTGGTTTATCTAAAGACGCCAGTTCCGTTTCTGTGGTGCCAACCAAGGTTTGCCCATACCAAGGCATCACAAATATGACCCGCTTATCGAAGCAAGACTCTAAATACAAGATGCCATCGGGCGCAGGAATATCCAGTAGCACATGGGCGCCTTGCACCCAATCGAGTTCAACACACGCAAGTGGAGGCAAGACTTTGCTTAAAACCGCATTCACCCATGGGCCGGCAGCATTGATCACTAGACTCGCTTCGGCTTTATGGATTTCGCCCCTGTGGCTAAAACTCAGCTCACAAGTTTCGCGCCTATGTTCCAGCTCAAGAAATTCAGCCTCGGCATAGACTTCAGCGCCCAGTGCCTGCGCGCTGCGCGCCACCGCTTGAGTTAACAACTTATCGTCGGTCTGCGCATCCCAATACTGAAACACCGCCTTTAATCCATTGAGTTTCAATCCTTTAAAACGATGCCAATGCACGGCAGGCACAGACACAAATTGGCCCAAGGGATCAAACTCACTCAGCAGCGCATACATGCTTAAGCCCGCGCGAATAGTCCAGGGACTGCGCTGACTGTTGTCATACACTGGAATATAAAAAGGCACAGCTTTAACCAGAGTGGGCGCAAGATTGAGTAAATGGCGCCGTTCAAGCAAGGACTTACGGACTAAATTGATTTGCCCCGTTTCTAAATAGCGCAAGCCGCCATGGATAAGCTTGCTGGAATTAGCCGAGGTTTGGCCGCCAATTTCGCCCTTTTCAATCAGCAAGGTGGAATAGCCCGCCGCTACCGCATATTGGGCAATGCCGACACCGCTGATCCCACCGCCAATAATGGCTATATCGAAACTGGCCATAACTCACTCTCGCTAACGTTCCATAGACGACCGACCTACTGAGCCTCATGCATTCAATCAAGCTCAGTCGAACAGCTAATAAGCGTTAATATGTCAATAAGTTAGTCTTAGATCAAATCTCGACGATAAGAGTTTAATCAATACTGGCATGTAATTGTTTAAGTGCTTGATCGCACATGGCCTTTAAGGCTTTTAACTCGCTCGCCTCGCCGCCGACTTTGCAACGCATTAAATGGGGGATTTCACTTGCCTGCGTTTTGAGGGCAATTCCTGCGGCCGTTAAGGCGAGCACTCTCACGCGCTCATCCTGTTCGCTGCGACCGCGAGTCACTAATCCCTTAGATTCTAACCGCTTTAGCAATGGCGTTAACGTGCCTGAATCAAGGAAGAGTTTATCCCCTAAGGTTTTGACACTAATGCCCTGCTCTTCCCATAACACTAGCATGACCAAGTATTGCGGATAGGTGAGATCCAATTTATCTAACAAAGGGCGATAGGCTCGCACCATAGCATTCGCGGCGCTATAAAGTGAGAAGCACACTTGGTTTTCAAGGCATAAAGCATTATCTACGCTGGTATTTTCGGCCATATCGACAGGATTAACACGGGTGTTGGGTTGAGTTGTTGCCATAGGAAGATCCAATAAATTAAATATATTGCGCACAATATACTTGCATTCACACCAAAGATCGAATTATAGTTTGCTACAATTGAATTGCACACAATTCAAATCAACTTACTTAATCCTTAACCTTAGAAGGTCAATATTATGAAAACACTTTATGAAACACGTGCCACAGCAAAAGCGGGTCGTCAGGGTCAAGTGAGCACGGATGATGGTTTACTGGATGTCGCGTTAGCCTATCCAAAAGCCATGGGCGGTAGCGGACTTGCCACTAACCCAGAACAACTGTTTGCCGCTGGTTATGCCGCTTGTTTCTCAAACGCCGTTCTGCATGTCGCTAAAATCGGCAAAGTGGATATTACACAAGCGCCAGTCAGTGCGGTTGTTGGCATAGGTGCCAATGATACCGGCGGTTTTGCATTAGCGGTTGCCTTAGAAGTCAGCTTAGATTTACCGCAAGAAGCCGCTGAAGCATTAGTGCGTCACGCGCATCAAGTTTGTCCATACTCAAACGCTACACGTAATAATATTGACGTGAAACTGAGCGTAAATGGCGTAGCGTTAGGCTAACCATAATCCATCATAGACACTTGTTGATAACGTCAGAAATAGAGCACCCTCGGGTGCTCTATTCTTATTAGCCATTAACGACTCAAGCTGAGAGTGGTGTGCATCACACCATTTAACAGGGAGATAAACTGGTTTCAGTTCCCAAAAAATTATTATTCGCGAGTTAACTAACACTTCTTAATATCTAATTTAATCAAAATGATTGATGTAAGTAGAGTAAGAGTTAATCGAACCGTTTGACGATACTTAAACCCACTCTCAGTGGGAGGCGCTATGACAAAATATCTATCTAAAATCTCGCTGTTTTGCTCCCTATTATTCCTTTTTGCCTTTTCCATCCCGAGCTGGGCCGAAACAGCGCCAGCAAGCTCAGCGGATCAAACTTGGCATTATGTGAATGCTCAAGGTGAGCTCAAAATTAAACTGTATTTCTTCTGGTCCAAAACCTGCCCACATTGTGCAGAGGCCCATCCTTTCATCGATTCATTACCGCAAAAATACCCTTGGATAGAACTCGAATCCCATATGGTGTCCGCTCCAGGCGTGCAGGATATTTGGCAAACTATCGCCGCAAAAACCACGACAGAGGCGCGTTCTGTACCCTATATGGCCAGCTGCGAAAAAGCCGTGGTGGGCTATTCGAGCGAAGCAGTCACCGGCGAGTTTCTCGTCAATCGACTGAAAAATTGCTATTTATCCCTTGGCGGTCAACTCAGCGAAGCGGACTTGCCCACCAAAGGCGTTGTCAGTACGAGCGCGAGTACAGAAACCGATGCGCCGCTATTTGGCACCTGCGGCACAGATACTGGCGAAGGCACCTGCGATGCCACCAGCTTGGGGGATGCTACAGAACCGTCGTCAGTGCAATCTGAAGTCCAGCCCGTTGAGTTACCTTTAGTGGGCGTAGTGACTCCTGAGACTATGTCTTTGCCGCTGCTCACCTTAGTGCTTGCAGGGGTTGATGCCTTTAACCCCTGCGCCTTCTTCGTTTTACTGTTTTTATTGTCGATCATGGTTAATGCCAAGAGTCGCAGCCGCATGTTGCTCGTAGGCGGGATTTTCGTGTTCTTCTCTGGCTTTATCTATTTCCTATTTATGACCGCATGGCTAAACATCTTCCAGCTGTTGGGCGCAGGCAGTGATGGCGGCATGATCATCTTAGCGGCGGGTTGTTTAGCCTTAATCGCTGGTGTCATCAACATCAAAGATTACTTCTTTACGAAGGGGGAAGTGACGCTATCTATGTCGGCGGAAAACCGGACGAGCTTGATAAAGCGCATGGGTAAACTGTCAAATTCGAGTAGCTTAGGCGCCTTGCTTATTGGATCGACCGTACTAGCAGTCCTCGCCAACGCCTATGAACTACTCTGCACCGCGGGCTTCCCGATGATTTACACCAGCGTGCTTTCTATGCACAATCTGCCAGACATTGAACGCTATATGTACCTGGTTTTATATAACATTGTTTACGTGATCCCGCTGGCGATTATCGTTATCGTCTTCAGCGCGACCTTAGGTAAACGTAAACTGACTGAAAAAGAAGGCCAAGCCCTAAAACTCATGTCAGGTGTGATGATGTTGGGTATGGGTATCGCGCTGGTTATCGACCCTACTGCACTGCAAAATGTGGCGCTGGCACTGGGGTTGATCTTAGGCTCATTGGGGATTACAGCCATTATTGTCATCGGCCGCAAACTGTTCTCGGCTAAGGCCAAGTAATTGACGAAACAATCGGCGAAATAATTGGCAAAATAATGGAAGATTGGCAAATTTATGGCTAACGACTAAAGTTAACCTTGGGTTTGCCGATAAAGGGATCCAGCTTACAATCGAGGTTAGTTATGTCAATTTCACTGAATACCCAAGCTATCGCACCTAATCTAGAAAATGGTGCAATTGGCGTTAAGGTTGCTCAGTTAGCCAAAGAGCAGCAAAAAGCCGAAGGTCAAATCGCGGTAGATTTAATTGCAGCTGCGGCGCCAAAACCAGTAGGTAATGCAGGCCACAACATCAACACTACGGCCTAATTGTTAGCAATACAGCATTTAAAAAAGCGCCTCTGATTATCAGGGCGCTTTTTTTTGTTATTTTTCTATAAAACGTCAGGCGAATTTAAGAAAAAGCGTTGCCATTCACATGCATAATCGTAAATGTCCACACCACGAACGCTAGCGGGATATGCACTAAGGCATAGAAAAACTGATCGAGTCGCCCCATTCCTTTTGCTAACCAAATCAAATACAAGTGCAATCCAATCACCAAAGGGAACAGGGCTAATAGCGGATACAGAGCGACAGGGCTGGCATCGGAAAACAGGCTATGACTGAATAAAGCCCAAGCCACCATGACAGCGGTCGTTAGCGGTGGTGTTGCAATGCGATATTGCTCTGGATAGGGAAACATCCTACAACCTCTTGAGTCTCAATCGGTAAACTTACGTTTTAGGTTTTCGCGCAATCAACTGTGCTTTATAACTGCTATGAGTGGACTGCGGATCACATAATCGACCTTCAAAGTAATGTAAAGGTTGCCAGTTAGCAAACACTGATTTGAGTTCATTTTCAGTGAGTAAGAAATCGGGGTTACGTGGCCGCCCACTCTCAGCTTGTTGTGTGGTAAAGGTTTCATAGACGATAAGGCCTTCAGTCTTAACCGCCTTGGCAATTTGCGGTAATAATGGCCGATGCAGATAATTGAATACTAACACTATGTCGTACTCTTCAATCGGTAGCGATGGCGCAGCCTCGGCTTCTAAATCCCATTGATATTTGCGGGCGTTCACATGCTCAATGTGCGACATGGCAGACAAATCCCTGTCGATAAATGTCACTTCTGCACCTTGCGCTAGAAACCACAAACCATTACGTCCAGAGCCGCAGGCAAGATCGAGTACTTTAAGTCCATCAAAGCGAGAAACAGGCCAAGTAAACTCAGTGATTAAGGCTGCGGGAGTCACGATTGGCGCATGGATTACAGACATTGGAATTAGCCCTTAATTTCTTTTTTCGAGTCGATTTGCCGACGATGCACAATAGAATAATGCCTGAGCCCTGCTGGACCATGGGACACAATCACGGACAAAAAGAGGATCGCGATTAACAGCTCAGGCTTGAAATTAGCCAAAGGGACAAACAAACCAAGTAGGCCTACTTTTACTAAGGTTAACACACCCTTAAGCTGAATTAACCAACGCCAATCACGCACAATTTCCCACAACATTAATATGCTGCCCGTCGTCATGGCGAGATACCAATAATTCAGCCATTGCGTTTTATCTACACTTAATAAAATGCCACCGCCAACACCGACTATTCCTAAAATATGCAATGCCCTTAAACTGGTTTTACTCAAACGTTGAATCCAAAAACGTTTTTCTGATATGCCTTGTTTCTGCATTACATCCCCTTAAGAATCAACTGTGTAACATTTAATCAAACTAATAACATAATCCCATACAATAAAGGCTGGATAAATAACATTATTTATAGAATACTCAAAAATAACTAATTGAAATTATTAATGTGCAAAGTCACATTATAATATCTATAAAATACAATTAGATAAAATACCTCGTAAAACCCACAATCAATACCACTTTTATTTAATAAAGTTAAATCCATTCCATTCAACATGTTAACTCGCGCAAGTTATACCGTATTCAATCAGTGATTAGCTTCAACTTGATTCATATTTCCCGCCCTATTGCACATTTTAAATATGTTATTTCCGTTGTAACAAAGGTTATGTGACCTGAACACATATATACCTCTTTAGATAGTGATAAATTTGCAAATGGAGAATGCTCTAACAGTGCGTGAATGACGTAAAAAATAAATATCACGCCACGATGAATAACCCTTATTAAGTAGATGAATGTACGGCGGAGGAACTACCATGTTCACAAGAAAGATTCAAAAAACAGCACTAGCCATGCTGATCTCTGGCGCAATGGCAGGAACTGCCTATGCTGCACCAGAAGTGCTAGCCGATTTTCACGGTGAAATGGGCAGTTGCGACAGCTGCCACGTCTCAGACAAAGGTGGCGTCAGTGATGACAACCTTAGCCATGAAAATGCCCAATGCGTTAGCTGCCACGGCGATTTAAAAGAACTGGCCGCCGCCGCACCTAAAGACAAAGTCTCACCCCATAAATCTCACTTGATTGGCGAAATTGCTTGTACGAGCTGCCATAAAGGTCATGAAAAATCAGTCGCCTATTGCGATGCTTGCCACAGCTTCGGCTTCGATATGCCTTACGGCGGCAAGTGGGAACGTAAGTTTGTTCCTGTTGATGCTGACAAAGCGGCACAAGATAAAGCCATTGCTGCTGGCGTAAAAGAAACCACTGATGTGGTTATTATCGGTTCAGGTGGTGCGGGCCTTGCTGCTGCAGTATCAGCCCGTGATGCTGGCGCAAAAGTAATCCTGCTCGAAAAAGAACCTGTCCCAGGTGGTAACACTAAACTGGCTGCTGGCGGTATGAACGCTGCCGAAACGAAGGCGCAAGCTAAGTTAGGTATTGAAGATAAGAAACAAATCATGATCGACGACACCATGAAAGGTGGCCGTAACATTAACGATCCTGAGCTTGTTAAAGTGCTTGCGAATAACTCGTCTGACTCTATCGATTGGTTAACCTCTATGGGTGCCGATATGACTGACGTAGGTCGTATGGGTGGCGCAAGTGTTAACCGTAGTCACCGTCCAACCGGTGGCGCTGGCGTAGGTGCACACGTTGCGCAAGTGCTGTGGGACAACGCAATCAAACGTGGTACTGACATCCGCTTAAACAGCCGTGTTGTCCGTATTATTGAAGATGCGAAAGGCAATGTGACTGGCGTACTCGTTAAAGGCGAATACACTGGCTACTACATAATCAAAGCCGATGCAGTGGTTATTGCTGCCGGTGGTTTTGCGAAAAACAACGACCGCGTAGCTAAATACGATCCTAAGTTAAAAGGCTTTAAAGCCACTAACCACCCAGGTGCAACCGGTGACGGCTTAGACGTGGCACTGCAAGCAGGCGCAGCAACTCGCGATTTAGAGTTCATTCAAGCTCACCCAACATACTCACCAGCGGGTGGCGTAATGATCACCGAAGCGGTACGTGGCAACGGTGCTATCGTGGTAAACCGTGAAGGTAACCGCTTTATGAACGAAATCACGACCCGTGATAAAGCGTCTGCCGCGATTCTGCAACAAAAAGGCGAAAGCGCTTATTTGGTATTCGATGACTCAATCCGTAAGAGCTTAAAAGCGATTGAAGGATATGTACATCTGAACATTGTTAAAGAAGGCAAAACCGTCGAAGAGTTAGCAAAACAAATCGATGTGCCCGCCGCTGAACTGGCGAAAACCATCACGGCATACAACGGTTTCGTGAAATCAGGTAAAGATGCGCAATTTGAACGTCCAAACCTACCACGCGAATTAGCAGTAGCACCTTTCTACGCATTAGAAATCGCACCTGCTGTTCACCACACTATGGGTGGTGTTGTGATTGATACTAAAGCCGAAGTGAAGAGCGAAAAAACCGGTAAACCAATCCAAGGCTTATATGCTGCAGGTGAAGTGACTGGCGGGGTTCACGGTGCTAACCGTCTTGGCGGTAACGCAGTATCTGACATTGTGACCTACGGCCGTATCGCCGGTGCTGAAGCGGCTAAATTCGCTAAAGATCACTAGTCACAAACCGTATAAGGGTTAACGGACTAACCCTTGGCTCTCAAAGCACGGTTTAAATATGAGAGCCCTAGCTTGAATAACTCAAGCACTGCTAGTCAATCCATAAGCGAGCCATCAGGGCTCGCTTTTTTTATCAAGCGTTTTAGCTAATTGATGACAAAGCTCACTCTTTTAATAGTCAATTTTCTAAGGCTAAGGACAAAAAGCCCTAACTCACTTACACTCTTTGGCTGATAACTACATCAAAATCCGTTAGGTGACTGAAATGAGAATTGGATTCTTTAGCGCAAAACATTACGACATGCAGCATTTTAACCGCACAAATGCCGCGTTTGGTGCACAAATTGAGTATTTCGATTATCGCCTTTGCATGCAAACAGTGAAACTTGCTGAAGGGTTTGAAATCGTTTGTGCCTTCGTTAACGATTCACTCTGTGAAGAAGTCCTTGTCGAACTCGCTAAGGGTGGCACAAAAATTATCGCCATGCGCTGCGCTGGCTTTAACAACGTCGATTTAGTTGCCGCTAAAAGCTTAGGCATGCAAGTCGTCAATGTGCCCGCTTATTCTCCTGAATCCGTGGCCGAACACACAGTCGCGCTGATGTTGACGCTGAATCGCAAAATCCACAAAGCCTACCAACGCACCCGCGATGCCAACTTCTCCCTCGAGGGGTTAGTCGGCTTTAACATGTTCGGCAAAACCGTCGGCGTAATTGGTACGGGTAAAATCGGCGTGGCCACCATTAAAGTCTTGCTCGGTTTTGGCTGTAAAGTCATCGCCTACGATCCCTTTATCAATCCAGCGGTTGTTGCGCTAGATGTTGAATATCAAGATCTCGATGCGATTTATGCCAACAGCGATATCATCAGCTTGCATTGCCCGCTCACGGCCGATAACCGCCATTTACTCAACCAAGCCAGCTTCGCCAAGATGAAACCCGGCGTCATGGTGATCAACACCAGTCGCGGTGGTTTACTCAATGCCTTTGATGCGATGGAAGCCTTAAAACTCGGCCAAATAGGTTCACTCGGACTCGATGTGTACGAAAACGAAAAAGGCTTATTTTTCGAAGACAAATCGAATGAAATCATTCAAGACGATGTATTCCGTCGATTATCTGCCTGCCATAACGTGATTTTTACTGGTCACCAAGCCTTCCTCACTGAAGAAGCCTTAGGCGCCATCGCCCAAACAACCTTGAGCAATGTAAAAGCGTTATGTGCAGGGGAACTCTCAGGTAACGAATTGTTTTAACTGACAGATAAAATCCTGACTGCTACAGTGAGGCTTCAACGTTTGAAGCCTCACAGAGAGAACCTCAATATGCTAGCCACTCAGGAAACTCAGGATATCTCCACGCCTTCAGGGCTAATGCGCACTTATATCTACCGCCCAGAAGCACAGGGGCAATTCCCAAGCATCATCTTTTATTCCGAAATATTTCAGCAAACGGCACCTATTGCACGCGCTGCGACAATTCTTGCTGGCCACGGTTTTGTGGTATTTGTGCCGGAAGTATTCCATGAACTCAATCCTTTAGGCACAGTGCTCGCCTACGATGAACCGGGTAAAGACAAAGGCAACGCCGATAAGTTTGCTAAACCTTTAGAACACCACGACAGCGACACCCAAGCATTAGTCGACTTTGCCCATCAACAAGCTTACTGCAATGGCAAAGTGGGCAGTATGGGCGTGTGTATCGGCGGCCACTTAGCCTACCGCGCCGCACTCAACCCCGCTATTTTAGGTGCATTTTGCCTCTATCCAACCGACATTCACTCCAACACCCTGCCCTGCGCCTACGGCAATGACTCTCTGAGCCGCAGCGGTGATATTCAAGGGGAATTAGTGTTAGTGTTTGGTAAGCAAGATCCCCATGTATCGGCGGAAGGCCGAGTGTTAATCCACCAGCAATTAATGGCGCTGAACCGTAATTTCACTTGGCTTGAAGTCAACGCTCAACACGCCTTTATGCGTGATGAAGGCGATAGATACGATCCTGCACTCGCACTGCAAATGTACTTACAAGCGACGGCATTTTTTCAGCGAGTGTTGCGATAGAAGAGTTAAATAAACAACAAGGAAGTGAATATGAGAGAGCGTATTTTTAGATGACTAGCTGGAATACTCAGTGTAAGCCTGTTGCTTGCGACTGGCCAACAAATCAATTCTGCGATGCTTTCAGCCATTGATATTGGGATATATTTCGCGATTTGTGCTGTGTTGTTATATTTTTCAATCAAAGGTAACGCTGGATTTAACTATCCAAGACTGCAATTTTTTGTCAAATCAATCGACAAAAAATAAGTCTGCTTCGTTACCGCAAACAGGTAGCACCTTAACTAAGATTTAGGTGCTACAGCTTCTGTCAAGTTGGTTCCCAGTCGGTTTACGCACCTAACAAAGGTAGATGTTTGATACTTTTGTATTTCAACGATAATTCAATACATTGGGAAATTGCGAATTCTGGCAGAGGATCATGGATACTTAACACTATGGCTCGATTCCCTTCAAACTGCAGCGCATGGGAATGTAGCTCTCGAAATGTATCAACCAGCTTGGTTTTACAATTAAAGAATAGGTAGTATTGTTCGGGATATTTTGGCTTCCAGTCAAATCTTACTGTACTGCCATTTTTAACTGAATAACTCGGCTCGCCCCATTTTAAGCTCTCTTCCACCGCACCTAAATCCTGCGCTTCAGCAATCGCAAAAACCAAGGTTCGGATCCGTAATAGCAAGGGCGTTATATGCTCAGGATAGCGTTCAAACTTGTTCTGCACTTGCGCTTGCATGCTCTTATCCTCCCATTTACACCATGCCGAATCATCATATCTGTAAAACAAAAAACACGCTCAGGCACACATGGTTGAACTTCCAAACCCTTAGTGAGCGACGATTATATCAGCACTTTATTATAAACCGCGCATTAGGGGTGTGACACAGTGTCGCAGGTCGTTGAGTTTTTATTGAGATACCCACTTAATCCTATATAAAACATACCATTATTTAAACAAACCTTTCATAGGCTTATTATGACCCGCTCCGCAGTAATGACTTCAATGGCAATATCCCTTGCAAGCATGGCCACTTTTTCAGGGATAGCAGCCGAAGCCGAAACTGAAGCAATGTTGCCAGCATCTGCCATTAAACCTCAAGTATCGACTCCCACGGCTATCGAAAGGATTGCCATTACAGGGAGCCGAATTCAAAGGGAAGAGATGGCTTCCACCGCGCCTATGACCGTTTTTACCGCGCAAGATATCGAGAAAACCGGTGCCACCTCGGTTGAGGTATTGCTGCAAAGAATGACAGCCTCTGCGGGGTTTGCGGGTAATCAAACGAATGCCTATTGGACTGAAGGTGGCTATGGTTCAACCCAAGTTAATCTGCGCGGATTAGGGGTGAATCGCACACTCGTACTGCTCAATGGTCGACGTATGCTGAACAGTGGCACTGGGGCAAACTCCTCCGTGGATCTTAATACTATTCCCATTAGCGTGGTTGAACGAATCGAGGTATTAAAAGATGGTGCATCCGCCATTTATGGTGCCGACGCGGTTGCTGGCGTGGTCAATATCATCACTCGGCAACAAATCGAAGGGGTTGAGTTTCAAGCGCGAACGGGCATAACCGAGCAAAATGATGGTGAACAGTACAAGCTCGACCTTGCCCTCGGTCATATAGGTGAGGGTGGCAGTGCATATGTGGCGATGAGTTACGATAAAACCCAAGCCGTCGATATGCTGAGTCGCGCACCTTGTCCGCTTGAGGAAGTGAATGGTGAGCTAGTGTGTGGCGGTAGCTCGGCGCTGCCGGGAGGCAGAGGCCATTTCATTGATACCAATGGTAATCCAATCGGCGATCCGATAATGCTATTACCAACAGGAAGCACCCCTTACACAAGCAGCCATAAAGACAATACTTATCAGTATTTTAATGCGGTTCAACCTAACGAGCGAGTCAATCTTTTTGCCTACGGCGAATATGACTTAACGGCAAGCAGCCAAGTGTTTGCTGAAGCTATGTACACTCACCGTAGCTCACAATTACCCGCTACCCCGCAATCGGTGTCTGGAATAGTCATTCCTGCTTGGCATGAGTCAAACCCGACCGATGCAGACTTTCTACTCCAGAGTCGTAGACTGGCAGAAGCGCCCCGACAATTTAATATTCAAGCGGATACTTGGCGCTTAGTGACAGGTTTTAGAAGGGATTTAGATAACGGTTGGCAATGGGATGCCGCAGTTAACTTCGGCAGTAACCGTGGTTCCTATGAAGTGACCAATGTCATTAATAAGGCTCGTCTTGCCGAGGCGACTGACTATAGCAGTTGTCATTTTGATCCCAATGTCCCTTGCGCAGACTTTTGGGGAGCTGGCTCACTCACACCTGAAATGCTGGACTATTTCCTGTTTAACATGCGTGATAGCGGCGGTAATGAGCAGTTTAGTCTCACGACAAATATCACAGGCGCTCTATGGCAGTTACCCGCGGGCATGATGAGTTTTGCTGCAGGACTAGAGCACAGAAACGAGAAAGGATGGAATGATCCCGACCCACTTAAAATCAGTGGTGAAGCAAACACAGCCCAGCAAGATCCGATTGATGGTCGTTACACTGCCGACGAAATCTATCTTGAAGCCTTGTTACCTATTTTAAGCGACCAGCCATTTGCTAAGTCGGTCGAATTAACAGCGGCGTTGCGATATTCCTATTTTGATACCTTCGGTGGCGATACCAATTATAAAATGGGACTGCTGTGGGTCGTCAATGACGCAGTGACTCTGCGGGCCACGCGATCTACGGCATTCAGAGTACCGAATATTCCTGAGTTGTTTGGCGGCATAGATCAAGGCTCCATGAATACCACAGATCCTTGTAGCGAGTGGGTTAAGCTCGACCCTAGCTCGAATCGATACGCTAATTGTATGGCATCAAACGTGCCAACGAATTATAAGCAAGAAGGCACAATATTAACCGACCGTGGTGGCAATGCTGAACTTGAACCAGAAGAAGCCAATACCTTTACTGCGGGTATTGTTTGGGATCTGGGGTTTATTGAAGGGCTCAATATCACGCTCGATTACTACAAAATTGAGATTGATAACGCCATTAACTCAGTCAATGGTTCGAGCAAATTAGCCGCCTGTTACGACAGCAAAGGGATGACGCATCCTTTCTGTAGCGACGAACACTTTGTGCGGGACGCAATGACAGGCAACATCACCTATTTACAAACACAACTGGGCAACGCCGCTAACGAAGTGGTTTCAGGTGTTGATATGGCGATGTTTTACCAGAAAGAGATGGGCAACGTTGTGACTAATACGACTTGGGAGCTGAGCTATTTAGATCAATACGATCTGCAAACCTACGCCGGTGCCCCCGTTGAATCTAGAGCAGGCACCATAGGTTATGATGGTAGCTACACCAAATGGCGCTCAAACCTCTATTTTGATGTCACTAATGACAATTGGCGCTTTAGCTACAACATTCAGTATATTGGCGCGGCGGATGATCAATATGCCAATGCCGCAGAGATAGGTGACTCAGTTGATGCGCTCACTTACCATAACGCACAGGTTCATTATCAAATGGACAACAATATTGCGTTCACAGCAGGTATCGATAATCTGTTCGACAAACCAGCGCCATATCATCAAAGCTTTACCGACGGTAATACCAACACTATGACGTACGACCTAATGGGACGTCGTTACTATGTCGGGATGAAATGGGTTCTGTAGTGCTTTGGGCTTAAGGGGGCAATCCCCTTAAGCAAGCTGGCTAAATTAAATAAAAGGTGAGTCATCAACTTGAAGCGGGTTAACACATTTAAACGAGTCTCATCGGCGCACTTTCTGCACAGATGGTTGATGCTATTGCTGGTACTGCCGATTGGGATCTGGTCAGTCACAGGCAGCTATTTCGTCTTAATGGATCTTGGGTTTATCCGTGGCGATCATATTAAAGAGCAAGACTCACGGCATATCGATCCCAGTCAGATCCATTACTCAATGGCAGCGGTTTATGAACGTTTCCCCAAGGCTCAAGCAATCACGTTAACCTCAGTCACAGATACCCTCTACTACCGGATTAAACTGAGCGATAAGTCCATTCTCGTGAACGCAGATTCGGGTGAGTTATTGCCTTCAATAACGGAGAAACAAGCCCGAATAATAGCTTCAAACTATCAGCATCACGGCTCTTTAGCCGTCGAGGCTAAGCTTGTTAGTGCTACCCTGCTCACCGATATCGCCCCTGCGGAATTAGCGCCGCGATACTTGCCCGTTTGGAGAATGGATTTTAACGATAGCGCTGCCACAAGCCTTTATCTGTCAGCGACGACGGGTGAGTTAGTCACGCGCAGACATGACTATTGGCGTTTATTCGATCTCTTTTGGAAATGGCACATTATGGATTACGACGAAGGTGAAGCCATCGACAATCTTCTGCTACTGAGTACGGCTCTAATCTCTATTGTGGCTGTGTTAGCCGGCTTTGTTTTACTTTGGCAACGCAGAAGGAAGTATCTGAGATGATGCCGAAACTTAAATCTAAACATAAACCTAAGCCTCAAAGTAAACGCTTCAAACGCTGGGTCAAAATCGCTCACTATTGGCTCGGTGCCATAGTTAGCATTCAACTGCTACTTTGGCTTGTTACTGGGGTCTATTTCAATTTGACGCCCCATGATGAACTCAAGGGAATGGAGTACCAACAGAGCCATCATCCTGAGCCGCAAAGGCAAACGTTTGAGCCACAAAAGCTTGTGGATATCGCCCCTTTGCTGGCTAAGCATACTCAAGTAGAAAGCCTGACATTAGTGGCGCTTGCGGGTAAGCCCGTTTATGTACTCAATGCAAAGGTGCAGCGCTATGCACACCAGTGCCAACAGCAAACCTTGATTGATGCTTATACAGGCAATGTCTTACTCATTGATAAACAAAGCGCACAACAACTGGCGCTTGAAAGTTACTCCGGGCCAGGCAAGATTACTCAAGTTAAGCAAATTTCAGCCCCCATTAGCGAGTGGCCATCCCAGTGCAATTCACTGTGGCAAATAGCTATGGATGATGAGCTGTCGACGCGGATATACATCAATGCGGTTAATGGTGAATTAGTTGGCCATAAAAATGACCACACAGACATCGCCGACTTGATGTTTAAATTGCACTTTATGGATTACCTCAATCAAGGCAGCTTCAACAATCCCTTTAGCTGGCTGTTTGGCATACTGACCTTGTTGTTATCCCTATCAGGCCTGTATTGGGTTGTTGAGAATCTGGTACTCAAGCGCTATCGATTTAGCATTGGTTAAATGGCTAAATACGGTCTTACATCGGCCTATGGAGAATAAAGCCCCTATTGAGGGGCTGGAATAAAATCGCTAATTTTGATACCCAATAACAAATTGGGCTTCAGCTAATCGCCTTAAGCTGCAGGGTTTACCTCAGCATCCAGCAAGCGACTTTCGCTATAGGCAACTAATTCTTGATTGCTAACACGGGCAATAAAAATATCATCAAGAAAGAAATCTACATCATCACCGGATTGACGGCCCGCTAATAACTGGGTGCTGCCGTCTTCATAGGCTAAGGTCATAGCGACGGTTTGTTCATCAGGATAGGTAATTTGTGCCTGTGTGAGTTTTACAGGGGCTGACTTTAGCTCATCACTTACATGGGAGTTAAGCTTGAAAATAGCATCGACGGGCATATCTACCACGGCAGGAGATTTATCGGTAATGGGATTTTTACCCGTCCAAAACTCGATAGTATTCACGATAAACAAATCGCCTGTAGCCGCAATGCCATAAATCGGGCTCAATAGAATAAACAGCCCAGCACGACCATAACGGTTATCCACTGCACTTAAATTTCCCTTAGTCACCATTTGGCTTAAACCCATTTGCCCCATACAGGCCGTTAATTGAGTCGTTAACACCGCCGCGATAGTCACAGCTAGAAGTTTAGATTTCATTGAATTATCCCTTAAAAACAAAAGGGCGAAGTCTAAGCAGAGTGAATAACTAAACCGTGCGTTCAAGCACAGTATGAGGTAAAAAAACAGCGTGGCATGTAATAAAACCCCCTGTATTTGTTAGTAAACACTCAGTAAGCAAGCAAACATAATGAGAAGATAATAGGATTAAGAGCCCCGGCAATCACTCACAACAGTTTGATAATCAATGTAGCGCTGCGCAGCTAGCCAAACTACTCAGGATCAAACTTCTTCTTGCCTTCGAGTAACGCCTGACGTTCGGCTAAGGGCGTTTGATCGGCCAGCTTTAACACTGCCTTTTGCAGCATTAAGTTATTGGGATAAGTAATGGTATCGCCGTTATCGCGGTGGATTAGCACATGGAATAACGCGATTTCAATAATCACGCCGCTAATATCTTCATCCTTATCCACGACTCGAATGCGCTCGCCGATACGGTAAGGAAACACGAAAAAGATCAGCACGCCTGCAGTTAAGTTACTCAATATCGACCACTGGGCGACTAATGCTACGCCCATCACAGCGAAGGCGGATGACACAAATAGCGACACATCCTGATAGCCCAGCCCGAGCGAGACCGCCATCAATGACAGAGTAATAAAAAACATCACATAAGAGATAAAACGAGTGACTAAACTGGTCCGCGCCACACTAACTTGCTTCATTTGCGCCAGTTTTCTCACCCAATGGGTTAAGGCGCGCTGTAAAAAGATAAACACTGCAAGATAAATACAGGCAAGCAGGATTTGATTTGTCATAATAGCGGCCCAATTAACTAAAACTGTCTGAATTCTAACTTTTTTGCGCGAGCAGTTATAGCCTGTGCAAGCGAGCCAAGCAGCGAAACCGAGTAATAAACCCAATATGGCCGATTCTACCCTCTTACATGAAACCCAAGACGCACTAGGCCCAATCCGCGTAATCGATTACGACGACTCACGGATCCTGTCCTTTGGGGACAACGACGAGCAGAGTAAAATCCTCAAGGCGGCACCCCATATTCCCCAGCACACTTATGTGCAAGCCATGTTGTTGGTTTTACTGTTTTGTAAGCCCAAGAGCGCCATTGTCTTAGGCTTAGGTGGCGGCTCGATTATTCACTCTCTACGTAATTTCGACGCGGCAATAAAGTTAACGGCAGTGGAATTACGCCCCGCGGTGATTGAGTTAGCTAAGCGCTATTTTCAGCTGCCGATAGGTAAAAAGCTCAATCTTATCAATGATGATGCCATCGCCTTTTTAGCCGCAGGCGATCATAAAAAAGTCGATGTAATTTTTGCCGATATCTACACAGCCAAAGGTGTTGAAACCGGGCAGCTTTCACCAGTATTCCTTGAGCAATGCACTAACCTTATCAAACCCAACGGTTATTTAGTGCTGAACTGCTGGAAAGAACATAGCCAAAATCGCGAGTTGTTGGCTGACTTACAACAGCACTTTGCCCATGTGAATGCTTGCCTCACTGGTGGCGGTAATTGGGTGATATTTGCCAGCCAATCGCCACAACTTTTAGGCACCTCAGCCCTGAAAAGTCAGGCTCAAACTTTGTCGCAACAATTGGATTTTGCCCTTGAGCGATCACTGACACGCTTTGGGCCTTGGATTTAATATTAATATCAGCAAAATAGCTTAAATTAGTTAACCCTAAGGCTGAGCTTTGATATTCTTCTCACACTCCCATGATATGAGCTGTCACCATGAAAAATAAGCACAAATTTATGTTAAGCGTTATGGCTCTGGCGTGCCTTAACTCTCTCAATGCTAACGCCGAGATTTTTAGTTTTGACACTCGTAGCTCACTGAATTCAGATACATTAGTACTATTCCAAAGCGCTGATGCTACTACCTATGGGATCGATTTTTTACCTCAGTCGACCCAAGACCAATTAAACCTAGCGACGGCTGATAACAGCTTTTCCGGTAAGCAAGGTGAAATTCTTGAGATTTTAGTACCCAGCGAAATCGATGCTAAGCGAGTTTTATTGGTCGGTATTGGCGATGCAAAAACCTTAACACCCGGCGACATTAATACAATCGGTGGCAATGTTGCAGCCAAACTCGATACGGTTCCCCAAGCCACAGTGCGTGTGCTTACCCAAGGTTTAACTACCGCGCCGTTATTTGCCTCAGAGCTTGCCCACGGTATTGAACTGCGCAGCTATCGTTACACTCAGTTCAAGGCGAATACTCGCGCCGAGAAGAACTACCAAATCGCCGTTGATGATTTAAGTGGCAACCAGAAACACCATAAAAATCTGCAAGCGGTTGAAGCAGGTGTGTTTTTAGCACGCGATCTCACCAACGCGCCCGCGGGCATTATGTATCCCGACAGCTTTGCCAATGAGGCGAGAAAACTCAAATCCCTCGGCGTTAAAGTCACTGTATTAGAAGCCAAAGATATTGAACGCCTACAACTGGGCGCCTTAGCAGCAGTCGGTAAAGGCAGCGAACGCCCACCTAAATTAGTGGTGGCCCATTGGCCGGGCAGCAAAGACGCGCCAATCGCACTGGTCGGTAAAGGTATCACCTTCGACTCAGGCGGTTACAATATTAAGGCGACGGGCACTTCAATAGCGCGAATGAAGTCAGATATGGCGGGCGCAGCCACTGTGCTTGGCACAGTTAAAGCCATGGCACTGCAAAAGGCGCCAATCAACCTAGTGGCGATTATGCCGATGGCGGAGAACATGGTCTCTGGCCACGCGATGATTCCAGGGGACGTGATTAAAACAGCCCAAGGGCTCACCGTTGAAGTGCTTAATACCGATGCCGAAGGTCGCTTAGTGCTGGCCGATGGCCTCTGGTACGCCAGAGAAAACTATAAACCTTCTATTATTGTCGATGTCGCGACCTTAACGGGCTCCAAAGTTGGCGCACTCGGCAGCGTGTATGCGGGATTATTTACCGACTCAGAGACCTTGATTCAACAGTTAACCTATGCGGGACAACAGGTTGGCGAGAAAGTGTGGCGTCTTCCCTTAGATCAAGCCTACGATGATGAGCTTAAGTCTACGATCGCGGATCTGAAAAACACAGGTAAAGAAGGCAGCGCAGGCGCTTCCTCTGCGGCCATGTTCCTAAAACGCTTTGCAGGCGAACAGCCTTGGGCGCATCTCGATATCGCGGGTAATGCCTTAACCGCCACCGATACCGCCGTTGTGCCTGCGGGCGCCACAGGTTACGGCGTGCGCTTGCTCAGCACTTGGTTAACTCAGCCTAAGAAAAACTAGGTTCTAGGTTCTAGGTTCTAGGTTCTAGGTTCTAGGTTCTAGGTTCTCTAAAATTTTGTTTTAACTGAGTTTATGCTTAAAGGGATATCACTGATATCCCTTTTTTATGCCTGAGATTTAGCTCAACCTATCCACTGAAAAGTCATCGCATACAATCCAGATCCAACCCCAATCACACCAAGTCCGCAGCAGCTGTGGAAAAACCGATTGAGTCCGACCGAATCGCATCAGCATTCGACTAAATCGATTAGGATAATAGTTTTTATCCGTTATCTTAATTTTATGCGAGTCGGTAATATGCTTCACATCGACAGGACGCAAGCAAATGTCCTGTTATGAACTTAAGCAATCATCAACTCAATGGAAGCATAAAATGACTCAATCAATTATCAACAGCACAATCAAACCATTCAAAGCCACTGCCTATCACAATGGTGAGTTCGTTCCTGTAACGGAACAAGACCTGTTAGGTAAATGGTCAGTTGTGTTCTTCTACCCAGCAGATTTTACCTTTGTTTGCCCAACTGAATTAGGCGACATGGCTGATCACTATGAAAAACTGCAAGGCATGGGTGTTGAAGTTTACTCAGTATCAACTGACACTCACTTCACTCACAAAGCATGGCATGACACGTCAGACACCATCAAGAAGATCAACTTCCCAATGCTGGCTGACCCAACAGGCACTATCAGCCGTAACTTCGGCGTGATGATTGAAGAAGACGGTTTAGCACTACGTGGTACTTTCGTGATTAACCCAGAAGGCCAAATCAAGGTCAGCGAAGTTCACGATTTAGGCATCGGCCGTAGTGCTCAAGAGCTAGTTCGTAAAATTCAAGCAGCTCAATATGTTGCTACTCACGATGGCGAAGTTTGCCCAGCTAAATGGCAACCAGGTGACGACACATTAGCACCGTCTTTAGACCTAGTTGGCAAAATCTAATTTAGCCTGCAAAGCGTCAACCCCGCCAGTCTAGCGTCCCAAGCTGATTGGCGTTACAACCGACACAGTTGTATCGCCACGCAGCAAAGGATTAAGCCCGCCCCTGCAAGGGCCTAGACTGGCCCCCTTACCTCTCCCTTTTACGCGATTTTGGAGTTATCACATGTTAGATGCGAATTTAAAAAATCAACTGCAAACCTATCTGCAAAACCTCAAGAGACCAGTTGAACTTGTCGTGTCTGCAGATGAGAGCAAAAAGTCTCAAGAATTAAAAAGCTTAGCGCAAGACATTGTCAGCCTATCTTCTCTGGTGAGCCTGAAAGAAACTCAGGGCGAACGCACCCCGGCGATGACAGTGATTAACCCAGAGCTTAATACGCAAATCAGCTTTGCGGGTCTGCCTATGGGTCACGAATTTACCTCACTTGTGTTGGCTTTACTGCACACGGGTGGACACCCAATCAAACTCAGCGATGACATTATCGAGCAGATCCGCAATCTGCCGGGCAAATATTCCTTTGAAACCTATGTCTCACTGACCTGCCAAAACTGCCCAGACGTAGTACAGGCACTGAACATGATGGCGGCGATTAACCCGAATATCACCAACGTGATGATCGACGGCGCCCTGTTCCAAGAAGAAGTAACCAGCAAAAACATTATGGCCGTGCCTTCTGTCTACTTAAATGGCGAAGTGTTTGCTGCTGGCCGTATCAGCATTGGCGAGATTTTAAATAAGTTGGATACCAATGCCGCAAGCCGCAAGGCCGATGAAATCAATGAAAAAGCCCCATTCGAAGTTTTAGTGGTGGGTGGCGGCCCAGCCGGCGCAGCGGCCGCTATTTATGCAGCACGTAAAGGCCTTCGCACTGGTATTGTTGCCGACAAGTTTGGCGGACAAGTGGCTGAAACGGTTGGTATCGAGAACTTTATTTCAGTCAAAGCGACCGAAGGTCCGAAGCTAGTGGCAAACCTTGAAGCCCATGTACGAGACTACGAAGTCGACATCATGGACAACCAAAAGGCAGTTTCTTTAGGCACAGATGGCTTGTTCGAGCTTGAACTGGCAAGCGGCGCTAAATTACGTAGCCGTACCGTATTGTTAGCCACAGGTGCCCGCTGGCGTGAAATGAACGTCCCCGGCGAGAAAGAATACCGCGGCAAAGGTGTGGCTTACTGCCCACATTGCGATGGTCCGTTATTTAAGGGCAAGCGTGTGGCGGTGATTGGCGGCGGTAACTCAGGTATCGAAGCGGCTATCGATCTCGCCAACATAGTAGAACATGTGACTGTGCTGGAGTTTGATAAAACCCTACGCGCCGACGATGTGCTGCAACGTAAAGCAGCATCTATGGGTAACATCAAGATTATTACCCAAGCCATGACCACAGAAGTGACTGGCGATGGTACTCGGGTTAATGGCCTGAACTACACAGACAGAGCAACAGGCGAGAGCCACCATGTCGCACTGGCAGGTATCTTTGTGCAAATTGGGCTAGTGCCGAATGCGGAATGGTTGAAGGGCACTATCGATTTAACCCCAAGGGGCGAGATCGTTGTCGATGCCCGCGGTCAAACATCCATCCCTGGGGTATTTGCGGCAGGCGATGTCACTGACACGCCGTTCAAGCAAATTATCATTGCCATGGGCAGCGGCGCGACCGCATCACTGGGGGCATTTGATTACTTGATTCGTCACAGCGATGAAGAAATTAGCGATACCAAAGCAGCATAATAGTGCAACATTAACCGCATAAACTAAGAAGTCAGCACAAGCTGGCTTCTTGTTTTTAAGAGAATTTATTTCGAGTCTTGTGAGTTTATCGAACGCTTTCAACTATGGTACAAACAGGCAAATCCCATGGTTGAAAGCAACAAGATTAAGCAAAGTAGCCGTACCCAAGGCACTTGCCCCTCAAGTAACCCATTCAAAAAAGCGGAGGAAACAGAAAAACTGGCAAGATAGGCATATTGTAATTGTGTCAAGCTAAGTACCGCTATCGACTTTTTTCGTTAATAAAATATGCCACCAGCGCATTGGCATGCCCATGACCGAATTGATGCTCACCCTTAAGCCAAGCCACCATTTCCATATGTTTTTTACCTTCAAGACCTTGCAAAAGCGTTAGCCAGTGGGCGATCGGCTGACCATAGGTTTTCTCGATAGAAGGGAAATAAGATGCGGGGCCTTTCACTTTTATGCTATCGGCTACTGTCGTTGGCTGAGTTTTTCCTGTCATAACAGATGTCCTTATCTTGATATTTTTAAAGTTTACGTCAATAAAATCTAGCCTAAAGGTAGGGATTCTCTAACCGAATTTGCATTAAGGTTTCAGGCGTATCGACCGCGTTGAAACCAAACTGGGCGTAGAGTCCATGGGCGTCGCGGGTGGCGAGCATTATCCGCCTAAGTCCTTGCAGTTCGGGATGTTCCATAATTGCTGCCATCATCAACTTACTTAATCCTAAACCACGGTGCGACTCAAGTACAAACACATCGGCAAGGTAGGCGAAGGTGGCTTTGTCTGTTATTAAGCGGCCAAAGGCTACTTGTTTAGCTTCATCATCAAGTACAGCAAAACAGAGGCTATTGGCTAGTGCTTTACGCAGCAATGCCTTTGGCATGCCCTGCGCCCAATAACTGTTACTGATAAAGCCATGAATAACCTCAAAATCCATTTCCGATTGCTCTGTGCTGACTCTGTATTCCATTTTTCGTCCCAATATTGTTGTAAGCACGACTTATTAATTTAACTTAGGCTTTTTTCGCACTCATAAATAACATAAAAGCCATCGCCAATAACACCAATTGAGCTAGCGAATACAAAGCCCCCACGAAAGTAGCGGTTGCAACTGAACTCCTTGTCGATACCGGTTTACATGGCTTCGATTTGCTCAACCATCAATTGCAACGAGAAATTACCGCGATACTCATTCACATCGAGTTTATAAACAATTCGAGCATGGTTAATCGTTGCATCGGGCCAAGTGTGTAAATCCACATTAAAGGCAATCGCATCGAGCATCACAGTACCGCACTGGGTTTCAAGCACGAGTTTAAGGTGGCGCTCACCGACTATCCGCTGCTGGATAACCTTAAAATAGCCATCGAACAACGGCTCCTCGAAGGCTTGCCCCCAAGGCCCGGCATTGCGCAGTAACTGGGCCATCTCAAGATTCAGTTCTGTGGGAGTGAGTTCACCATCGGACCACAACTCGCCGGTTAGCAGTTCAGGTTTGAGTAGTTCACGCACGCCGTCATCGTAGGCTTTAGCAAAGGTAGCAAAACTGCCCGCTTTGAGTGACAAGCCCGCCGCCATCGCATGGCCGCCAAATTT
Organism: Shewanella sp. SP2S2-4; assembly: GCF_031932025.1. Lineage (NCBI taxonomy): Bacteria > Pseudomonadati > Pseudomonadota > Gammaproteobacteria > Alteromonadales > Shewanellaceae > Shewanella > Shewanella sp. SP2S2-4. The sequence continues at coordinate 189,477 of NZ_JAUOER010000001.1, forward strand.
GATAATCAGTCCCGGATGGCGCGTGTTGACCAGCTCGAGTAGGTCGCGCATATGTAAGCCTTTGATCGAACGCGCCGAGCCTTTGATTTCGTTATTGCCGGCATCGGCAAAGGCGATCACGGGTCTGTGGTATTTGTCTTTAATGCGCGAGGCCAGAATACCAATGACGCCTTGGTGCCAATCTTCTTGAAATAGCGCAATGCCCCAAGGTAACTCTTCTTCGTTTAGCTTTAAGTGCTCAAGACTTTTTAAGGCTTCCTGCTGCATGCCGACTTCCAGCTCACGACGCTCTTGGTTTAACCCATCGAGCTCGGCCGCCATACGCCGAGCCTGCATCATGTCTTCACAGAGTAAGGTTTCGACCCCAAGCGCCATTTCATCCAGCCGGCCTGCGGCATTAAGCCTTGGGCCCACGGCAAAACCAAAATCAGATGCCACAATACGCGCTGGATTTCGCTTCGCCACTTCAAGCAGCGCGGTAATCCCCACACGGCAGCGACCCGCTCGCACGCGCTGCAAACCCGCTTCGACTAAAATGCGATTATTGGCATCTAGCGATACCACATCGGCGACTGTGCCGAGGGCAACGATATCGAGCAGCGTCCCTAAATTAGGCTCAGCAATAGCGCGAGTTTGATACCAGTTTCGCGTTCGCAGTTCAGCCCTTAATGCTGTCATCAAATAAAAGGCGACACCGACACCGGCAATCGATTTACTCGCGAATGGGCAATCGGGTTGGTTCGGATTCACTATCGCATCGGCAGCAGGCAACTCGTGTCCGGGTAAATGATGGTCAGTAATCACCACTTGCATACCAAAGGCTTTGGCCGCAGCAACGCCATCAATCGATGAAATACCGTTATCGACAGTGATCAGCATTTCAGCCTGTTTAGAGGCCGCAACCGCAACAATTTCAGGGCTTAAGCCGTAGCCGTAATCGAAGCGATTGGGGATCAAATAATCCACTTTCACCGCGCCCATCATCCGTAGCGCCAGCATACATACGCTGGTTGAGGTCGCGCCATCGGCATCAAAATCACCGACGATCAAAATCGACTTATTCGCCTGCATGGCATCGGCAATAAGCGCCGCAGCTTCGGGTAAGCCTTTCATGGTTTCAGGTCTTAATAGACCCTTAAGGACAAGTTCGCATTCGTGGCTGAGCGCACCGCGGCGAGCGTAAAGCTGCTTCAATAGCGGCGAAAGATGAGCAGGTAAATGGCTATCATCAACGGTTGGGCGACGGACTATCTTATGGATCAAGGGACTCAAACTCTCATGAAATCGTGGCGATAAGATAACAAAAAGGTGAGCCTTAAGCTCACCTTTCGTGGGATAAATTTTACTATTTTGACTGTTACTGACGCGCTTCTAAGGTGCGTAATAAGTCCGCAGGGGGTTGATAACCTGGGATCATATTGCCATCTTCTAACACGATTGCCGGCGTACCATTCACACCAAAGGTGGTGCCTAAAGCATATTGCTCGGCAATTTTAGCATCGCATGTTGCTGCAGCCACTTTGCTGCCTGCTTTAGCGTCTGTCATGGCTTTTAATGGATCTTTAGCACACCAGATGGCTTGCATTTCGTCGGCGTTGGCTGACGGCACGCCCGCACGCGGGAAGGCTAAGTAACGCACGGTAATGCCAAGCTTGTTGTAATCGGCCATTTGGCTGTGCAATTTACGACAATAACCACAGCTGACGTCGGTAAATACAGTGACCACGTGTTTTTCGTTTTTAGCTTTGTAAACCAACATATGGTCTTCAAGCGGCTTCATCATTTCTAAACGTGGGCCAGCTAATGCTGCTTCCGTTAAGTTTTTCATGCCTTTATCTAGGTCATACAAACTGCCGTGGAACAGTTTTGATCCATCACGACTAATATAGAGCACGCCGCGGTTAGTCATGGCTTGATACAAACCCTCAATCGGCGAATCCTGCATAGAAATGACTTCAACATCCAACATCTCAGTCAGTTTTTGCTTAATAGCAGCGGTATCTGGCGAGGTCGCTGTTGCGGCGTGAGCAAGAGGAGCTACAACAAGGGCAAAAATTAAAGATAATGCTCGGGTTAACTTCATGGGACATCCTATAAATTGGCTCTCGGTCAAGAGATGTTGAGGTCGTTCAAACGCGATATACTTAATAGACCCCGTATGGTGGCAAAAAGTTACAGACAAGCCGCGCGGAAAGCAAATTTATGCTGTAACTAAATCCTTTTTCAGCCTCTTGGATGATGCTCTTGATGCAATTCCTGCAACCTTGCCCGCGCCACATGGGTATAAATCTGCGTGGTTGACAGGTCGCTATGGCCTAACAGCAATTGCACCACCCGCAGATCGGCACCATGATTGAGCAAATGGGTAGCAAAAGCATGGCGCAATGTGTGCGGTGATAATGCGGTTTCAATCCCAGCACGCAGGGCATACAGCTTAATCCGATGCCAAAAGGTTTGCCGCGTCATCATCTGCCCGCGTTTTGACGGAAACACCACATCGGACTGTTTATTACCGAGCAGCTCTTGGCGCGCAAACTTCATGTAGCTCTCGACCTCGGTAATAGCTAATTCACCCAGCGGCACAAGACGCTCTTTGCCGCCCTTACCCACAATGCGCACTAAGCCTTGGCGCAGGCTCATCTGCTCCATAGTCAAGCCAACGAGCTCGCTCACCCTCAAGCCTGTGGCATACAACAGCTCTAGCATGGCTTTGTCGCGACATTCGACCGCATCTTCCACATTGGGCTCAGACAACAAGCGATCGACCTGCGATTCACTCAATGAATCGGGTAAATGGCGGGTTAATTTAGGCGACTCGACTAGGGCCATAGGATCGGCTGAAATCTGCTTGCTCTGCACTAAATAGGTATAGAAACGCCGTAAACTGCTGAGCAGCCGAGCACTACTGGTGCGCGCAAAATCCTGCTCGACTCTAAAGGCTAAATACGCTCTGACATCCGCCTGAGAAACCGCGAGCAGCGTTACCCCTTGCTGAGCTTGATAACGATCAAAATGGCGCAGATCGGTGCGATAGGCCGATAAGGTGTTGTCACTCAGTCCCTTGCTCGACCAGAGATCATCAAGAAAAACATCAATGAGCGGATCGGGCTGATATGTCTTAGGCACAAAAACTCCATAAAAAAACGGCGTCATCAAATGATACGCCGTTGATATTAACTTAACTAGATTTAAGCCTACATCAGCTTAACTGAGTCCCGCGTAAAAACGCGAGTACAAGGCTTAAGCAGCAGCCGTTTGATCACGATCACGACCACGACCAAACACTAAACACAGTACTATGGTTGCAATCGTTGGCAGTAACCAAGCCATGCCTTCTTCATAGAGTGGCAGCTTAGATAACACGGGAGACATCACATCCACGACATGGATAAAGCCCTGCGCTAAGCCATTCACCGCTTGACCATCAGCGTCAGTCAAACCTTTCACTGCCACTTTAAGACCATCGAAGATGCCGAAAAACAGTGCCACGCTCAGTACTGCACGATGTGCAAACTGTGGATTCGCAAAATAAGCAGTCAGGAAAGTCACAACCACAAGAGCAATAGCCACAGGATAAATCGTCATTAATACGGGAATACTAATAGCAATCAACTGACTTAGGCCCACGTTAGCAATCACAGCACAAATCACGCTTAAGAAGATCACCAGGAAACGGTAAGACAGTTTAGGCATCAGCTCATTGAAGAACTCAGAGCATGCACTCACAAGGCCAACCGCTGTGGTTAAACAAGCTAAGGTCACGACCGATGACAACAAGACTGAGCCTAAATCACCAAATTCACGGGTCACATAGTTCGTTAAAATCTCGCCGCCATTTTTAGCACCGATGGCGATATCGCCTGCGGTCGCACCTAAAAAGAACAGCGACACATACACAAAGGCTAAACCAGCGGCAGCAATAAAGGCGGCGCGGATCAGATATTTAGTTTGAGCACTCGGTTGATCAATCCCCTTTTTGCGCAGGATATCGATAATCAGCATACCAAACATTAAGGACGCTAACGTATCCATAGTGTTGTAGCCTTCCAAAATACCTTTGGTCAGCGGATGGTTTTGATAATCGCCTACGGCTTGGCCCACTTCGGAGGCAGGTAAAAACATCACAGATGCAGCCAATCCAACTAACAAGATCAATAAAATAGGCGTTAATACTTTACCTACGCTATCGAGCAGCTTGCCAGGGAAAAGCGCCAATAACATAGTGACGGTGAAGAAACACATGGTGTATAGCAGTTGCGACAGATTCAGTTCTAAACTGCCCAGTAAAAATGTTGCCGTGGTGTCATCGATAAAGGGCTTAGCGCCAATCTCGTAAGCCACTAAACCGGTACGCGGCGCAGCAAACGCAGGGCCGATAATGATATAAATCGCGATAGCCAATGTCGTTGCTGCAAATACTGGCAGCATAGCCATAACCTTACCTTGAGCCTTAGCGACAGCAATCAGTCCAACTAAAGGTAAACCTACGGCGGTAATCAAAAAACCCAACATGGCGAGGGGCATATTACCGCCCGCTAACATTCCCGCGAACGGTGGAAAAATTAGGTTACCTGCCCCTAAAAAGAATGCGAAGGTCATAAAACCTAAGCCTAATGTATCTGCGATACTCATCTGATTGTCTTGCACTGGAAGCCCCATCTTGTCTTATTGTTTTTTTACAAACTTAAGTGATTATGTGTCGATTAGCCATAGCTAAAACAAAGCCCATCCGGAGTGCAAATCTTTGTTTACACAATTCCGTGGTAAATCTGTTCGATATCTGTCGAGTTTATAATCTATGACGAACTTTTACGCAGCCACACTGACTACTAATTCACCACCAAACTCGTTTACCTATCCGTTAATCATAAAAGTGATTAAAAATGGGGGCGAAACTAATACCAGACTTAAAGTCCTAATACAAGACAACAAGACCGTTAGGATAAAAAAAGCGAAACAATGCTAATTAACTGCTAAGAAAAGGTTTCTAAGGCAATAAAATAAAGCGTTAATTAAGTAAAATCTGTATTGCGCCGTAAAAAATAAAATCTTATGCCGACACAAATTCATACATCTAGCGCAACATCTTCTGTTTAAAAGCATTGGCTAAAAACGAGGGCTAGAATTAGAATACTGCCCGCCCAATATTGGGCCTAACCACCTTAGAACGGCAAAAATTAACTCTCCATGGCATTCACTTTTAAACAATTTCATATCGATGATATGAATTGCGGCATGGCCGTAGGCACAGACAGTGTCGTCCTAGGCGCGTGGGCTCAACTGACCGCAGCGAAAACAGTGTTAGATATTGGTGCTGGCAGCGGCTTACTCAGTTTAATGGCAGCGCAGCGCAGCCAAGCACATATTACCAGTGTCGAGTTAGACACCAGTGCAGCCGAGGCTTGCCTGCATAACTTCCACAATAGTCCGTGGGCGAATCGACTCACCTTAGTCAACTGCAGTATCCAAGACTTTTGCCAACAGATTGAGTATCAAGAGTATTTTGATCACATCATTTGTAATCCGCCCTATTTTGAGCAAGGCACACAAGCGATACAATCCCAGCGCGCTATGGCCCGTCACACAGATAGCTTAAGTTTTACCGCGCTACTCGATGCCATAGATTTATGCCTCTCGCCCCAAGGTCAAGCTACCTTGATTCTGCCAATGCAAAGTCTGCCGCGCTTTGCTGCATATGTTGCAGAGTCGTCGACACTCGCTATTGCCAAACAAGTACCAGCCAAAAGTGTGAGTACCAAGGAGGCGAATCGGGTATTAATTGTGGTCAGCAAAGATCGGCAAACTCCTACTGAACACGGGGAGCTGACGATTCGAAATAGTGAAGGCAAGTACACAGAGCAGATGATCGAACTCGCTCGAGATTTTTACCTCAAGCTATAAAGGCCACTCTCTAAAGTGGCTGTTAAGTTAAATAGCCTTTTATTTCAAGCAGTAAACTGCATTACATTTAAGATGACATCAGGTTAAAGCCTTGTGCCACAAGGCTTTAGCGGTCGGTCCATTTCTCTTTGATTTCAATTATTTTCGGTAAGTTTTCGGCAAATAATCTGACCAACACAGGGTCAAAATGCACGCCGCTTTGCCCGTGAATGTAGTCCATGGTTTTGTCGACTGACCACGCCTCTTTATATGGCCGCTTACTGGTTAACGCATCAAATACATCGGCTAAAGCCACAATTCTGCCCTCTAAGGGGATTTGCTCGCCTTGCAGCCCATGGGGATAACCCGTGCCATTCCATTTCTCATGGTGCGTGAGTGCCACTGATTTAGCTAAACGCAATAACTCAGAATCCGCCTCGCCAATAATTTCAGCACCAATTTGAGGATGAGTTTTCATGATCTCAAACTCCTCGTCGGTTAACTTTCCAGGCTTGAGCATTATGCTGTCGGCAATACCAATTTTGCCAATATCGTGCATAGGCGCGGCATGCAACAAATCATCCGCCTGCGATTCCGTTAAGCCGTAAGCCAGCGCCAATATTCTCGAATAATGGCTCATTCTAAGCACATGGGTGCCGGTTTCATTATCTTTGTATTCCGCCGCCCTGCCTAAGCGCTGAATCACTTGCAGACGCGTTCGTTTCAATTCATCAGCTTGAACCAACGACAAATGCGTTTTAACCCTAGCTTTAACGATCGCAGCTGAAATAGGTTTGGCGATATAGTCCACACCTCCCGCGGCAAAGCCTGCTGCCTCGTCGTGTTCGTCATTGAGTGCTGTCACAAAAATCACCGGAATAGACTGGGTTTCTGTCATAGTCTTCAGTGTTTGGCATACCTCAAAACCCGTCATATTCGGCATCATTATATCGAGCAATATCAGCGATGGTTTTTCGATTTGTGCTAAGCGCAACGCCTCCTCACCATTTTTGGCAAAGACTAACTGATAGTCTTGATGCAATATTTGCTTCAACACCCGTAAATTGACCGGTTCATCATCCACTAACAATAAGGTTTTTTTCGATTCAGTTGCAGTCTGCATTACGACTCCTCATGCGTGGAGATGGATATTTTTAGTGCCGTTAGTGCTTTGTGGGCGATATCAAAATCAAAGTCATCTAAGGCGTCAACAATACTGGTTATCACGATTTTATTCGCTTCATCACTGAGTTTTTGTAGCGCGATAAGGTCAGCCTCATCAAAGGAGTGATGTGAGATAGCCGCAATAAGCGCATCGATATGGGGCAAGATAAGCTGTGCGTAATCAGCCTTTTTCGATGGGGTATTCGAGGCAGAATGTTCGGGTAATGTAGCGCCCGCAATATAGGCCTCTATCTCGCCTAATGAGGCACAAACGTCATCAAATATCTGCGGCATCGACTCAGGTTCAGCACTTTCCAATTGGCTAAACAGCTGCATCCATTTTGACAAACCTAAGTTGCCACTGATGCCCTTTAAGCCGTGGCTTAACTGCTTTATCTGCTGGAGATCATCTTGATTGATTGCGTCTTGTAATTGCTGGTTTTTTTCAGGCCACTGGGCAACAAACTTGGTCAACTCTTTGATGTATATTGACAGGCTTCCCCACAGCTTAATGCCGCGAAGCTCATCAATCACGAGATAACGATTTGACAGGGGCAACTCGACTAGCGTCGTCAACGGCTCGAGTTTAAGTACTCTGGCGATTTCACGGCTCAAGTGCGCAAAATCGATAGGTTTATTCGCAAAACCATCCATCCCCGCTTGTACGGCGGCATTTTGGTCTTGTTCTAACACACTGGCCGTTAAGGCAATAATAGGCATGTGCGCCAGTTGTTCTTCGGCTTCCTGTTGACGACGTATTTTAGCGGCGGTTAATCCGTCCATAATGGGCATTTGCAGATCCATTAGGGTGACATCAATCGGGCCTTTTCGCATGCGAACCAAGGCTTGCTGACCATCGCGAGCCGTGATCACTTTATGCCCCAAACGGGTGAATAATACCGTCAGTAAATCAATATTCTGCTGGATATCGTCAACCACTAATATGGTCAACGGAGGTAAAGCCGTGATGTCAGATTGTTGTTTAGATAAGGTTTCGCTGCTGGCTTTTAAAGGAATAGTAAAACGGAATGTACTGCCCTCACCTAACACACTTTGGACTTCAATATGCCCGCCCATCAACTGAACCAACTGTTTACTGATAGTCGTGCCTAGACCTGTACCGCCGTATTTGCGGCTCATGGACGCATCGGCCTGCGAGAAGGCATCGAATACATGCTGAAGCTGATCCGGCGACATACCAATCCCAGTATCCGCAATCTCAAAGGTCACCTGTTGGTCGTGTTCAGGATAAACACGGACAGTGACTGTACCTTCGGATGTGAATTTAACCGCATTGCCCACTAAGTTAATCAGCACTTGTCTGATCCTTTCTGGTGAGCCGATATAGTTACTTGCCATCGACGGCGCGATATCCACGGCTAAAAACAGATTCTGGTTTTTAGCTTGCAACCACAGTGTCGAAATAACAGTGTCGATTTCATCGGTTAATGAAAAGACGCGACTTTCCAGCTCAAGCTTACCTTTGTCTAATTTGGCGCTATCCAACACATCATTGAGTAAATGTAATAGGGATTTGGCGGAGCGATTAATGGTCGTTAGCTGTTTTTGCTGCTCCAGCTCTAGTTGGGATTCCAATAAAATATCACTGAAGCCTATGATGGCATTCATTGGCGTACGAATTTCATGGCTCATGTTGGCTAAAAATGCCGAACGGGCAGCAGCGGCTTGCTCCGCATTATTTTTTGCCGTGACTAAGTCCTGCTCCATGATTTTTCGTTCGGTAATGTCCATCACAAACCCATCAATCCAAAGCTCGCCATTAGACTCATCGTTTATGTAGTTGCCATGTTCAAATAACCAACGCACTTCACCATCTCGACGAATGATGCGATATTCCATTGAAAATGTCGGTGGCTGTGCACTGTTATAAATAGCATCAAGATCATTTGGATGATAAAGATCAGAGAAAAACCGTTTGGGATGCGGCAGTTCAAAATCGGCAGCCGGATAACCTGTGATGTTTAATACCGCATCACTGATATAAACCATTGGCCAGCCTTGAGTATTTTTACAACGATAAGCAATGCCAGGGATATTACCGATCAAAGATCTAAACTTGGCTTCATTATTTTTAAGCTCAAGCTCCATTTCATTACGCTTGCTGAGATCAGTGATAAAACCGACAAAATAATGATCTTTCCCCTGCATTACATGGCCAATGCTTAAGTTAATCGGCACTTGGGAGCCATCTTTATGCTGCGCTTCAACCTCTCTGCCAAGCCCAATAATTTTAGCTTTGTGTGTTTCAACGTATTTAGCTAAATAGCCATCATGCTCTTCACGAATGGCATCTGGCACAATTTTCTTCACGTTAAAGCCCATCAGCTCATCGGCTCGCCAACCTAGAATCACGGTCACAGCTTTGTTCACACTGACAACAATGCCTTTGCCATCAATGGTAATAATCCCATCGATTGCCGTATTCATCATGGCGCGCATTCTGTCTTCATTGGATTTTGCCAACTGAGTCAGATCTTTATATTTGAAGACCAGGTTTACGATTAACACTAGGCTGATAATGGTGACAGTAATGACGGACACGCCAATGGCGAGATAGAAAGAGATTTCAGAGGTTTGCTGAGTTAATTCCAACCCTTCAGGCTTAACAAAACGTGCAGCCGCCATACCGGTATAGTGCATACCTGAAATCGCCAGCCCCATTAGGATACTGGCGAGAAAGTTAATCATTATCACATTGATGTTCAGCGGGATTAATTTATTAACGCCGGTTCTCACCCACAATGCAATAATAGCCAGCAATACAGCCACTATGATAGAAAGCGCAAATATTAATGGGTCATAACGCAGTAGCGGCGCCATTTCCATCGCAGCCATGCCAACGTAATGCATAGTGCCAATCCCCGCACCAACGAGGGTGCCACTGATCAACACCTGTGAGAAGCGAAAGCTAGGTTTAGCTAATAGATTCAACGCCACCCATGAAGCGGCGATACTAGGTAACAAGGATAGGGCTGTCAGCGCAAAGTTGTAACTCACGGGCGAACACAAATCAAAAGCCAGCATGCCGATAAAATGCATCGACCAAACTCCGCCCCCCAACACAAGACTCCCAGTGAACAACATGATCTGTTTACGGAAATGGGACTGGCTCGTGACCGCTTGCGTTGCAACCTGAAAGGTCATAAAGGCTGAAAAAATTGCAATACAAATAGACAGAGTAACCAGCGAGGGATTGTAGTAGACGTTTAGTAACAGGCTGTCTTGAGACGAGATAAAAAAATGTGATAACCCATCGAATGTCATATCGTTTTCAGCCCATCTATCAGAAACATAAAATCCAATCAAAACCTGTTTGCTTATCTTCCCGAGCAGGGCTAACGCTCAGGAACCCACTTTAAATAACGCTAGTAAGTGGATAAATATTTATGCCAAGGCTCCTAAAAACACATCACTCAATCCATCGAAATAAACCTTAACAACAGCCTATCTTCATTATATTCGCAGTATCTTATAGAAGTTTAAAAAAATGTCTGCCCCTTTGATGATAGCGAAGTGCGGAATAACTGCAAAACAGCGGCACGAATGAGCTGCACTAAACACTCATAACCACTCAACCAGCACAAAAGCTGCTGAGATCTCACTATTTTTTAGCGAAACAGACTACTGAGCGACATAAGTTTATCCCCGCTCAGATTAAGTTATTTAAGTTAACCGCTATAACCTTTATAATGCTTCGCTATTATCCGTCGAGACGCTGCGCATGCAATTTGAAGATTTCCAGCTTGACCCTAGCTTATTAGAGTCGCTTAATGCCATGGGGCATCATTCACCCACCACTATTCAGCAAGAAACTATCCCTTATGCCCTAGAGCAAAGAGATATTCTCGCGCGCGCCCCGACAGGAACAGGTAAAACAGCGAGTTTTTTACTGCCATCGTTGCAACATTTAATCGACTTCCCCCGTCGTTTCGCTGGGCAAGCACGTATCCTGATCCTCACACCAACCCGTGAGTTAGCCAGCCAAATCCACCGTTATGCGTGTCACTTAGCCACAGGCCAAGGTTTAGACATAGCGATAGTGACTGGTGGTGTGCCTTACGGACCACAAGAAGAAGCCTTAGCGGGCAACGTCGATATTCTGGTCGCGACCCCTGGCCGCCTGATGGAATATTTAGACAAAGGCAATTTCAACGCCCAAGAAGTCGATATCTTAATTATCGACGAAGCCGACCGCATGCTAGACATGGGCTTCTCTTCTGTGGTGCAAGCGATTGCTATCGAAGCCCAAGGCCGCAAACAGAACATGCTGTTCTCTGCCACCTTAGAAGGCGGCGGTGTACAACGTTTTGCCCGTGAAGTATTGAACGACCCGATTGAAATCGATGTTGAAGCACCTCGCAGTGAAAAAGCCAAGATCCACCAATGGATCCACTTAGCCGATGATAAAGAGCATAAATTTGCCCTGCTATGTCATCTGCTGCGCCAAGAAGATGTTAAACGGACTATCGTGTTCGTAAAAACCCGCGACATCGTTTCTAGCTTAGAAGGCCAGTTACTTAAAGTCGGTATTGCCTGCGCTTTCATGCGTGGCGATATGGAACAGAAAAAACGTTTCCAAGCTTTGAGCCGCTTTACCAAAGGTGAAGTGAACGTCTTGCTGGCAACCGATGTGGCTGCACGCGGTATCGATATCGACGATATCACCCATGTGATCAACTTCGACATGCCACGCTCTGCCGATACCTATATTCACCGTATCGGTCGTACTGGCCGCGCTGGCGCCAAAGGTACTGCGATTTCGTTGGCCGAAGCCCACGATATGCGTATCGTCGGTAAAATCGAGCGTTATATCGAGCAACCGTTGAAACGCCGCGTGATCGAAGAGCTACGTCCTAAAAACAAAGAAGCGCGGACTCCAGGTAAGAAAAAAGCCAAAGTGAAAGCCAAAGAAGCAGCGAAGAAAACCAGCAAGAAAGAAGCGGCGAAGAAAGCGAGTAAAATCGCCCGCAAGAAGAAGTAACCTCTGCTTGAAATCATCCAACTAAAGCCGCTATATGCGGCTTTTTTATTACCTAAATTTAACTCAATGCAATAAATCAACTGGCGAGTAAAAGCTAATCACAAAATATAGAGCATGAAATACGGCCCATTTAGATTTGCAAATCCGCAAGCGTATTCATTCTTATTTCAATATATTCCAATCACCTAAGTGAACCTTTCATCATTTACCTGCTCTAAATTTCGCCAAAATATCGGTACCTAGTGAGCACATGTGTCAAAACATCACTTTTAGACACATTTAATTTACAAAAATAAATTTATTGGCGCGGCCGACTCTGCTACTTTAACCCCATTACGCGATTAGCATGGATGTAACAATAATATGATGAAGACTCTACTGAGGAGAACATCTCCTTTATTAATTTTGCTGCTATTTGGCTTAGGCGCAAAAATATTAATGCAAACCAAGGAAGCGCCAGAACAAAAACCTGAAGAGATGCCCATTCCTATCGTTGATGTGACGCAAGTGACTCAGCAAACGGTATCGCTAAACTTACCTTCCTACGGTGTGGTTAACCCAAAATATAAAACCCAGCTTGTGACCGAAGTTCAAGGCAGAATGCTGACCATTTCCCCAAATTTTGTGGCGGGCGGCATAGTCAAGAAAGGTGACCAACTCGCACAAATCGAGCCCTCAGATTACGAGGCTGATTTAATGCAAGCCGAAGCGACACTGGCCCAAGCCACCGCTGCACTGAACGAAGAAATTGCCCGCGGTGAAGTTGCTAAAATCGAATTCAAAGGCTACGACAAAGGCTTACCCCCAGAGTTAGGTCTGCGTATTCCACAGCTTAAAAAAGAGCAAGCCAACGTTAAATATGCGCAAGCAGCACTGGCGCGTGCCCAACGTAACCTTGAGCGCACGGTTATCCGCGCGCCGTTCGATGGCATAATCAAAGCGCGCAATGTCGATTTAGGTCAGTATGTTAGCTTAGGTACAAATCTAGGAGAACTCTACGACACTAGTGTTGCTGAAATCCGCTTACCGATTTCCAATGACGATCTAGCCTACCTAGAGTCGGTCGATAATCCCGATACCCAAGTGACGCTGAGCGCCTCTTTGGCGGGTAAAGAAAATACTTGGGAAGGCAATATTATCCGCAGCGAAGGCGTGATCGATGCTGAAAATCGCATGGTGTATTTAGTCGCTGAAATCAAAGACCCGTACCTGCGCGCCAATAAAGTTGCTGGCAGCTTACCGCTTAAATATGGCAGCTTCGTCAATGCAGTCATCAAAGGTCGCACCGTCGATGGCATAGTAAAACTACCTCGGCATGTGGTTCGTAACGATCACGTCGCCTTAGTTAACGACAAAAATATTGTTGAAATGCGCCATGTAAATATCGTTCGTAGCGATCTCGACAATGTGTATATCAAGGACAGTCTAAAAACGGGCGAGCGCGTCGCCACCACTCACTTCAACAGCATGGCAAACGGTCAACTGGTCAAGGTCTTAGGTGAAGCGGCATTGCCGACTGAGACGCCAAAAGAAGACACGCCTGAGTCGAGTCTTGCGGCCACTGGAGTGAAATAATGGACACTCAAAAAGGGATCTTAGCCTGGTTCGCCCGCAACAGTGTGGCCGCGAACCTGTTAATGTGGGCATTGCTGGTCGGCGGTTTGTTCAGCACTGTCTTGATCAATAAAGAAGTTTTTCCTTCTTTCGAACTCAATTTACTGAATATTTCCGTCGCCTATCCGGGCGCGGCGCCACAGGAAATCGAAGAAGGCATCAACATCAAGATTGAAGAAGCCATCCAAGATATCAACGGTATCAAGAAGGTCACATCAGTGGCGAGCGAAGGGGTAGGCTCGATTACGGTTGAAGTTGAAGACGGTTACGAAGTGCAAACCGTGCTCGATGAAGCCAAACTGAGATTAGATGCGATTTCGACCTTCCCAGTGAACATCGAAAAACCCAATATCTATCAGATTAAACCTGAAAATAACGTCATTTGGGTGTCTGTCTATGGCGATATGACACTGCACGATATGAAGGAGTTGGCTAAGTCGGTGCGTGACGATTTAACCCAACTGCCAGCCGTGACCCGTGCCAAGGTCACTGGGGTGCGCGATTATGAAATCGCCATCGAAGTATCAGAAGATAAACTACGCGAATACGGCCTAACATTTACACAGGTCGCGTTAGCGGTGCAAAACTCTTCCTTTGACTTACCCGGCGGTTCGATTCGCGCCCAAGATGGCGACATCCTGCTGCGCACCAAAGGCCAAGCCTACACGGGTGATGACTTTGCGAATATCGTCGTCACCACTCGCCCCGACGGTAGCCGCGTGATGTTGCCGCAAGTGGCGACCATCAAAGATGATTTTGAAGAACGGTTAGAATACACCCGCTTTAACGGTAAACCGGCCGCGATTATCGAAGTCACCAGTGTTGATGATCAAAATGCCTTAGACATTGCCGCTCAAGTGAAACAATACGTCGAGGATCGCCGCGCGACACTTCCTGCCAACGCGCAACTAGATACTTGGGGTGATATGACTCACTACCTCAAGGGCCGCTTAAACATGATGATGTCGAACATGTTTTACGGTGCCTTGTTGGTGTTTATCATCCTAGCTATGTTCCTCGATCTTAAGTTGGCGTTTTGGGTTATGATGGGTCTGCCGGTGTGCTTCCTCGGCACTATGCTGATCATGCCGCTCGAACCTTTCTCGATGACGATCAACATGTTAACCCTGTTCGCCTTTATCTTAGTGCTCGGGATAGTGGTGGACGATGCGATTGTCATCGGCGAGAGCGCCTACACAGAAGTCGAACGCCACGGTCATTCGGTTGACAATGTGATCCGCGGCGCGCAAAAAGTGGCAATGCCCGCGACCTTCGGGGTATTAACCACGATTGCGGCCTTTATTCCCATGTTAATGGTTTCTGGCCCTATGGGAATTATCTGGAAATCCATCGGCATGGTGGTCATCCTCTGTTTGGCCTTCTCGCTGGTCGAATCTAAGTTCATCCTGCCAGCGCATTTAGCGCACATGAAGTTTAAAAAGCCCGGTGCGCCAAGGGGATTCTTTGGTCGCCTCAAAGCCAACTTTAACGACAGAGTACAGCACTTTATTCACCACAGTTATCGCAACTTCCTCGAGCGCTGTATCAAGCAAAGATACAACGTGGTCGCGGCTTTTATCGGTGTGTTGGTCCTGTCGATTGCCTTAGTCGCCAGTGGTAAAGTGCGTTGGGTATTCTTCCCAGATATTCCATCGGACTTTATCCAAGTTCAGTTGGAAATGGACGAAGGCAGCTCGGAAGATAACACTTTGAAAGTGGTGCAGAGCATAGAAGAAGCCCTGTACAAGATGAATGACAAAATGGAGCAAGATAACGGCTATCAAGTGGTGAAACACAGCTTTATCAATATGAGCTCCCGCACCTCTGCCTTTATTTTTGCCGAACTGACGAAAGGTGAAGACCGCGAAGTCGATGGTGTGACGATTGCTGCCGCATGGCGTGAACAATTGCCCGAGCTTCTATCGGTCAAAAAACTCAGCTTTAACGCGAGTACTAACGATGCCGGTGGCGATATTTCCTTCAGGTTGACCTCAAGTGATCTCGATGAACTGTCCGCGGCCTCTAAAGAGTTGAAGCAAAAACTCGCCAGCTATGAAGGCGTATACGATATTGCCGACAACTTTTCCTCGGGTAGCCATGAAATTCGCCTGAAGATACGTCCAGAGGCGGAAGCCCTTGGCCTGACCCTTTCCGATTTAGCTCGCCAAGTGCGTTATGGTTTCTATGGTTATGAAGCCCAACGTATTTTGCGTAATAAAGAAGAGATCAAGGTAATGGTGCGCTATCCATTAGAGCAGCGCCGCACTGTGGGTTATCTGGAAAACATGCTGATCCGCACGCCAACGGGCACCTCGGTTCCCTTCTCGACCGTGGCACAAATTGAGAAAGGCGAATCCTACGCCTCAATTACCCGTGTTGACGGTAAGCGGGCGATCACCATCACGGCAAATGCCAACAAAAACATAGTTGAACCTTCAAAAGTGGTACAGGAAATCCAAAAAGATTACCTGCCACAATTACAGGCCAAGTATCCTAAAATCCAAACCGCGTTAGATGGCGGCAGTTTAGATGAACAGAATGCTATGGTCGGTTTGATGCAAGGTTTCTTCTTTGCGCTGTTTACCATTTATGCACTGATGGCAATCCCGCTAAAATCCTACAGTCAGCCGTTGATCATCATGTCGGTGATCCCCTTCGGGATTATCGGCGCCCTGTTCGGTCACTTGATTCAGGGACTCGCGATGAGCGTATTAAGTCTCTGCGGCATAGTGGCACTCGCGGGTGTGGTGGTGAACGACTCTTTGATTTTGGTCGACTTTGTTAACCGTGCGCGGGAGCAAGGTCAATCGGTTAGACAGGCGGCAGTGGATTCGGGCTGTTATCGCTTTAGGGCGATCATCCTCACGTCACTCACCACCTTTGTCGGCTTAGTGCCTATTATTCTCGAGCGCAGTTTGCAGGCGCAAATTGTGATCCCTATGGCGACGTCCCTCGCCTTCGGTATCCTGTTCTCGACTGTAGTAACGCTGATCTTAGTGCCGCTGCTGTACATCATACTCGACGATGTTAGCCGCTCTAGCAGCCGCTTCTTCAACTGGTGGTGGCAGCCTAAAAAAACCAATGATGAGGACGTTAAGCATCCGGATTTTGAGCAAGCTGTCACGACTGACTATAAGAAAGACTATTTATAGGCTGTTAACGACAGACAGTTAGCGATAGGCAGTTAGCAATAGACAGTTAATCAATGTCTTAGACCTTAAAAAGAGAGCTTAGGCTCTCTTTTTTATTGCCTGTGCTCACTCAATTCCACATCAGCATCAAAGTCACTTTGCCGTGAGTGGGTTTGAGCTTTCAAGTTGCGATCTAGCTGACAGTTATGCCATCGGGCTTTCGCTACACTATGCCCAAGTCGTCAGTTATCGTTAGAATGAAGCCATCATTATGTCTGAGCATCTGCATAAGCAACACCTTGATAACCCGCACGTTGTCACCACTGAAACCCTAGCGAACGGTCACATCACAGATGAAGTTTGCACGAATGAAACCTGTGCAACCGAAACCCTAGTCTATGATATTCGCCGCAGTCGTTACCTCAATATCACTGGTCGCTGCACCCTGCGCTGCGCTTTCTGCCCGAAACATAATGGCAGTAAACAAATCCACGAATACCAACTTGCCCTGTGCCACCAACCTAAGCCCGAGGAAATTATCCCCCTGCTTGGCGATGTTAAAGACTTTGAAGAATACGTGTTTTGCGGTTATGGCGAGCCTACTTTAAATCTTCCAACGCTACTCACTGTGGCAAAAGAGATCAAACGCAGGGGCGGACGAGTACGGATTAATACCGATGGTTTAGGCAATCTGGTCCATAGACGCAATATTCTGCCGGAACTTGCCGAGTGTGTGGATAGCTTATCGATTTCACTCAATGCGGATAATGAAGCCGCCTATATTGAACATTGCCGCCCAAAACTCGCCGGTTCCTACGCCGCCGTGCATGCCTTTATCGCCTTGGCACCACACTATATTGAAACGGTACAAGTCTCCGCTATCGAAGGATTAGCGGGCGTCGATATTGATATTTGCCGTGAACAAGTGGAGTCCTACGGTTGCGAATTTAAGCATAGAGTATTAGGCGCTCTAGGCTAAACACCATTCCAATGCGGCCAAAATCGACTGAAGCACTGAGCCACATGAACTCGCCACTGAGCGAATGAGTAGAGATGTAAATCTGTCTTAACTTTTACTAAGGAAATCTTGCTGAGTAACTTGGCACTGTCGTAACAATTCTTTCGTGTTAACATAGCGAAATTAACAGATCACCCACTCATAATCGGTTCATGCTGAAGAATAACCCAAGCACGTATCCCCTAGCGCCGCTGCTCTCTTTAACTCAAGGGATCCATTGGTCGCATCAACGCTTATTAGCCGTTGCAAGCCAGCTCTCTATGCTGGTGATTGGCATGATCATTTTAACCAACTTAATCATTACTTTAGGTGAGCGACGTCTACAGGAAGAATGGGCGACGCAGAGATACAGTGAACTGCAAACTATAGGCACACTGATCACAGATAAAGTGTCTTTTCAGCAATTTCGTACCCAAATTTTTGCCAATGGTGAGCTGCTAAAGCAGTACTTAAGCAATCCGACCGCCAAGCAGCAACTCAAATTACAGGAAGCTTGGCTAGATCTGGTGAAGCATATTCCTGAACTGCTCGGCATTGCGCTGTACGATCCCCAAGGCAATTATAAGTTCTCTACCCCTTCTAATTTCAGTAAAGATGCCTTACCGCCGACCTTGCTTGGCGCGAGTCGTAATATGGGCGGTAAAGAGGTTTACACCTCACCACTGGAGTTTGTTCCGATTGAAGGCATGCTAGAACCCTATATGTATCAAATGGCTTGGCTCGAAAAGCCCGATCAGAGTTCTATGGGTTATCTCGTGACATACAACTCTATGGTGCAAATGCTCGAAGCCATCAAGCCGGCTTTTTCGAGCAATAAGTCGCCTATGTTAGTGCTCGACACGCAGGGATTACTCTATGCTGGCGCGAGCGATCTCGCTCCGTTAAGCAATATG
Source organism: Shewanella sp. SP2S2-4 (assembly GCF_031932025.1). NCBI lineage: Bacteria > Pseudomonadati > Pseudomonadota > Gammaproteobacteria > Alteromonadales > Shewanellaceae > Shewanella > Shewanella sp. SP2S2-4. Next base: position 208,179 of record NZ_JAUOER010000001.1, read on the forward strand.
CCGGAAACCTTAGGGGCAAGTTTAAGACAAAGTTATCCCGCCCTGTGGCGTGATATGTCCATGAGTAATTTTGGCCAGTTCCACGGTGAAGAAGCCACCTTTGTTTACCTTAAGATCGAGCTTACCGCCCAGCCAGAAACCCGCAGAGAATACTTTTTACTCTCCTATGTGCGTAACTCCGACATAGCCGCACGTTTTTCCCAGTGGCAAAACATTGTCATAGTGGCATCGCTAATCTTAACCGTACTCGCCGCTTGGGTTGTGCTACTCAGCCACATGTATCGCTTACAACAGCGTTCACGCCAATACAGTATCGATGTCGCCAATGGCTTATTTAACAGTGATATCGGCTTTATGATGGTCAACGAAAACGCCAGAGTGATCAGCGCCAACACTAAGGCGGCAGAAGCGACCTTAGTGCCACTCGATGAACTCACAGACCGTAATCTACAACGTACCTTGTGCCTCGATGATAAAACCTATGCCGAGCTGATGGAGCAAGTGCATAAAACGGGTCAATGGTCTGGTGAAATCAGCCTAGAAAGTATAAATGGCCCAACGCTGCGGGTACATATCCGCCAAGCGCCAAGGGCGAGCCGAGGGTCACCACATCTATTGATCACCCTTGAAGACATCAGTGAATTAGTCAGCAGTAAAGAACAAGCATTTCTCAGTGAGCTTTTATGCGATAGCACAGTGGCAACAGCGCTGACAGATGCCAATGGTAAACTGATTAAAATCAACCCCGTATTTGATGCGCTAATGCAACTCAATGGCGATTTAAATCAAGATTTAGCCTCGCTGCTCGCCAACGATTTAGGTAATCAATGGCAAAGAATTAGCGCTCAAATTGCCATGCAAGGTCAGTGGCAGGGGCAAATTCTGTGCTCACCTAAACAGGCGCACTCCAATTGTTTACAAGCCACCTTGAAGGGCCATGTGGCCGCCGATGGTGAGATTGATTATATCGTCTGTACCTTAGAGCAAGCCGCCGAACGCGGCCGAGGCACAGAGAAACGCAGTCTTGTGCCCCATCGCAGCACGATTCTGCTGAGCTTAGTTGATTTAGAGCGTTACTTTAACTCGCTGCCGCCGCCAAGCCGCCTGAGTTCAAGCTTACTGTTAATGGATATCAATCCCGAAGGTTTACTGAGCCACATGAGTGACATCGACCAACTGGCAAACCGCCAGCAGGAAGTCGAAGTTCAATTACTACTTGAAATTCCTGCTAATTATCAGATTTTGCATTGGCAACTCGGGAAACTGATTGTGATGTTACCTGACACAGATGCGATCCATGCGCACAACTTTGCCCTCAATATGATGGAAAAGCTCAATGGCAATGGCTTAGGCGAAGGGATCAGTATCGGTATTGCGGGTTATCAAGAAGGTCAGACACTTGAGCAGTATCTGAATAATGCCGAAGTCGCCCTAAAACGGGCGAAACAGAATAACGATCAAAATATCGGTCAGGCCTTTACTCGTCATCAATCGTAGATTCGGGCATGTTGACCGAATCGGGCAATTGGCTCTGGGTAATTTCAATAATCGTCGAGCGGTTCATGGTGATCTTGTAGCGAATATACTGCGGGGCTTCGCGGCCATCGCGTAGCACTAAAATCAAGTTGACTTGATAACGCCGCTCAACCGATTCATGGCTGATTTTGCCTTCAACTTCCTTATAAATCTTCGCCTTACCCCGCTCTAAGTAGCGGGCAAAGGGCACTAAGCTAAAGTTCACTTGCTCTTGAATGGTGGAGTATCCCGCTTGGAACTCACTCTGATTCACCTTAGTGGCAATTTTATAGTGCAGGATTTCCGCATCGACCTTATTTTGGCTATGCCTATGTTTTAGGATTTCGCTGACTTTATCGGGCAGATCTTGCTGACGCATAAACTCAAGCCATACTAACTGCTTAGCGATTACCGCCTGACTGGTGGTATCGCGCAAAATCCGGCTCCAGCGTGGCCTGCCCCGCTGAATAAAACGCCACATGGCATTACGCACGTCATCTTTAAAGATTTCCCTGAAGCCGTAAATCACCGCCAAAGTCAGCACTAAGGCAATGGTAAAGCCGCTGAAGGCGCCCTGCGCTTGAATAATCAACGCCGACACCACCAACATGACTAACGCCGTTGCCAGTCCCGTTGTGAACTTTTTAAGGCCAATTCCTAAGGGCTTTAACTCTTCTTTGAGCACCACACCTTGCTGGATTAAACGTCGTAACAACAACATCTTGTTTGAGATACGGTTAGGATCTTGCTTAGTTTGCGCCGAGTTGTAGTTATGCTCATCCCGATAGGCGCACTCATTGCGACACAGTGTTAGTACCCGTTCTTGGATATCATTGAAATCGCTGGTCCGTGTTGCATGGGCGAGCACCTTTAGCAACTGCTGCTCGCAAAACCAAGACAGATAGTTGTCGGCATTTTCAAAGTAGGATTTCCATTTAGGATCGCCCGGTTCGTTACGGCGAAACTTTTTCAGCAACTGGCCGACTTGTTCGCGTAATTCGTCGAGGGCAAAATAGAAATGGGTCACATCTGTGATTTGATTGAGTTCTTTAACGTCGTTTTCGACTGCAACGGCAAACTGATAGGCGAACAAATTCAAGTACAATCTGAATTCTTCAATGGTGCGACGATTTAAACTGGCAAAGCGGCCCTGTACCAAAGGTAAATGCAAACCTTCTGAATAGTAAGAGCGACGGCCGACAATCGAGCTGTAGTAGTACTCTTCTTCATTGAGCGTGTGCGAGCCTATGCCCATTTCCTTTGGTAAAAAGAAATAGAGATCGAGCTGACGATTATCGCCCTTTTCCATCTGGTGGCTGAACTTAATCGACAGGGATTCTTCTTGCTTTACACGTATCTTAGACACAACACCCTTTTCATGAGCTCTCACAGAAACTCATCGCAGTAGACATAAATCAATGAGCACTAATCTTAACTGAAATAAACTCAAATTCACTGATTAAATTCGGCTATTTACGATACGGCATCCACAAATCGTATTGCTGGGTTGCAATAATACTATGGCATAATCTTTTGCATCATCCATCTCTAATACTTCGATACTGAAATGGTTCACCCCTGCATCGGCAAAATTTAAGCTGCTGATGCTATAGAGATATTTCATCTGTTCGGGCCAATTTTGTTGTTTTTGCGTTTGCGATTCAGTTTTCGTCTCCACCGCCACCCTATAGGTCATGCTATTGGCCTCAATGCTGTCGACTTTGCCACGCATTGAAATATGGCCCGCACTGGTGCCATCAAAATTAAAGTAACGGTAGTGGATTTGCGCTTTGTCGGCGGCAATCAATACGTCCACAAGCTGGTAAAATTTATTGTCGCTGTTGTTACTGCCAGCACTGGCGCTGACATATGGATTGGCACTCGTGTGCCGATCAAATAATTCTGAGCTGCAACTTAACATCATGGTCCGGCTCGTTGCCAATTGTTTGTAAATCACTCCGCAAGCCGCAATCAAGGCCGACAAAATAACAATACTAATGGTCCACTTGAGCCACTTAGCCACAGATATTCACCTCATGCAGCCAGGCAGAGTCGATGAATGTTTTGGGACGAGATAAATCGCTGATACTAATATTGCGCAGCACTAACTGGCCGAGTTTTTCACCGCGAAAGGTCATATTAAGCACCTGTTTATCATGGGATAAAGACGCATAAACATCTGCCCAATCGCTTTTACCGCAGACAATAAGTCCCGTGCTTAAGCGTTCGCCCATTTCAAACAGTAAGGTGTTACTCGCACTGGAGTCGGCATATAAGTTCAAGCGCACTTGCTGACCCGAGGCTAACGACAGTATTGACGTCATCAAGGCTTGAGTCGGTTTACTGTGGTCTGTGTGTTTCAGATAAAACACCGAAAACGCCAACATCACCCCAAATAACACTAAGGCACTCCACAAAGGCACAGTGTGCAGCCTGAGGTAATTGATGCCTCGATATTCGCTGCCGTTTGATGGTCGCAATAAATAGCCTTGGCCTTTAACGGTTTCGATCAAGCCCTCGTGCGAAGGGCCAAGAAAAGAGCGGAGCCTGGATATGACGTGGGATAAAGAGGCATCAGTTAACGGCGGACCTTGTCCATCCCCCATTTTTAGCATGTGCTTTGAAACTAACTGTCCTTGATGTGCGAGCAACAACGTGAGCACTTGTAGCTCGGCTCGAGAAAGATGCCAAGATTCATCGCGAGACAACTCAATCAGTATGCCTCGTTCTCGATCAAACCTGCAGCCTCCCAATTGCATACACATTAACTCAACTCCATAAAAACACAGAGTTAAGTCTATGCAAGACCACAAATAATTAATGTGATCTTGCTAACCCAAGCCAGCAAATAGTTAATTTTCGTGAGACAAACCGCAAGCCTGTCTCGGTAAACGATAATCAAGCTAATGCAGTGTTAGAACATCGCGGCGTTTAACCACATGTGCACTAAAATACTCGCCACATAACCTAAAGCTATCACAGGCGTCCAACGAAGATGCGCCCCAAAGGTATAAATGCCACGAGCCTGTCCCATCAAGGCAACCCCTGCCGCACTCCCAATCGAAAGCAAACTACCGCCCACACCCGCTGTCAGGGTAACCAATAACCACTGCCCCAAAGCCATATCGGGATTCATGGTCAATACCGCAAACATCACAGGAATATTATCAATCACAGACGAAAGTAAACCCACGGCAACGTTGGCATAGGTGACATCCCAATGTGAGTACATGGCCTCAGACACTAAGCTCAAATATCCCATAAAACCTAGGCCGCCGACGCATAACACTACGCCATAAAAGAACAGCAAAGTATCCCACTCGGCGCGGGAAATGCGGCTGAACACATCAAATGGCACCACACTGCCAAGTTGCTGCAGGCGTAATTTGTCTTGTCTTAATTCCGCCTTTTCACGTTCGCGAGCAACGGAACGATTGAAGGTTTTACGCAGGTAAAAACCAAAGAATTGCAGAAAGCCTAATCCCGTCATCATGCCCAGTACAGGCGGCATACCTAAGAAGGAATGGGCACACACTGCCGTAGCAATAGTGAGTAAAAACAGCCCCACAATGCGTTTAGCACCGGGCTTAGTGTACACATGCTCTTTTTCAGGCTCAGGCACAAAATGCGGGATGAACACACTCATAATGGCGGCGGGTAAGGCAAAGTTAACGAGGGCGGGAATGAACAGATTAAAGAAATCGCCAAAGTGCACTAGGCCCTTTTGCCATACCATTAAGGTCGTGATGTCACCAAAGGGGCTAAACGCGCCACCCGCGTTGGCGGCAACGACAATGTTGATACAGGCAAGGGTAATAAACTTGCGTTGCCCAGCCCCAACCTTCATCACCACGGCGCACATCAGTAAAGCTGTGGTTAAGTTATCGGCCACGGGCGAGATGAAAAACGCCATAAAGCCCGTTAACCAAAACACAGTTCGCAGGCTAAAACCACGACCTACGAGCCAGCCGCGGATCGCATCGAACAGATTACGTTCTTCCATGGCATTGATATACGTCATCGCCACCAGCAAGAAGAGCAATAGCTCGGCGTATTCGAGCAAGTTTTGCTTGAATGCGGCTTCCGACACTTCGGACATGCCGTTTTGCATATAGACAAAACCTATCATGCCCCAAATGATCCCTGCCGCAACGAGCACAGGTTTCGACTTGCGTAAATGTAATGTCTCCTCGGCCATCACCAGTATATAAGCCAGCACAAACACACAGACGGCGACATAACCCACGCTCGCGGCGGTTAAATTAAGCTGATCTGCCCCCTCTGTCATAGCCCATGCTGCAGGTGAGAATCCGCTCAATATTGCAACGCAGAATAGACTCCACAACGCCATTCCACTGCCTTTAAACAACCGCTGTAATTTCATTAAAGTTCATCTCTACGTAGGAAATTAGTCGAAAATTACCATAGCTTCGGCATAGCAAATGTTGATAAAACGCAACTTTCTATGCATTACCCTATAACCAAAGGCATTTAAAACATTAATTTTTGTATAACTACAGATGTTACTAATAAAGAAAAGCTTAACGTATATTCAACTTAGTCCAAAAACAGCCAATAAAAAAGCACCTCGAAGGTGCTTTTTTGTTTTAAATCAGTGTCACAGCATTAGAAAGCATATAACAAGGTCATATTGGTTTCGGTATCTGTGCTTTTCTTATCATCCAGCGGCTCGCTGTTGTAACGCACAATAATGGCAAACTTCATCGCCAATGCGCCGATAATATTTGCCGTTAATGAGGTTTCAGAACGGGCATCTAACTTGTCACCGTAATCGGCAACGAAACGCTGCTGGAATTTAGAGGTTTCAGTGATTTCAGTTTCAAAGTTAATAACGCCGTGGGCAACAACGCTGTCGTTGGTGTCATAACCTTCGATAAGCGCTTGCTCAGTATCGAGACGTTGATAGATATAACCTGGACCCACTTCAACATCTAAAAAGGTCTTGCTGGTGTCATACAGTCTATGACCATAACCCGCTGCGCCAGATAGGGTGTAGTCATAACCGGTAAACGGGTCGACTTCATAACTGGCATTCGCAAACAGGTAGCTACGGTCTGTCATCTTGTAGTTACCCTGTGCGCCTGCTAAATAGCGTTTCGCGGTGACAGAACCGGTATCTTCTTTGTATAAACCTTCCAGTAAGTACTGATTTTCCCAATCGCCAAGCTCATGCTTAAGATTTAAACGTCCCTTAAATGATGAGGTTTCAGTGTTACCTGTGGTTAAGGTGGCACCTAACTCAGCTTCACCAGCGAATGTCTTGTCGCCTTTTACAAAATCGGCCCCTGCAGTCGCCATAAAAGGTGCAGTCATTAATATCGCTGCGGTCAGTACTTTTTTCATGTTTATCCGTTCCTGTTCCGTTAAATCCAATCCCTATAAATATCTGTTCGTCCCAGCGAAGCTGAATAAGCACATATTAATATGGGTTAGTTTTTTCCCCTGAAAATCTGCGCAATATTAGCATTGACGATTAAAAAATGAAAATTGCATCTATTTTAAGCATAAAAAAACCCGCATTAGCGGGTTTTTGTCTTAACGATAACGCTTACATGTTGATCTTAGGATCTAAGGCACCAGACTGGTACGCTTTATACATTGCTTGTAAAGACAATGGTTTAATCTTAGATGCTTGACCTGCACAACCGAAAGCTTCGTAGCGAACAGTACAGATGTCTGCCATGGCTTCCATTGACGCTTTCAAGAATTTACGTGGGTCAAATTCACTTGGGTGTTCCGCTAAGAACTTACGTACCGCACCCGTTGATGCTAAACGTAAGTCAGTATCGATATTCACCTTACGCACACCGTGCTTGATACCTTCAACGATTTCTTCTAATGGCACGCCGTAGGTTTCTGGGATCTGACCACCGTATTGGTTGATGATCTGTAACCATTCTTGTGGCACTGAAGATGAACCGTGCATCACTAAGTGAGTATTAGGAATACGCGCATGGATTTCTTTGATGCGGTCGATACGCAGTACATCGCCCGTAGGTTTACGGCTGAACTTGTAAGCACCGTGGCTAGTACCGATAGCGATGGCTAAGGCATCAACATGGGTATCTGCAACGAAACGCGCCGCTTCATCAGGGGTAGTCAGCATTTGATCCATGCTTAATGTACCCACTGCACCAATACCGTCTTCTTCGCCTGCTTGGCCAGTTTCTAAACTGCCTAAACAGCCGATTTCGCCTTCAACTGACACACCACACGCATGGGCAAATGCCACTGTGCGACGAGTGACATCGACGTTGTAGTCATACGATGCAGGGGTTTTGCCGTCAGCCATCAAAGAGCCATCCATCATCACTGATGACATGCCTAATTGGATAGAACGCTGACAGATATCAGGATCGGTACCGTGGTCTTGGTGAATACACACAGGAATATCTGGGTACTGCTCAAGAGCCGCTGCCATCAAATATTTTAAGAACTGTGGGCGAGCGTATTTACGCGCGCCAGCAGAAGCTTGCACAATAACAGGGCTGTCTGTTGCTTCAGCGGCCTGCATGATGGCACGCATCTGCTCTAAGTTGTTAACGTTGAACGCAGGCACACCGTATCCATGTTCTGCCGCGTGGTCGAGTAGTTGTCGTAGGGAAATTAACGCCATTTTTTAACTCCAATAATAGGGTGACTGTCACATTCTGCAACGCTTGGTCACCGAGGTCACTATCGTTTGGATGGATTTTTATACCCGAATTCAGATAGATACCTTAAACAAGCACCTAAAATAAGTACCTGAAAAAATATCTAAAATAAACACGGGCGGTTTTTTTATAATTCTTTTATTTATTATCAAGCTTTGATGATATTAGAGCTTATCGCGGCGTCTTATGCGCCGCGTATTTTAAAACTTAATAATTAAGCGCCGCGCTTTTCTAACATAGCCACAGCCGGTAATTCTTTACCTTCGAGGAACTCGAGGAAAGCGCCGCCGCCAGTCGAAATGTAAGACACTTTATCGGCAATACCGTACTTATCAACCGCAGCCAAAGTGTCACCACCGCCTGCGATAGAGAAGGCTTTTGAATCGGCAATCGCTTGGGCGATACGTTTAGTACCTTCACCAAATTGGTCGAATTCGAACACGCCCACAGGGCCGTTCCACACGATAGTGCCAGCAGATTCGATGATTTTGGCCAGTGCTTCAGCGCTATCTGGACCAATATCAAAAATCATTTCGCCATCAGCGACTTCGCTAACTGATTTTAAGGTTGCCGCTGCCGTTGGGCTAAACTCGCCTGCCACTACTACATCAGTCGGCACCGGAATATCGGCACCGCGGCTTTTCGCATTAGCGACTAAACGTTTAGCTTCGTCGATCAAATCCGCTTCATACAGCGATTTACCGACATTGTAGCCCGCCGCCGCGATGAAAGTATTGGCAATACCGCCGCCAACCACTAACTGATCAACGATACCTGAAAGGCTTTCTAGCACGGTCAGCTTAGTCGACACTTTAGAGCCACCGACAATCGCCACCATAGGACGCGCAGGATTATCTAATGCCTTGCCTAAAGCATCTAATTCTTGCGCCAGTAATGGGCCAGCACAGGCGATGGGGGCAAACATGCCCACGCCGTGGGTCGATGCTTGGGCGCGATGTGCAGTACCAAAGGCGTCCATAACATAGACATCACACAGCGCAGCCATTTTTTGCGACAGCGCTTCGTTGTTCTTACCTTCGCCCACGTTAAAACGCACGTTTTCGAATACCACGACTTCACCCACTGCAACGTCGACGCCGTCTAAATAGTCGGTCGCTAAACGCACGGGACACGACAAGGCTTTTGCCAAGTAGTCGACCACAGGTTGCATAGAATATTCGGGATTGTATTCACCTTCGGTCGGGCGACCTAAGTGCGACATCACCATCACAGCGGCACCTTTAGCAAGGGCCAACTCGATAGTTGGGAGAGAGGCGCGCAGACGAGCATCACTGGTGACGACGCCGTTGCTGACAGGCACATTGAGATCTTCGCGGATAAGCACACGCTTACCTTGTAGATCCAAATCTGACATATTGATAATTGCCATAGTAACACTTCCTTTTATAATCAAAAAAACAAACTGGTTTCACACATGGCCGGTATCAGTTTACTGCCGCTAGGCGCTCGACATCCCGTCGAATTGGCATATAACTGAGTGACCCACCGGTGAATAATCTACTTTTTATCAGCCTCGCTTGGCCGCGATCATAGCCAAACTCGTATCTAACATACGGTTGGCAAAACCCCACTCGTTATCGCACCACAACAGCAGCTTCACCAGCTGACCGGCGCTGACACGGGTCTGGGTACCGTCAACAATACTGGAGCGCGGATCATGGTTGAAATCACATGAAACTAAGGGCTCATCAGTATAACCTAAGATGCCGTTAAATCGCCCATTGGCGGCCGACTCCAGCACCTGATTCACCGTGGCAATATCGACGGTTTTCTCAAGCGTCACAGACAAATCGATTGCGGTCACGTTGATGGTGGGCACGCGCACCGAAATCGCCTCAAACTTATCTTTCATGTGCGGCAAAATCCGCTCAATACCGCGGGCAAGCTTAGTGTCTACAGGGATAATCGATTGGCCAGCGGCGCGGGTACGACGTAAATCATCATGATAAGCATCAATCACTTGCTGATCGTTCATTGCCGAATGGATAGTGGTAATGGCGCCGCTTTTAACGCCGAAATGGCGATCGAGTACGTCGATCACTGGCACGATACAGTTAGTCGTACAAGATGCGTTGGAAACCACTGTGTGTTCGGCGCGGAGTAAATCGTGATTCACACCATAGACAATCGTGCCATCGACATCGGCTGAGGATGGATGGCTTATCAGCACTTGTTTAGCGCCGGCATGAATATGGGCTTCGCAGCTTTGACGATCGAGTAATACACCAGTGGCCTCATAGACAATGTCTATGTCCATTTCATGCCAAGGGAGTTTTGTGGGATCGGGCTCGTGGAGAATTTTTATCGCATCGTCGCCAATCAGCATGTGATCATCGACGAGTTTCACTTTGTGCCCAAACCGACCATGGGTGGTGTCGTACTGGGTCAGATGAATAATGGCTTCAGGTTTAGCTAATTCATTAATCGCGACAATCTGCATTTGCTGCCGTTTTCCAGACTCGTACAAAGCACGAAGAATAGAGCGGCCGATACGGCCATAACCATTGATAGCGACTCGGATCATTGAGGTCTCAATTTCCTCTAAATACAAAAACGGCCTGCAAAAGATTGCAGGCCGCATTATACAGATTAACACTTAAAAAGTTTAACCTTTTGTATTGAATCTAATCCCTTGAGCGATTAGCCCAATGATTTTGCAGCATTCAGCACATTTTCAACGGTGAAACCGAAGTGATTCAATAACACGTTACCCGGCGCTGACTCACCAAAAGTGGTCATGCCAACAACAGTGCCTTCAAAACCGACGTACTTGTACCAGAAATCGGTATGCGCCGCTTCGATAGCCACACGTTTAGTCACAGCGCGTGGTAATACCGATTCTTTATACGCTGCATCTTGCTTATCGAACTCAGTTGTCGATGGCATAGAGACTACGCGAACTTGTTTACCTTGCTCAGTTAATGCAGCGGCTGAATCCATCGCCAATTGTACTTCGCTACCGGTTGCGATCAGGATCAGTTCTGGTGTACCCGCACAGTCTTGCAGTACATAAGCGCCTTTTGCCACGTTGGCTAATTGCTCAGCGGTACGCGCTTGGGCTTTCAGGTTTTGACGGCTGAAGATCAGTGACGTTGGCGCATTGCGACGTTGAATCGCAGCTTTCCAAGAAACTGCCGTTTCTGCCGCATCACATGGACGCCATACGGCCATATTTGGCGTCATACGCAGGTTAGCTAATTGCTCAACTGGTTGATGCGTTGGGCCATCTTCACCTTGACCGATAGAGTCATGGGTATAAACGAAGATGTTTTGAATACCCATCAGCGCCGACATACGAACTGCGTTACGGGCGTATTCCATGAACATCATGAAAGTTGCGCCGTAGTTGATGAAACCACCATGCAGCGAAGCACCGTTCATAATGCCGCTCATGCCGAATTCACGCACGCCGTAATAAATGTAGTTACCGGCAGGATCGTCTTGAATACCTTTAGAACCAGACCACAAAGTCAAGTTAGAACCCGCTAAGTCAGCAGAGCCGCCTAACAGTTCAGGTAACATAGCACCGAAAGCACCGATAGCATTTTGTGAGGCTTTACGGCTCGCAATACCTTCGGCTTTGTCCTGTGATGCTTGCACGAATGCCTGCGCTTTTTCTTCGAAATCAGCAGGTAATTCACCTTTCAGTACGCGGCGCTCATATTCAGCAGCCAGTTCTGGGTGAGCTGCGCTATAAGCCGCAAACTTCTCGTTCCATGCCGCTTCACGGGCAGCACCAGCTTCTTTGGCATCCCAACCGGCATAAACGTCAGCAGGGATTTCAAATGGTGCATATGGCCAGCCAAGGAATTCACGGGCTGCGGCGATTTCCGCATCGCCTAATGGCGCGCCGTGGCAATCGTGGCTGCCAGATTTGTTGGGTGAACCAAAACCGATAATGGTTTTGCAGCAAATCATGGTTGGTTTATCAGTCACCGCTTTCGCCGCTTCGATAGCAGCACGGATTGCCGCGCTATCGTGACCGTCAACACCAGCAATCACATGCCAGCCGTAAGCTTCAAAACGCTTTGGCGTATCATCGGTGAACCAGCCTTCAACATGGCCATCGATAGAAATACCGTTGTCATCCCAAAATGCGACCAGTTTGCCTAGACCTAAAGTACCGGCTAATGAACAGGCTTCGTGGGAAATACCTTCCATCAAACAGCCGTCGCCGACGAAGCAGTAAGTGTAGTGATCAACGATATCGTGACCATCACGGTTAAACTGTGCCGCTAAGGTTTTTTCAGCAATCGCCATACCGACAGCATTGCTGATGCCCGCGCCGAGTGGACCCGTTGTGGTTTCAACACCTGGGGTGTAACCGTATTCTGGGTGACCCGGGGTTTTTGAATGCAATTGACGGAACTGTTTCAGCTCTTCGATTGGTAATTCATAACCTGTCAGGTGAAGTAAAGAGTAGATCAGCATTGAACCGTGACCATTAGAAAGGACGAAACGGTCTCTATCTACCCATTTAGGATTGGTCGGGTTGTGCTTAAGGAAATCATTCCACAGCACTTCAGCAATATCTGCCATACCCATTGGGGCGCCGGGATGGCCTGAATTTGCTTTTTGAACTGCATCCATACTTAACGCACGGATTGCGTTTGCGAGTACTTTACGGGAAGACATGCTCTCTCCTGCTTGTTTGTGGGGTCTAGCGGGCAATTTGGATGCATATTTTCCCCTACATGCCAGTGTGACGCAAACTAAAATTATCATTCACTCAGCAAAAGATGGCCGAATCGTAAACTCGCAGAAACAAGCTAGTCACTTTACTGGCATTTACTTGAGTGGGCATCGCAAGGATCACTTGTAATGGAGAAATAAATTTCTCAACAATCGAGAAAACTTAATGCTATGAAATATAAGAAAAATAACCTATTTAAGACTGGGCGCAGTCGTTTTCAGGTCACAATCTGAGAGGATTTTTTCTCACTGGGGGTGATCGGCAATCAGATTTAAACTAAAATAGCCGTCTAGATGTAGATGCTTCTACACGTTTGAATGCTAACGACGAGATTTTCCTACTATGGCAAAGCACTTGTTTACTTCTGAGTCGGTCTCAGAAGGTCATCCCGATAAGATTGCAGATCAGATTTCTGATGCTGTGCTAGATGCAATTCTGGCTCAAGATCCAAAAGCACGCGTGGCGTGTGAAACTTATGTCAAAACTGGCATGGTATTAGTCGGTGGCGAAGTCACGACTTCTGCTTGGGTTGATATTGAAGAAATCACCCGTAAAACCGTGCGTGAAATTGGTTATACCCACTCAGATATGGGTTTTGATGCAGACTCGTGCGCGGTATTAAACGCCATTGGTAAGCAATCACCTGATATCAATCAAGGTGTAGACCGTGCCGACCCTGCTGAGCAAGGTGCAGGCGACCAAGGGTTAATGTTTGGCTATGCCAACAACGAAACCGACGTCCTCATGCCAGCGCCTATCACTTATGCCCACGCATTAGTGAAGCGTCAGTCTGAAGTGCGTAAAAACGGTACCCTGCCATGGCTGCGCCCAGATGCGAAAAGCCAAGTCACGTTTGCCTATGATGATGGCAAAATTGTTGGTATTGATGCCGTCGTATTGTCGACTCAGCACAGAGATGACGTATCACAAGCAGACTTAATTGAAGGCGTGATGGAAACCATCATCAAGCCAGTATTACCAGCTCAATGGCTAAACAAAGACACTAAGTTCTTTATCAACCCAACTGGCCGTTTTGTTATCGGTGGCCCAGTAGGCGATTGCGGCTTAACGGGTCGTAAGATCATCGTTGACACCTACGGCGGCATGGCCCGTCATGGTGGTGGCGCATTCTCTGGTAAAGACCCATCAAAAGTGGACCGTAGCGCGGCTTACGCTGCCCGTTATGTGGCAAAAAACATCGTTGCAGCAGGTCTTGCTGATCGCTGTGAAATCCAAGTGTCTTACGCTATTGGTGTGGCAGAGCCGACTTCTATCAGCATCGAGACCTTCGGTACGGGTAAAGTGTCTGAAGATTTGCTGATCAAGTTAGTACGTCAACACTTCGAACTGCGTCCATACGGTTTAACGGCCATGCTAAATTTAGCACGTCCAATTTATCAAGCGACTGCCGCTTATGGCCACTTTGGTCGTAACGAATTCCCTTGGGAAGCAACGGACAAAGCTGAAGCACTGCGCGCTGACGCGGGTCTATAATCGGTTTCGATTAAAACCCGTTAAGATTGCAAAATATAAAAACCGCTACCCAGCGGTTTTTTTATGCCTGCAATTTGGGTTCCCCAAAGCAAGATAATGGTATCGTCAGTTGTGCATCATTCATTATCATTGTTTTCCCTGTGACTCACCACCTCTTTGTTTAACAAAAAGCGTCCCTGAGGGCTCAACTAAAACATCCTGTTTTAGAAGGCCACAGGTGCAACAATGCCAATCCTAACCAACCCTCTCGCTGCCGTTCTGCGAAAAAGCTATTGCCCCAAAGCAAGATAACTTTGTTGTCAGTTTGCAGCATGAATTGTCATTGTTTCCCCTGTGACTCGCCATAAACTCGTCCCTGAGGGCTCGACGACGGCATCCATGCCGCCAACGGTCACAGTTGCAACAATGCCAATCTTAACTAACACTTCTGCTGTTCGTTTAGCTAAAAAAATATTGCCCCTAAGTGCGCCACGGCTCGAAGATCAGCCCTTTGTTATCTGATAATTTGAGATACTTAAAGTAATGGGTACCCAAAAGAAAGACCTGACCATGAGGGATTGCAAAAATCGTTACAGTGAATCAGACTTACCTAGTTTGGTTCACGGGCTGAACACCATCATTTCACGTTAGCTTTTGGCTAAAGTGCTTTCTATAGTGTACTTGTAAAAATCGAACACTCAGTAAAATCGGCGTTTATAGTTTATTTTAGAGTTGCTTCCAACATAGCTCTAACATCGTTAGTTTCCCGCAAACGTTTTACGCCAAGCACTTGGGCTAACTTGAAAACGTTGATTAAAATGTTGCCTAAATGACGTTGCAGTCTGAAAACCAACCATTTCAGACACTTTTTCTACAGGAAGTCGTGTACTTTCAAGAAGCTCAAGGCTACGTTGCAGACGAGCGTTCACAAGCCATTTTCCAAATGACATACCGGTAGCGTTGTTGAAATGCCGAGTAAAGGTACGGCGACTCATAAATAATTGGTCTGCTAAATCAGCGATGGAATATTGTTTGTCGAGGTTTTCACGTAAATAATCCAGTAACCGATTGACCTCTGCATCTTGAGTTGATTTTGGGATGGGTTGTGCAATAAATTGTGCCTGGCCGCCTTCTCTGTGTGGAGGTACAACTAAGATGCGCGCAACTTTATTCGCTGTTTTTGTCCCATAAAAAGACCTCACAATATACAAGCAACAGTCTAAAGCGGCTGCAGTACCTGCGGAAGTGACTACACGGTCGCTTTCAACATAAAGTGCGTTCGTATTTAGCTTTATATTTGGAAAACGAACAGTAAAATCGTCCTCTGCCATCCAATGAGTTGCCGCTTCTTTTTCATCTAATAGCCCTGAGTAGGCTAATGCGTAAGCACCATAGCAAAGCCCCACGACCGTAGATCCTCTTTCATGAGCTCTAACCAATACTTCAGAAATATTGGAAGCAGGCGGACTTTCTAGGTCATGCCACCCTGGAATGACGACTATATCTGCCAACTCAACGAGTTCTAATCCACCATCAGGCTGGACTGTCATCCAATTGTCAGAGTGTTGTGGCTTACAATCAATTGACACGATCTTTAAGTCAAAAATGGGTTTGCCATCTGGCTGCATCGAAAAAACGGCTTGAGGCACAGCGACATGAAACACGCTGAAATGAGGGTAGAGAATCAAAGCGACAGTTGGTACTTGCATGTGCAAAGCGCTCCCAAGTGAATCGTCATATCATTATTTGGCCCAATTGTTTCGATATTTGTCACTTGGGTCAATATTCCATCTCGTAAATACCGAAGATAATGTCTCATATTAATCAACCGCCAAAGAGATACATTATGAAAAACAAAGCTATCACCATCCTATTTACCTTAGGGCTTGCAACCATCATAAATAGCACCAATGCATTAGCTGAATCGGCTCCAACGCTGCATTCAGAACCACAGCAGGTTCAGTTTCAGCATATTCGAAATGCAACATCTAAACTCACTTATGGTGACACAACATTTTTAATAGACCCTATGCTGGCAAAGAAAGATACCTATTCTGGTTTTGCCGGTACTTACCGTAGTGAAATACGTATACCAATGATCGATTTACCCATGTCAGCTAAAGCTGTAATTGACAATGTAGACGCTGTTATTGTCACTCACACACATCTTGATCATTGGGATGATGCAGCACAAAGTGTAATTCCTAAAACGATGCCTTTATTTGTTCAAAATGAAGAGGATGCAAATACTATTCGCGCTCAAGGCTTTAAAGATGTGCGTGTGTTAGGCATTAAAACTCAGTTCAATGGTATTAGTTTAACCAAAACAGGTGGGCAGCATGGCACGGATGAAATGTATGCAATCCCAGAGTTAGCTAAATTGTTAGGAGAAGCTATGGGGGTGGTGTTACAAGCAGATAATTACAGTACTGTATATTTTGTCGGTGATACCATTTGGCGTAATGAAGTGGAAAATGCTCTAAATGAATTTAAGCCTGAAGTAGTTGTTCTTAACACAGGTGATGCTCGTTTAGACGGCCTTGAAGGCTCTATTATCATGGGTGAACAGGACACACTTCGAACTATTAAGCATGCACCTCAAGCTAACATTGTTGCTGTACACATGGATACGGTCAATCACGCAGCATTGACTCGTAAAGAGCTCAGGGAGTTTGTGCAAGAAGAAGGCATTGAAAAACAAGTATTAATTCCTGAAGATGGTGAATCGTTGAAGTTATAAGTATAGCTTCTTAATTAATTAGTCGTGGGTAAGGAACAAAGGGGGATAAGTGAGTACTCGAAGTAGTGAGCGAGTGAATCACTCTACACCAGACTGATTCACGTCAGCCGCTAAACCTCGTCCTATTGCCCTGTTTGCGGCTATTCTGGGGCGGTTTTTTCCCTTTAGATGAATCAAATCTCTAGAGAACTGATTCATGTCCCTGTTATGCCTATTCCGACTGGTTTTATCGTTTATTGATTAGTTTGTAGCCAAACGAAGCATTGCTAATAGAATAGCTAATCCGAATCTGGCTCATAAGAGTGAATTATCTAACAAGGTTTTGTCCAAAAGCTTGCTGGGTATCTCCTTCATACAGACTGGTTACACTAGTGCCCAAAAGGTGAGCAATGGTGATTGGCGAGACGACCGTCCGCCCCATGGACGGGGCGGTCGAGCATCCAAGGACGGACTGGCTGCGAGTCGACGAGCGAATGCCATGGCAAGCCTGTGTGAGTGGATACCCGTAAACGCTAAACTTCTAACAACTGAAATTACTGCTCCCAAAACACTACTTTCCAACACATTTCTGTCCAAAAGTATATTGTGTAATCTTTTCAATCCACAGGTTCCGCTAATACCAAAAAAGTGAGCCATGGTGATAGCGAGACGACCGTCGCCCCATTGACGGGGCGGTCGAGCATCAAAGGACTGACGAGCGAATGCCATGGCAAGCCTGCGTTAATGGATATCAGCCAACGAATCTAAATGCTATTACTCACCTTTAGTGCATTAAATCTAACGCACTTCTGTCCAACATTGAGTTTACTGATAGTTGCTATATGATTTGAAAGCAAAAAAATATTTTTAAGGAAGAAATTTAAGTGAAATTTGAAGTTATTCATGAAGAAAATAACGCGATTGTGGATGCGCTGGTAGACGGCGTTAGGCAATTTAATGCTGGGCTATTAGGGCCTGAGAAATCAGTGCCTTTGACTGTCATAGCACGTGATGAAAATGGCAAGTTGATTGGTGGTGTGGGTGGCAGGACTATCTATAAAAACTTCTTAATCAATGTGGTCTGGGTTGATGACCAAACCAGAGGCACAGGGCTTGGGTGCAAACTCATGGCGCTTGCTGAAGCTGAGGCGAAACAGCGGGGTTGCTTGGTAGCTCAAGTGGATACCTTGTCAATTCAAGCACCTGTGTTTTATGAAAAACAAGGGTTTGAGATCATAGGCATAGTCACCACTAACCCTCAGCGCATCTTTCTGATGAAGAAGTATTGATCAAAAAAGCGATTGAGAAACGGACTGAGTAAGCGCACTTAGCAATGGTCGAAATGGGCGTTTTGCATGCACAGTAGACCAATCTGCTCTTGGGATAAAATGGCGCACTCTAGCGCCTTTTTCGTATTCGTGCGGCTGACTTGCTCATCCGTCAGTCGCGTTATCGTCGCCGAATAGGCATTGGTTCGGCCACAATCGAGCCAAATATTCCCCACTTGTACCCAATAATGCTGCGCTTGTCCTGAATCGGAAACAAACTCGACTTCAAATCCCCTCGCCTCACATTCATGGTGAGAGCATTCAGATAAGACCAATCTCAAGTTGTCCCAAGCCGATAAATTGACTTCGGCATATGCCGTTAATAGTGACTCAACAAATTGTACTTTCATGTATTTATCTCCGTTATTTAACCTGAACTCGGGTTATTTACGCAGTAGAGATTGAATCCTTAATTTCTATCATCGAACAACTAAGCTTGGGTCTTTGCCGCCATTAAATAGTAATCCCGCGCTGAGACAGTGAAAAAATCCACCACCTGCATGTGCGCTTTTCCCGAGTGGGCGGCAAAGGAACGTTCATTATCTTCGGCAATAAAGGTCAACATATAGCTAAAATGCGGAGCAACTTGGCGACGAATTTCACTGACTAATGCCTCAAAAATCCCTTGTCCACGGTAGGTTTGCTGCACCCAAATCGGCCCGTATTGGCAAGAGTTGGTCTTAGTTAATTTAGGCCCATCCCAATCGAGTTGCGGCAAACGATTCAACAAAGTGCGATAAATGGGCCAATGTTCGAAAAATCCCCAACGGCCGGCAATCACATAACCGACGATCTGCTGCTCAACCTGCGCCACCACGACCCAATGATGCTGCACTAATTCGCTCAGTTCACTGTGGGAAAAAGCTTGCCCTTGCAGCCCCATACTGGCGGAGGCTAATTCATCATTGAGATGTTTTTTCTCTAGCATCGCTAATAAATCAACATCTTGGGGTAAGGCTAATCTAATCTTCACAGTGTTCTCACAGCATAATGTTGGCTTTAGGCCCAATTTAAGGCCGTCAGTATACTCGGTTGGCTTAGTAGGCACAGCTAGAACAAGGTGCTATTTAGTGCCTTGATTTGCTAAATCCCCTTTTATTTCCCAAACTTAATGGATATCTAGCCCTAGTTAGGCGTTTGTATGTTGCCAGAGACCATCAATCCCAACCTGAGTTTACTTGATAGCGACAATCAGCAAGTGAATCTCACTCGCTGGATGCACCAATGTGAGCTAATCAAAAGCTATTACAACGCTAACACGGTTTTTATATTCCAAAAGACCAGCGCAGGATTTGAGATCATTGTCAGCGCAATCACTGAAACACCACAATTTACCGCGGGCACTTTGTACCCCGCAGAACTAGAACTGTTTAAACAGATACAAAATAGCCAACCCGACGGTTTATATCAAAACCTCGGCAGTTTTATGTTGGATGATTTACCACGGGATTTTGATGGCATTCAGCACATTCTCTCGCGCCCAATCGCTTGGCCCGATGGCAGCCAATTTGGCGCCCTGTGCGTACTCAACCCACATATGGCAGAGCCGCTAGCCAATGCCGCTATGCTCGAACCGTTTCAGATATTGCTGCAACAGGAATTATCTCTGCTGTGCCAGAACCATCGCATTGAATCCCTTTCGATGCGCGACCAAGAAACCGGCATGCTCAATCATTATGGTTTTTTGATGATGGCGCCAAGACAGCTCAATTTAGGCCGCCGCTTTGGTGCCCATGCAGGCATCATTTTTTTTGAATTACTGAGTCCGGATAACACGCCCATCCCCCTCGAAGATAATCACCACAGGCTATTAGGCAAGTTGATCCAAGATACGATACGGACCGCCGACGTTGCCGCCCACTACAACACCACGCAATTTGTGGTACTGGCCTTTGTCGATGGTGAACGGGATATTCAACATATTATGAAGCGGGTTGAAAAACTGCTTGAACAGCAAAATCATCTACTTAGACTCGATGCGAGCTACAGTTTTTTCACCCCGGAATCCAGCGCCAAACTCGCGCCCATGATGGAACTCGCGCGGGGTAAACTCGATTCTATGCGCCCAGCCATGCCTGAGATTGAAGACTCGCCAATTAAGCACGCCATAGACTCAAGCTTATACGATAATCCCGCCGCAGATTCGGCGGCGCTTTAAGTTAATCAAGCAGTGATTTAATCAATTTTAGGCTTAACTGAAATATAGATTTAATTTGAGGCAGTACAAAATCACTTAGATTGCTCATCCTGGCGCTTCGCCCATTGGATAAACAGCACCACGGGATAGGGTGACATAAGGACCAATCCTAAGCCAATCAGGCTTGAGATCAGTAACATGCCGCTTATCTCTAGACTCCATTGAGTCAACATATAGAACCCAAGTCCACAAACTAGCATCAATACGCCTAACCAATGTAAAAACTTCAACAAATTCATAGTACTTTTAAATGAGTCCGACATATAAACCTCTTTAGATCTTTGATAAAACTTGTCACACTATGGCCATAACCATGGAAAAAGGAACCGTAACGATGTTAAAACAAACATTCATCTTAGGTGCGCTACTGTTGGGACTCACCGCCTGCCAAAGTACCGATGTCGCCCAAAATGAGACCATTCCATTAGAGGGCAGCTGGCACATTGAGATGGTTCAAGGCCAACCGACTATCGATTACAGCCCAGCGCAAATTACCTTTGAGGCCGAAGGCAAATTACACGGCAACAACAGCTGTAATAACTTTTTCGGTCAATATACTCAGCAAGGCCAAGAGCTTAAGCTATCTCCTGCCGGTAGCACAATGAAAGCCTGTGTCGATGCGCTAATGCAGCAAGAGCACAAAGTCATGCAAGCAATGCCATTAGTGGCCAAAGCTAAGTTAGTGCAAGGTCGCCTGACGCTACTTAACAGCGACGGCAAGCCAGTGCTAGTCTTGAGTCAATTGAAGTAAGCCCTGTGAAGTAAGCGAACTGAAGTAAACTCAACGAGATAAGCTTCAGCAAAGTACAATTGACTCACATAAAAAAACCGCCATTGGCGGTTTTTTCGTTCTACAACCAGCAGCCGAAGACGACTAGACTTTAGCGCTTTGCTCAGCCGCGGTTTCGAGGGCGATATTCTGCTCGGCTAGCACGGCACTTTGCACCATATCGGCATTGTAGTGCTCCATATCCAATTCATCCTCAGATTTAGCAATCACAGTTGTCGCCACTAAGTCACCGGATACGTTAACTACCGTGCGTGCCATATCCAAAATCCGGTCAATCCCAGCAATTAACGCCACGCCTTCCAAGGGTAAACCGACTGTCGATAATACTAACGTCAACATCACCAAACCCGCGCCTGGTACGCCCGCCGTACCAATTGAGGCTAAGGTCGCCGTTAAAATAATGGTGAGGTAATCTACCCAAGTTAAGTCAATACCAAAAGCTTGGGCGACAAAAAGAGCCGTCACACCTTGATATAAAGCGGTGCCATCCATGTTAATAGTTGTACCCAGCGGCAATACAAAACTGGAAATTTTCTTGTTCACACCTAAGTATTCGCTGGCGCATTTCATGCTCGCAGGTAAGGTACCCGCTGAACTAGAGGTAGTAAATGCCACAGCCATTGCATTACTGATCCCCTTGAAAAAATGTAGAGGATTCAGCTTAGAAAACATACTCAAAACAATACTGTAGAAGCCTAATACGTGAATAATGCAGCCAACGTAGACGGCAACAATAACCTTAAGCAGAGGGAGTAACATTTCAATCCCGTATGCTCCCGCCACCCAAGCCATCAATCCAAATACGCCATAGGGCGCCAGCTTCATCACCATATCGGTTAACTTGTACATGGCTTCAGCAAGACTCTCGAACACTTTAATCGCTGGTTTTCCATGGTCACCGATCAACACTAAGGCAATCCCTAAGGCAACCGCAAAAACGATAACTTGCAAGATCTGACCGTTAGCTAACGCCGCGATAGGGTTGGTTGGGACTATATCAATCAGAGTCTGCATTACCGAAGGCACTTCCTTCGCTACATCAGAAACACCTGAGGGTAAGGGTAAATCAAGACCCGCACCAGGCTGGATAACATATCCAACGGCCAATCCAATACTGATAGCAATTGCCGTAGTACAAAGATAGAAAGTAAAGGACTTAAAACCAATCCGGCCCATCTTGGCAGTGTCTTCCATCGAAGTCACACCCACGATCAGTGAACAAAACACTAACGGCACAATCAACATCTTAATAATATTGACGAATAAGGTTCCAATCGGTTTTAACACCGTCGCTTGCTCACCTAATACTACGCCAACCGTAATTCCGAGCACCATACCGACTAGAATTTGTAGCCACAGAGGCACTGACATCCAGTAGGACCATGTACGGCCTAACATTGATGACGTTTGTTTTGACATGTTAATAACCTTGAATTTGAAATGAAGAACGGGCGAATGCCTATCCTTGGCTGGCACTAATTTATTCCCCAAATTAGCTGAGCGCAGAGTCTAGCATAACGGGCAAAAATCTAAGGATGATCTGTATCACGTTGATGCCAACCGCCGTAAAACCAGCCAAATATGCCAACGACATCGACCAACGCGACTGCATACTTAACCTTTATATTAAGCATCAAAATAGACTGTCACCATAACGGGTGCAATTTGCTGACGATAAAGCGCTGCTGGCGGTTGCTCACGTTCAATCAAGTAACTCCAGTAATCGTCATCAAAACCACTGAAAATAAAGTCAGACTTACCCTTAGCTTTCAAGATCAACCACCACCAAACTAATCCCCATAAACCAAAGCTCAATAAAGTGAATACAAAGTGTAAACGATGATTAATTTTCTCATCAGCACCAAGATCAAAGGCAGGTAAAACCTTAAGCTTATAGCGGCGTGTAGACTTAACGAATCCCATCATTAGCTCACTTAGTTCAAAAAGGGCACTAGAGATAAGCCTAGCAGATAAGACTTTAGTCGTACAAAAATCCGCAGCAACAAATAAGCTCACTCCGCCAAACCTGCGACTGTCGAACTCGTTATCCCACAATGTTCCATGCTAAAGTGAGCCACAAAATGGTTGTTCACTAAACAAGAGCGGTATTACTCAATAACCGCCTAGGAGTTGTTGTATGTTGATCCGTAAAGCTAAAGCTCAGGACCTCAGTGCCTTAGTCCAATTTAATCAGGCGATGGCCCAAGAAACCGAAGGCTTAGCCTTAGATGAAGCGACACTAACCCGCGGCGTGGGCACGCTACTTGAAAGTCCGCAAAAAGGCTTTTACCTCGTCGCCGAAATTGAAGGTGAGATAGTCGGCTCGCTTATGGTGACATTTGAATGGAGCGATTGGCGCGCCAAGGATTATTACTGGATCCAGAGTGTATATATTCGCCCGCAAAATCGTCGCCAAGGCATTTATGGCAAGCTCTACAGTGAAGTCAAACAACTGGCCGAAGCCAATGGTGGCGCTGCCAGCTTCCGTTTATATGTTGAGCAAGAAAACCTCGCCGCCCAGCAGACCTATCAAGCCTTAGGGATGAAGCAGAGTTACTACTTAATGTACGAAGAAAAATAAATCCTTCAATAGCTTATTCACAATAAAAAAGGATCGGGCCAATGGCACGATCCTTTTTTTACGAGTCACGATTCAGATTAAAAGCCTAACGCTAACTCCTCGTTAAGCTTCACTGCACTCGCAAAACTTAACGGAAGAAACCAAACAGAATCGCCGTCATCGCCAGTAAACCTGCAATGATCACGAAGATATTGCTGATACGGCCACGATAGGCTTTTAACGCTGGCACTTTATACACGGCATACATAGGCATCAAGTACAGGATAGCCGCGATAATTGGGCCGCCTAAAGCTTCAATCATGCCTAAGATACTTGGGTTGATCACAGCCACAGCCCAGATAGTGACAAACATAAAGCCTAGGATGAACTTGTTGATCTTAGCGTCAGTGACTGATTTGCCGCTTGAGCGTAACTGCTTAACGATCACGCCTTTCATGCCTTCTGTCGCGCCCATGTAATGGCCGAAGAAAGAGGACACAATCGCGATAAAGGCGATTAACGGACCAAAGTAGCTCACAAAACCACTTGAATGCACGTTGGCTAGGTAAGACAGAATCGGTAAGTTCTGCGCTTTCGCTTCTGCCAATTGGGCTGGTGATAACGACAGCACACAAGAGAACACAAACAACATCACAAAGCCCACTAACATCATCGAAGTGTTACGTAAAATCACGTCGGCTTTACGAGAAGCATTGGCGCCATGATCACGTTTTAGTGACACAGAGAACTGTGAAATCGCAGGAGAATGGTTAAAGGCGAACACGAGCACAGGAATCGTTAACCAAACTGTACCTAAAAATGCACCCGCTTCTGGCACAACTTGTAAGGCATCCATTTTCCATTCTGGGATCAGGTAGATAGACATAAAGGCCAAAATACCCACCAGCGGATACACCAGTAATTGTGTCACTTTCAGCATGAACTTTTCACCCGCAACCATCACAGCCATCATACCGAGGATCAATACACCCGATAGAATGAAGCGTGGTGGCGAGGCCATACCTAATTGGTTGACGATAAAGCTATCAACAGTGTTAGTAATGCCCACACCGTAAATTAATACAATCGGGTAGATAGCAAAGAAATACAGTACGGTAATGGCCTTACCTGCGCCAACACCAAAATGCTCTTCTACGACTTGGGTAATGTCGCTACCGGGAATGCTTGATGAACAAACAAAACGAGATAAACCTCTGTGAGCAAGATAGGTCATAGGACCGATAATTGCCGCCATTAATACCAAAGGCCAAAAGCCGCCCATGCCCGCATTGATGGGTAAAAATAAAATTCCAGCGCCTACGGCAGTGCCAAATAAACTCAACATCCAAGTCGTATCTTGGCGAGTCCAAGGTAAATGTTTCGTTGAATCTAGATTCTGTGTGCTTTGAGGTGTTCCAAGAACACTGGTCGCATCTTTTTGCATATAAAAGTTACCTTACGGTGTGACTAGCATAATAAATTCGCGCTAAGGATAACCAAAAAAAGCTCATAAAAGTTGATCTGACACGGCTTTATGTAAGGGAATTTCATAATAAACTGATATTGAGATCTAGATCGCTGATTTAATGTAATAAATTTTCAATATGGCAGCAAAAAACACACATAAAAAACCGCTTAACGACACAATATTTTCACCTCAAACCAAAGCCAGTGACATAGCATAAGCGCCGAGAAAAACACCTATTCGGAGATAAGTCACAAAAATCAGCAAAACACGATCCAGTACCGCATATCGATAGCTAGAGTCGATCAAGATCACATCCGCTAATGTTAAATTTTTACAAGTCGCTATCAGTTGTAAAAGCGTATAAAAAACGGCTCACTGCGGAACCAACGCCGGAGTGAGCCGTTAACGATTAACGCAAAATCAGAC
This sequence comes from Shewanella sp. SP2S2-4, assembly GCF_031932025.1. Taxonomy (NCBI): domain Bacteria; kingdom Pseudomonadati; phylum Pseudomonadota; class Gammaproteobacteria; order Alteromonadales; family Shewanellaceae; genus Shewanella; species Shewanella sp. SP2S2-4. The sequence goes on from NZ_JAUOER010000001.1 coordinate 234,043, forward strand.
TTAAGGTTTCTGTAACGTGAGCTCAGTGGTCGACACCACGGCTGGCGCTATATCGGCCTCTTTGAACAACAACGGACGGAAACTTTTCTCGCTTGAGTACAAGATACTTTGATCGGCAAACGCTGGCGTTAGGATATTACTCGACTCAGAGTAAGTTAAAATTCCCCGCGCCACTGGCCCTTCGTCAGTAAAGTTCACCGCCATCATCCAGCTCGACCCATAACGCACTTGGTATCCCTTCGCCGTTAAGCCAGAACTCATCGCCTTGCCAGTAACCACGTCCATCACAGCTGCGTACTTGTGCTGCGGGATTAAAGTGTCGTCACCCGACAGACTGGTCGAGAACACGTTGAATCCACCCTCGGCATTGTGGCTACCCGGCCAAGGTAAACGCGACCCGCTTGGTGTACCGTCAGGCAGCGATTTCTCCACAAATTGCACCTCACCCAATGGCGCATCTAAGGCAAAACCGGCCGCCTCAAGATTCAGTGCACTGTGGGCTAAGGCCACTAAGGCGCTGCCATCTGTGGTCAAGGTTTTAGGTGTCGTCGCCGCATTGGCGGGATCGAATCCTTGGGTCAACATGGTCGTTTGGCTGAATTGGTGGGCAAACTCACGCAGTAAAGCACCGCCTTTGCTGTCGTTATCTTGCTTACCATTCCACGCTTTTAACGCCGTGCACGCCGAAGTGACATCCTTAGATAAACTCGCCGACACCACAACAGGCGTGCTGCCTTGGGCATCACACTGGGCAATCAAATCAGGCAGCACTAACTCAGCAAGATAACTGCGATTAGACAACACCGCCGCTTCGAGTTCTTCCAAGCTAAACTTGCCATCTGCCCCAGCCGCATCCTGCATTAAGCTCAAGCCCATCCGCGTTCGCAGCGACAATTGCCCTGCTTCTGGTCCATACATGGGCGAGAAATAAGTCAGCGGCTCGTTCAAGTTGGTCGACCAGAATGAGTCATTGGAGTTTTGCACAAAGTCGCTGCGCTCAAGCTTGGGCGCACGCTCATAGGGTGTTGGACCATCAAAACTAAACAACGATGTGTTACCGGGTAAAATCGTAAATCCGGCCTTAGCCTTAGCCGCTTTAATATCCGGTGAGGTTTTTAACAACACCACTGCCGATTCAGACAATCCCGGGACTGTCGAGTCGTCGATGTAGAAAGCATTGCCCTCTTTATCGGCGTACATAGTGTTATTGAAGATAACGCCGTCGTAGTCCTTAAAGGCCTGTTGGAACTCCTCTTTATTGGTCGCCATGTCCATCGCTAACCAATGGTCAACGGGGTCCATATTGCCCATATTGGCATCTTGGAGCATAAAGGCGCTGCCATCATCCCAACCAAAAGGCGCTAAAGCAGCTGGCGCTTCGACCATAGGGCCTTTTGCCGTGGTGTAAATATCCTTCTCGGCCACTAACATGCCGGCAGGACTTGCATTCACTAGAATCGATACCGTCTCTTTGGTGATCGGCATTGGTTTGCCATCGAACAGATATTGCATCCGATCGCCCGAGACTAACTCTAAGTTATACATCACAAAATGTTCGGCGGTAGAGAAGGTATGAGTCCACGCTAAATCTTTGTTAAAACCGATATTAATCGGCCCTGGCATACCCACAAGCGAACCGCCCATCATGTCTAAATGCCCAGGGATCGTAATATGGGACTGCCAAAAACGCAGGTTACCCGTATGCGGAAAATGCGGATTACCGAGCACCATGCCTTTACCGTTCTCGGTTTTATCCTTACCTAAACCCCAACCATTAGAGCCTAATCCTCGGGGATTGGTCTCTGGCGTGGTGATGCGGGCCGCGCGGGCAATCAACTTAGACTGCATATCGGCCACAAATGCGGTTTGGTCTTGGCTGGGCGCAGGCCCTACGATACGCGGCATATATTCCTGCGCATCCCCCGGGTTAGCGTAAAAAATCAAATCGAGGAAGTTGGCGGCGCCCGGTAACAAAGCGATTGAAAACAAATAAGTCACCACATCCTCTGGCACTATAGGTTTCACCCAAGGCTGACCGCCACAGAAAGGTTCTGCCGTTTGTTTACCCGCTTCGACATCGGCAAGATATTGGTTATAACCAGAGGTAAAACCTTGGATCAACGCCCGAGAGTTTTCACTAAACTGTGGCCATTTTTCTTCGGCTTGTGCTCTGATCTTTAACGCTTTGTAGGCAAAGTCAGAGATCAAGTTGCCGTTATCTTCCGCTGTGGGTTGGCCCGTAGTGAAGTCAATCGACGCATGGGGGCCAAAGTACATGGAACGCTGCGAGTTAGCCTTAATAAAGCCATCGGCTAACACACATAAATTGTCCTGTGCCTGCGCATAACCACTACCAAAACCTAAGCTTTCTAAGTTATCGGCTTGGATATGTGGCACGCCGTAGGTGGTGCGGCGAATATTGGCTTTGAGTAAACCGTTGGGGGCAAAAGCTTGCAGTTGAGTTTCGGGTTCGGTGGGTGTAGTGCTATCTTCGCTATCGTTACAGCCGGCGAGTATTACACCGCAGGCCATCCCCATAGCGATCACGAGTTTGTTGAATTTCATTATTATTATCTCTTGGTTTTGGTTCCTTCAATTGCCTATCCCTGCCTCCATTACTGAAAGAGCAATAGACATATGTCGCTTCCTAGTCCCTAAGGCTGGCTATTGCCTCCCCTACTGTTGGCTTTTTACTGAGCTTCGCCGACGACTGTGGCAGAATAGAAAACCCAAACACTTAGACACCTCATACCATTTAAGCAATGATTCAAACGAGCGTCTACATTAAAAGCCGAATTAAATAACTTATATGCAACAAAACATTATCAAGATAAAAGTGGGTTCTAAAAACCCAGTAAAAATCAACGCAGCAACCAAAGCGATGGCACAACTGTTCCCTGACAGTATCATAGAAGCCAGCGGTATGGATGCGCCTTCAGGTGTTGCTGCGCAGCCAATGACAGATAAAGACACTCGCCAAGGGGCGATTAATCGGGTGCACTACTGTCAACAACAGGATCAACAAGATACTCAAGCCGACTACTATTTTGCGATGGAAGGCGGTGTCGATTGTTTCGACTTTGGCCCAGCCACATTCGCCTATATCGCCATTGGGCATAAAGACCAACTTGCCATTGGCCGCAGCGCAATTTTACCTCTGCCAATGCAGGTTTATCGGGCATTAGAAGCAGGTGAAGAACTCGGGCATGTGATGGATAGATTGTTCAATACCGTCAATATCAAACAAAAAGGCGGTGCCATAGGTTTGCTCACCCACGGCCACGCGACCCGTGAAAGTAATTACACCCAAGCGATTATTCTCGCCATGGCGCCGCTATTAAATCCCGATATTTACGCACAAACTTGTTAGTAACATGTTGCAAGCGCAGTTGAAGCCCGCTAACTTAGTTGTGACATGCAACCAAACCCATTCGACTATGGCTCACACAGACGCACCATCGACTCCAGATCCAGTTAAGCCTGTAATTCACGCTAAGCAAACGGCGGAGTCAGGCTCCTCCGCTCAACTCAGGCACTTATCTCGCTATCTGGTGAGGAATTTAGGCATGCTCAACGCCGCCTTTGGAGATTTGCCCCTCTCGCCAGTTCAAGCCCACGCCTTGTTTGAGATAGGCAAGCAGCCGCTGACCATCAAAGAGCTGGCCTGCAAACTCAGCATAGATAAGTCCAATGCGAGCCGAGCCATTAAGCATCTGATTGATAAAAATCTTGCCCAGAGTCAAATACACCCACGGGACAGTCGCTGTTTAGTCGTACAACTCACGCCCGCGGGGAAGAAGTTACTCCTGAAATTAGATACTCAGCAAAATCAATTATTTCAAGAGATCTTAGCCCAACTGACTCCGGCACAAACCTCACAAATTGAAGAGGCACTCATGTTATATAACCAAGCCGTACATAACGCCAAACACCAAAGTGGCTGCCACATTCGCCAAGCCACAGCCCAAGATGATGCCGCGATTGCCAAAGTCATCCGCGATGTCTCGGCCGAATACGGCTTAACCGCAGATAAAGGTTATAGCGTGGCCGACCCGACCTTAGATTGCCTCAGCCAGATTTACTCCCAAGCGGGCGCCAACTATTGGATTATTGAATTAGAGGGTCGCATTCTAGGCGGCGCCGGCATTGCGCCGTTAGCCAACAATGAGGGTGTTTGTGAATTGCAGAAAATGTACTTTATGCCCGAAATTCGCGGTAAAGGACTCGCAACACGTGTAGCGCTAATGGCACTCGATTTCGCCCGCGAAACGGGTTATCGAAGCTGCTATTTAGAAACCACAGCCGCGTTAAATGAAGCCGTAAAACTCTATGAGAAATTGGGCTTTGTACATCTATCCGCTCCCCTAGGCAACACAGGCCACGACGCCTGCGAAATGCCAATGCTGCTAGAGCTTAATCAATAGAACACGAAGCAAAATTCAAACTGAAGTAACAATGCCAAGCAGCGATGATTCAACTTGTTTGGCATTATCAATTTGTATCGGCGTTGTTGCACAAATCAGTGAACTAATCGGTGTTGCCATGATCAGATCTTCTGACTCACCTTCAGGACGGCAACATGGGCAAATCAATACGTAAAATAGTTAATTGGAAGCAATACAACCAAGCGTTAGTGAACCGTGGTTCGCTCACCTTCTGGGTGGATGAAGCTGCAGTAAAAGCGTGGTACTGCAATGAGCATCATGGCGGGCGTGGTCGCGGTTTTAGCTATAGTGATGTGGCGATTGAAACCGCGTTGATGATCAAAGGCATCTTTAATTTATCGTTGCGTGCGCTAGAAGGCTTTCTCAACTCTTTGTTTACGTTGATGAGTGTGCCACTTAAATCTCCCGATTACACTTCTATCAGTAAACGCGCTAAGACAGTCAATATCAAGTACCGCAACCCCAGTCGCGGACCGATAGCGCATGTTGCTGTCGATGCCACGGGCCTGAAAGTGTTTGGTGAAGGCGAATGGAAAACGCGCAAGCATGGCAGCGAAAAACGCCGCACATGGCGCAAGTTGCACTTAGCCATAGATGCAAGCACTCACGAAGTCGTTGCAGCTGAAGTCAGTGTTGTGTCAGTAGGCGATAATGAAGTACTGCCGACTTTACTCAATCCTTTACGGCGAAAGATAACGCAGGTATCGGCAGATGGGGCTTATGATACAAAGGGTTGTTATCAATTACTGCGACGTAAAGGCTGCAAAGCTACCATCCCACCGCGCTCAAATGCGGGGTTATGGGAAAAGGGGCATCCACGCAATGAAGCGGTAGAAGCACTGAAAGCGGGTCAGCTGAAACAATGGAAAATCGATAACGGCTATCACCAGCGCTCTCTAGCAGAGACCGCCATGGGCCGATATAAACAGTTGAATAGTCCAATGCTAAGTTTACGTGATTACAATGGGCAAGTTGCAGAGGCATTGGCTGGTGTGAAGGCGATGAACAAAGTCATTAGACTGGGTATGGCCGTTCGCCAGCAAGTTGCTTATTCGGGCAGAAGTCTTGGAACGATTACGTTCTATGAAATGATTTAATCAACAACGCCATTTGTATCAACAAATGTTATTCAGCAAGATGATTTTAATTATCAGTCTTAGGGCATAGTCTTTCTTAACTTACATGCATTAAAATATGGCAATTTTACCTCGCTCAATTTTTAATAAATTGAAAATCGTTTGGCACAAAATTTATGCCTTTCCGATCTTTCTTACTGCCTGATTTAATACCTGATCTACGTCACTGACTCTCGACTCGATGTTCTTCATATGAATTCCCACTTTTTAAACTTTTGTGGAAACGGTAAACAGGAAACCCTTGAGAGTCATAGACATCAATATTTAGAGACCTACTTAATCTAAATCCAGGAACATTTCGTATCCACATACCATCGCGGTATTCTGTATACATATAACTTACTTTCCCGTCATATGATTTAAACTCACATCTTCCAACTGTGAATTTACAAGACTCCTCGCCCGACAAGACATATCTAGGCGGAGAGTAATTCTTTGCAAAATTAAATAAATATCCATCTTTAAACTTATATTTACCCACAGTACCATCGGAAGAGTTTACATTTGTGTAATCAAAATAATACTCCCCTTCCTTTTTTTCTTTTAATATAAAAGCACTACCAACAAGTTCGTTTTCGCTTAGTGGCAACAATCTGAACTTCCAGCCAATATCTTTATTAAGCGGTTGAATTTTTTTAACATTATCGGGAGAAAGCAAATCACCTCTATACTTCATCAGTGTTTCAGCAAGTAGAGGTGAAACATCAAAGCTAGGTATAGACGAATCTTCCTTAATATAACTACTACAACTAGCCTCTATGCTCTTCATATGCTGCAACATAACTTGGTTCATGACTAATTGTACTTTATTTTGATCTTTGAGCACATTCTCACGTAAAGAGGATGGCATATGTTTAATTACAAGTTCTGAAAAGCAATTACAATAAGCAGCATTATTAAAACGAGTATTACAAGCCGACCTTACAGAATCTAAATACTCCCCATTTGCTTGGGGAGATGTAACTTGTGCATTTATGCTACAACTGATTATAAGGGCAGAGCAAAAAACAAGCATTTCTTTTATAGCTATTTTCATTTTAATATTCCACAGGGGCAATCAACCACAACCCTAGATTCCAAGAATAACCGACACACTTTAGTATAGAAAAGAGGGGGCGGTTACTTATGAGCTTCAAGCTCTTACACAATCAGCCAAAGTCACCAAATGGTGAAACCATTATAATCAACTAAGAAAAACATGGCCACCCATTGTTAAACTTTCTAGATGTACAATTGTACATAACAAAATTTCTGGTTTATAAGGGGTTTAGAGTAATAAGGTATAGTCATAGAAGTGACCGTTTGCGGCAATTCTATCGTCTATTAAACTTAAAGATTGCATCGATGCTCAACAGGAGAGTCAGGGTTATTTGCGAGGCGACCGTCCGCCCCATGGACGGGGCGGTCGAGCATCCAAGGATGGACTTGAACAACATCCCTGTTTAACTGCCAGTTCGCCGTCCATGGCTCTCGTTCATAAGCTCAGAAACCCTAGGTTTCTATTCACCGTGTCGATAAGCCAATGCCATGGCGAGCCTATTCAGGAGTAATGTGGAAGTAACTTTGACCCCAATCCTTAAAGCAACCTCAATGACTATTCGCTTAGACGTAAGCCGAAAGCAGATTATGTTGTTGATTTTAAATGGCTGGTAAAGTTTTCAATTTGATTATCTGTTCTAAGGAGAGAGCATGTTTTTTACATTACTGTTTATTACATTTGCACTATCTATAACCGTTTCATTTCTAGTTGTTTCGATTTTCAAAAAACCACTAGGAGAAATATTTTCTCGAATAATTCAAGATTCAATCAGTGCCGCTTGGCAAAAATATATTATTTTTGCCACATACGTTGTGGGCATTTCTGGTGGAGTTAGAATTTATGATTTAGAACGCTACATTACCGCTCGACATAAAGATGTTGAAATTCTACAGCTAACTCTAGAACGTTGGACTATTGAGATCTATCGGACAATTATTGAAACTTTGCAAAGTATCGCATGGATGTATCTTATCGTATTTATATTTGCCCTTATCGCATATGTCATTGTTAGAGGCTTTGAACTTAAAAACGCTAACAAGCAATAAACAAAACTCGCGTTAAGTTGCCTTAACGCGAGTTATGAGTTTCAAGCTTTAACCGCTAATTGAAGCTCTGATTAAGCTCTAGCTTAAGTTTAACGGCTAATCACCAAAGTCATCGAGTAAGATGTTTTCTGGTTCAACGCCTAGGCTTTCAAGCATCTTAATCACTGAAGAGTTCATGATTGGAGGACCACACATGTAGTACTCGCAATCTTCTGGTGCCTTATGATTTTTAAGATAATTCTCATAAATCACATTATGAATAAAGCCTGTGTAGCCAGTCCAATTATCCTCAGGCAATGGCTCAGATAACGCCACATGCCAAACGAAGTTGTCATTCTCGGCCGCTAGGGCATCGAAATCCGCTTGGTAAAACACTTCACGGGTTGAACGGGCGCCGTACCAGAAGCTCATTTTACGTGTGGTTTTCTTACTCTTAAGCTGATCGAAAATGTGTGAACGCATAGGTGCCATACCGGCACCGCCGCCGATAAACACCATTTCCGCATCGGTTTCCTTCACAAAGAACTCTCCGAATGGCCCAGAAATCGTCACTGTATCGCCCGCTTTCAGGTTGAAGATGTAAGATGACATCTTGCCCGCTGGCACATTGGCCGATGGCGGCGTCGCAATGCGCACGTTCAGCATAATACGGCCCTTTTCATCGGGATAGTTGGCCATAGAGTAAGCGCGTAACACTTCTTCGTTGACGGTCGAGACAATGTCAAACAGGCCGTATTTATCCCAATCGCCACGGTATTTTTCAGGAATATCAAAGTCGGCGTATTTCACCACATGGGCTGGCGCTTCAATTTGAATATACCCCCCCGCTTTAAAGCGAACATCTTCACCTGCGGGTAACTCAAGCAATAACTCCTTGATAAAAGTCGCCTTATTATCGTTAGATATCACTTTGCATTGCCACTTTTTCACCCCAAAGATTTCTTCGTCGAGCTCAAGTTCCATATCGGTTTTCACTGAGACTTGGCAGGCGAGACGACACCCTTCTTTAGCCTCTTTCTTGGTGATATGGCCCATTTCAGTCGGCAGAATATCACCGCCGCCCGCTTTGATTTTCACTCGGCACTGACCACAGGTTCCGCCGCCACCACAGGCTGACGGAATAAAAATACTCTGACTCGCCAAGGCGCCGAGTAACTTGTCACCCGCCGCAACTTGAATGCTTTTTTCGGCATCTTCATTGATGCTGATCGTCACTTCACCCGTAGCCACTAATTGCTTTTTGGCGATTAGAATCACTATCACCAATAGACAGACCACTAGCGTGAACATGCCTATGCCAATTGCCATTTCCATCGTATTACCCTTTTCTAGCTCTTTTCTAAAAAGAATCTGGTTTCACTTTCTCAACTCTTGGCTCGCCTACTGTTGCTTTACAGCGAGATCCCAGAGAAAGACATAAAGCCCAGCGCCATCAAGCCTGTTGTGATAAAGGTGATACCAATACCTTGTAAGCCTTCGGGAATCGCGTTGAATTTCATTCTTTCGCGCAGTCCCGCCAGCAGCACAATCGCCACCGCCCAGCCAAGACCCGAGCCCATAGCAAACACAACTGACTCACCGAAGTTGTAATCACGGTTCGCCATAAAGATCACCCCAGCAAAAATCGCGCAGTTCACTGTGAGCAAAGGTAAGAAGATCCCAAGGGAGTCATACAGGCTAGGAATGTACTTATCCAAAAACATTTCAAGGATTTGCACTAACGCCGCAATCACACCGATGAAAGTGATCAGTTGTAGGTAACTTAAATCGATACCGGGTAATCCCGCCCAAGACAGCGCGCCAGGCGCGAGCACTTTGACGTAAATGATCTGGTTTAACGGCACAGCTAAGGTCATCACTACTATCACGGCTACGCCTAAACCAAAGGCGGTTGACACCTTTTTAGACACGGCCAAGAAAGTACACATGCCCAAGAAGAACGACAGCGCCATGTTGTCGATAAAAGTGGCCTGCAAAAATAGATTTATATAGTGTTCCATATCTGCTCCTTAACCCCGTTTCCGCTGGATCACATTGATAGTCCAGATCAGCACACCAATCAGGAAGAAGGCGCTAGGTGGTAACTTGAACATCTCGTTTGGCAAGTACCAACCGCCGTTTTCAATGGTGGTGAACACGCTATGACCGAATAAATTGCCTGTCCCTAACAGCTCGCGTACAAAGGCGACGCTGATCAAAATCAAGCCATAACCTGTCGCATTACCGAGCGCATCGACGACCGCTAAATGCGGTGGATACTTCATGGCGAAGGCTTCTGCGCGGCCCATGATGATACAGTTAGTAATAATTAACCCAACGAATACAGAAAGTTGCTTAGATAACTCATAGGCCACATCCTGCAGTACCATGTCGACGATAATCACCAAGGAGGCGATAACCGTCATCTGCGCGATAATGCGCACACTGGTCGGGATAAAGTTACGGATGGCAGAGATAATCAGGTTAGAAAACACCAACACAAAGGTCACTGCGAGCGTCATTACCACAGCGGTTTGCATTGAGTTACTGACCGCCAGCGCCGAACATACGCCCAGCACTTGCATCGCGACGGGGTTATTGGCAAACACTGGCCCCGTTAACATGTCACGCATGGATAAAGTGTTGCTCATTTTGCCTCTCCCAACTCACCTTGCAATTCACCCTGCGCGGCCGTCGCTTTCAGCTGATTGAAGAAGGTTTGAAAACCCTCAACCCCAAACCAAAACTCCATTGCGCGCTGCACGCCGCGGCCTGTCATGGTCGCGCCACTCACAGCATCGACACCGTGGACATCGCCTTCTTTAGCGCCGCCTTTAACGAGGCGCATAGCAAATTTGCCTTTTTCATCAAATAATTGCTTACCCTTCCATAGCGATAACCAATGGGGATCGGTCACAAAGTCGCCGATACCTGGGGTTTCGCCATGCTCGTACACGACTAACCCTTTGATGGTATTGAAATCGGGTTCAACCGCCACATAACCGTAGATCATCGACCACAGACCTTTACCGTAGAAAGGCACAACCACACTGTCTAACTTGCCGTCGGCATCGAGCACTTTAAATACGCGCGCATCGTTCGCACGGGTTTTAATCTTGGCGATGTCCTTTTTCGGTGCGCTTGAGGTCTCAGGATTAATCGCCGCCATACGCTCATCGAAATCGAGCACGTTAGCGTCAGAGTCCACCTTACCTGTGTCTAAGTTGATCAATAATGGCTTAACCGATTTAGCGAAAATCTCTCTAAAGTCAGTGTCCTGACCTAAGTTCACATCAGCGGCCATCAACACATAACGCTTCACTTCGTCACGTTTTTTGGCGACTTTACGTTCTTTCAATATGCCTGCTGTGCCTGTGATCATAAACGAGCACAGGAGGCAGAGCGTGATGGTGAAGATCATGGTCCCCACCACAGTATCTTTCTTAAAGACCATGACGTTTTAATCTCCGTTTGATGTTGGCGCGGGCCACCAGATAATCGAACAGCGGCGCCCAAAGGTTGGCGAACAGAATGGCTAACATCACGCCCTCAGGCATTTTGGGGTTAGCGACACGGATAAGCACTGTCATAAAACCAATCAAGGCACCGTAGGCAAATTTGCCTTGGCGAGTGTAGGAAGTGGTCACAGGATCGGTGGCCATAAACATCATCGCCAGCGCAAAACCGCCAGTGACTAGATGCCAAGTCCACGGCATTGCCATCATGTCATTGCTGCTAGAACCGATGTAATTACACAGCGTTGCAGTCGCTATCATGCCCAGCAGCACACCGAGCACAATGCGCCAGTCGGCTAAGCGGCTGATCAGCAGTAATGAACCGCCGACCAAAATCGCTAAGGTGCTGGTTTCACCAATTGCGCCCACGGTGAAGCCAAAAAAGTTGTTCCACCAATTAGGGTCGCTAAAGGCGCTAAACCAAGCGTAATCGGCAAAGCTCAGCTTGCCCGCTGCGGTTTGTGCCAGTGCAGTCGCACCAGAGAAACCATCAACGGCAACCAGCTGTTTAATGGTTGCAACTTCAGAGGGATAGGCGAAGTAGATAAAAGCCAAGCCCGCCAGCGCAGGGTTAAGGAAGTTATATCCCATACCGCCAAACAGCTCTTTAGCCACAACCACACCGAAGGAAATCCCCATGGCCACCAGCCACAGCGGAGTCGATACTGGCAAGATTAAGGTAAATAGCAGGGCTGTAACGAAGAAGCCTTCGTGCAACTCTTGGCCGCGAACCCGCGCAAATACCACTTCCCAGAACAAACTGGTGAGTAGCGCTGTCAGGTAAATCGGCAAATAAAAACTAAGACCATAGAGGAATAAACCTAATATCCCAGTGTCTTGGCTAAGGCCGCCGAACAGGGTATTAAAGATTTCTAACTTCCAAATATCTGGGGCCGATAAGCCGCCCGCAAGCGCAAGTTGTGCCTGTAGGCCAATGTTATATAGACCGAATAAAATGGCGGGCAGTAAACACAAACCGACTAGCGTCATGGTACGTTTCACGTCAATAGCGTCACGCACATGCACTTTACCCTTAGTGCTGTGGCCACTGGCAATAACGAGTGAACGCAAAAAGCCCTTCATCGACTTACCCGTTGCGTAGTATTCTTCCTGTAAATCAGTAGCTTGCTGTAAATCAGGTTTTTTAACTTGCTTAGTCATTAACCTTCCCTCTCGATAACATCTAGACAGGCACGTAATTCTTTACCAAAGTCATATTTGCCGGGACACACAAAAGTACACAGCGCCAGATCTTCTTCATCTAACTCCAATGCACCTAAGGCTTGCGCCTCATCGGTATCACGCACCACTAAGTCTCGAACGAGCAAGGTGGGTAAAATATCCAGTGGCATCACGCGATCTAGCTGGCCAAAGGCCATCATGGCGCGGGCTGAACCGCCCTGATGGGTAGTGAATTCGAACAGTTTAGTGGCACCAAACAAACGTGATGTCACTGCGCGGGTAATAGAGAATTTATCCGAGCCACCCCGTACCCAAGAAAGCACATGGTGCTGCGCATCTTCGCTCAGCACTGACACTTGGTTGTGGAATCGACCTAAAAAGTCATGTACACCAACCGCGGTATGGCCAGATAACACAGAGCCCGATACCACACGGTTTTGGCCGGGTTTGATGTCATCACTGACTAAGGGACTTAACTCGGCGCCCAACTGAGTGCGCAGTAAACGCGGATTTAGCACGCTCGGGCCACCTAAGGCGACGATGCGGTCGGTATATAACTCACCGGTTTGGAATAATTTGCCGTAGGCAATCACGTCTTGATAGCCGATATGCCATACCTGACGCTCTAAACTCACAGGTAAAGTAAAGTGAATATGAGTGCCGACTAAACCTGCAGGATGAACACCGTCAAATCGGCGCACCTCAAGTTGTGGTAATGCTTCTTTCACAATCGCTTCGCCCTTATCCTGACACAGGTAAACCTTACCTTCGGTTAAGCGGCTCAACACCAGCAAGCCAGCTTTAAAAGCTTCGGTTTGCTCGGCGATGATCAAACGCGGATCGGCGGCCAGTGGATTAGTATCAATTGCGGTAACAAAAATCCCTGCGGGCGTGCTATCGAGCGCAGGCACGCGCGAGAAAGGCCGCGTACGCAGTGCAGTCCATAGACCGCTTTTCACTAATTGCGCCTGAACGGTTGACCTTGCTAAAGCGGCGATGTTTTGATGGATCTCGAAGGAAATCTGTCCATCGCGGTTTTCGCCGTCATCACAACGAATGACAACCGATTGTAGAATTCGGCGCTCGCCGCGGTTAATCGCCACGACTTGGCCACTAGCGGGTGCAGTGAACAACACGCCCGGTGTTTTTTTATCTTCAAACAGGGCTTGGCCCTTTTGAACCCAATCGCCCTCTTCGACCAACATCGTCGGCTTAAGCCCAACGAATTCTTCACCCAGAACAGCCACTTGGGATGGCTTAGCACCGAGTTCAATGACCTGTCGCGGCTCGCCAGCAATCGGCAAGTCGAGGCCTTTTTTGATCGTTACAATTTGGTTTGAAAAATCTGCCATCACAAATATCAACCATGAAAAATTTTTAGATAAATTCAGGGTAGAGATTTGTTAACCCAGTTTCCGATATTGGCGTCACATTCCGCCGTAAATTCGTAAGTTAGATACGTAAATTTACGCCGTTTTGTGACGCAGGTTCACTTCCAAACTCGCCGCGATCTATAAATGTAGTTTTATAACAATTTATTCATAAATACGTTATTACTGATTTAGTCATACCTAAGGTTTACAAAAATAAGCCAAAATCCCCATCTCAGTGCAGCAAAGCGATAAAACCGTTAAAAGCGCGACTCAGAGAACAAACTTCAACCAATGGCATGCCTCAACAGGGCGCAATACCGTTTAGCGGGCTGGCTATTTTTAGCGCACTAACATTTCAACCTATGGTTTAACCTTTGCTTTACAGCAAAAGCTTGGTAGCCTCAAACTAAGAGAGTTTTCGTAGGAGAAATAGATGGAATACAGACGCATACCGCATTCTAATCTCGAGGTCAGCAAAATCTGTTTGGGCACTATGACTTGGGGCGAACAAAATACCCAAGCCGAAGCATTTGCACAGCTGGACTACGCCATAGGAAATGGCATCAACTTTATCGATACGGCGGAAATGTATCCCGTCCCGCCTAAGCCCGAAACCCAAGGGGAAACCGAGCGTATTCTGGGGCAATATATCAAGGCACACGGCAACCGTGATGACCTAGTGATTGCCACTAAAATTGCCGCACCGGGTGGTAAGAGTGATTATATTCGCAAGAATATGGCGCTGGACTGGAACAACATTCACCAAGCGGTCGATGCCTCCTTAGCACGCCTCCAAATCGACACTATCGATCTTTATCAAATCCATTGGCCCGACCGAAATACCAACTTCTTTGGTGAACTGTTTTACGAGCAACAGGATCAAGAACATCAAACGCCGATCCTCGAAACCCTAGAAGCCCTCGCCGAAGTCATTCGCCAAGGTAAAGTGCGCTATATCGGGGTGTCGAACGAAACACCTTGGGGCTTGATGAAGTACCTGCAACTCGCCGAAAAACACGGTCTGCCGCGTATTGTGAGTGTGCAAAACCCCTATAACTTGCTCAATCGCAGCTTCGAAGTCGGCATGAGCGAAATCAGCCACCGTGAAAACCTGCCGCTGCTCGCTTACTCACCCTTGGCCTTTGGCGCCCTAACCGGTAAATACTGCAACGACCAATGGCCCGAAGGTGCACGCCTGACCTTGTTTAAGCGTTTCGCCCGCTATACAGGTTCGCAAATGGCACTGGAGGCCACGCAAGCCTACGTCGATTTAGCCCGCGAGTTCAAACTCACGCCAGCGCAAATGGCGTTAGCCTTTGTTAACTCACGTCAGTTTGTCGGCTCCAACATTATTGGCGCCACCGACTTGTATCAACTGAAAGAAAACATCGACAGCCTGAAAGTCACCTTATCGCCTGAGCTGTTAGTGCGATTAAACGAACTGTCCGATAAATTCAGATTACCTTGCCCTTAGCCCTAACCTTAGGAATCTTGGCTCCAAGGCTTAGCCAGCGAGTCGTTTGAATAAGCCATAGCATCAGGCCAATCCCCCTGATGCTATTGATTTCTTTTAGCTCAACGCCGCTTTACCATTCTAAATATCGCCCTTTATTGCATTTCGCTTTGGATTAACGGCAAACCCTCTACCCCAAACTCCCTTGCACAGACCAAGCACAAAGCTATCACATTACCCTCGTTAAACTCGCAGTAGCATGCTCAGCTCAATACCCTACAGCGGTCCTTCGACAAAATGCTTCAGGTTACATTCGGATACAGAGTCCTTTTAAGAACTGAAATATAGTGGCGCCACAGTCACTAGACAGATGTCTTAAGGATCAAAAAATGAAAAAACTTTGCTTTATTATCACAAGTATTTTGATGTCGAGCCACGCGCTTGCTGAAAGCAATACCTACATTCGTAACGGTAATATCTATAGTCATCAAGATCAGTTTTTTGCTGGCGCAGGTGTTGCTACTGGCAGTCAATTTTATAAGGGTCAAGATCACCAGACAGGTGTCTACCTCAATGGCGGCTACCACGGTGATGACTTCAACGCCGACCTGTCCGGTATCAACTACCGCTTTTTAGGCACCAACGACAGTGCCGTTAACTTCAGCATTTTTGTGGTTGCCAATCCTGGCTTTGATGCCAATGACGCCGATATTTTAACGGGCATGAAAGATCGCAAATTCAGTGGCGATCTGGGTTTAAACGCCGACATTCATTTAGGCACGGGCACGTTATCAACCAAATTCCAACACGATGTGACAAATGTTTATGATGGTTTTCAAGCTGATATCACCTACTACCATCCAATCAATCTGGGCTTTGGTGATCTGGTGCCTTATGCGGGTGTGCACTATTTCAGTAAAGACTTCGCAAACTACTACACAGGTGTGACGTCATCTGAAGCCACTGCGCAGCGCCCTGCTTATCAAGCCGACGGCACCTTTGCCTATAAGCTAGGTTACGCTTTGGTAATTCCAGTGACTAAGCATTTAGACATCACTCAAGCCACAGGTTACTCGTACATAGCTGCCAACATGGCTGACTCTCCGCTAATCGACAGTAGCAACCAGTGGGTTACCACCCTTGGCGTGAGCTATAGCTTCTAACCAACCTGACGAGACAAGACCATGACACTTATCAGAAAAACGTTTTTATGTGCTGGATTAGCCCTGATGCTTTCAGCTTGCGCCACTTCCTACGATACCGAAAAGCAATTTTGGTCTTTCGGTAAAGGCTTTGAAACCGCACAGATTGCACCCGATAGCTGGCAGATAAGCTTTGTTGGCAATAGCAACACTGACCGCGCATTGGCCCGAAAGTACGTCATGCGTAAGTCAGCAGAGTTATGCAAACAGGCTGGTTATAACTACTTCACTTTTACTCACGAACAAACCGAACGTGATGCAATTGGCCAGTTTGGAGTAGGAGCAAGCACAAGTAAGGATATCCTGTGGGGAAGTTCAACGATGAACCAAGAAACCTCTGTCATGGTCGAAGTTACAGGTTTACATAGCAAGCCAGAAAATGCGAGTTCTCGCATCTATGAAACGGATTACATACTTAACAATGTTAATGTGAAAAGTTAATTGCTCATCAAAATGCACCAGTCTAGATCCTCATTAGGCATCAAGACTGGTGAGTTTTATCGTTACACTGCCGATGAAAACAACTCTGCCCTCAGGCTTAAACTTCAGCCTTAAACTTCAGCCTTAAATTTCAGCCTTGAATTTTAGTGACATGCGAGCCCCACCCAAGTCAGGAGCACGGCCAATACGTAATGGGGAACCCATCCAACAACCAATTCTATCGACAATCGCCAGACCCATGCCATGACCGGAATTTCCACGGCTGTGCTGACCACGCACAAAAGGTTTAATCACCTGCGCAGACTCCAGTTCATCAATCCCCGGCCCATCATCGTCAACGTGTAACCAGGTCGCGCCCTCCTCGACTGCCAACGTCAGCCGAATCTTTGCCTTACCAAAACGCAGCGCATTATTGAGCAAATTATTCACCTGCATTGATAAGTACTTGGGATCTGTCTTGATCTTGAGAGCTGTGGGATAGGGAACCAGTTCAACCGAAAAATCGGGGTACACTTGACCTTGATACTTTTCGAGTAGCCAAGCATTGAGTTCAATCGACTGCCAATCGGGCTGGATATTCGCTTCATCGAGGCGGGCATAACTCAGCAGCGTCATCACCAAGTCTTCCATAGTGTCTAGATCGCGGTTCAAGCGCTGGAAATACTTCACTCTAAGCTGTTCGCTTTGGGTTTCTTCCAGCGCCTCAATGCCAAATCTTAGCCGTGCGATCGGAGTTTTTAAATCGTGAGAAACCGCTCGACTGAGCAGTTTGTTGTCATCGATCAATTGCTGAATACGATCCGCCATGCGGTTGAATTCGCTTTCAATAGTGCCTATGTACGACGTTTTTCTAACAGGAATTCTCTGCTGCAACTCCCCCATGCCAAACGCTTGGGTCGCCTTACTGAGATTAACCAGTTGACGGATCAAGGGAGACACCCACACCAACAATATCAGCACCACACCACCATAAAAAAGCATGGTATACAGCTTATTCAAGTCAAAGTTGCCATCGGTGGGCGTGACAATATCGGTATTGATGTTCAATACCTGCCCCGTTTTCGGCAGTAAATAATGCAAGGAGATACCGTCATCGGACTCCAGCAGCAGCGATTCTCCCGCATAAAACGCGGTTTTTAGATCTGAGGGTAAGACGAAATCGGCTTCACTCGCTAAAGACAATTGCTCTGAATTTAACTGGTTCCAGTTTGCGATAAAACTGTGATTGTTAACGCTATCGTTATCGAGCGTTTGCGCCAGTGTGCCGCCCAGCAGTTTTAATGCGGCGAGGTGAGAGGCTGGGGTTTGCGTGTCATTATCAGGATCTAGCAGACTGGCAAACTCGCTTATCGACCAACCTAGGCTGGCAATGGCCACCAGCACGACCAGCACCAGAGAAGTCATCAACTTCTTCATAAAGCTTGCTCACCTTCGTCGCGGCAAAAAAGGTATCCCTTGCCACGGATGGTTTTTACTTTATAGGGCTGACTCAACGCTTCCTGTAATTTCTTGCGTAAACGCGATATGCGAATATCAACTGAGCGATCTAGGCCGTCGTATTCAATGCCCCGCAGTTGAGCCACCAGTTCATTACGACTCACTATCGTGCCCGCCTTCAATGCCAGTAGCCACAACACATCGAACTCATTGGCATTCAAATCCAGCGGCTGTTTATCGATAGTGGCCGATTTTGCCGTAGCATTGAGCACCAGCGAATCAAACACTAACTGTTGTTTTTGCTCCTCATCACCCACACGGCGTAACAGGGCTTTTATCCGCGCTAACAACACCTGTGGCCGGATCGGCTTTGTCAGGTAATCATCTGCCCCGACATCTAATCCGCGGATCTCATCCCCATCCTCAACACAAGCCGTCATAAAGAGAATCGGCCCAGCATAAAATGCTCTCGCTTCCTTACAGACATCGAAACCATTCTTAACGGGTAACATTACGTCGAGTAATACTAAGTCAGGGATCTCTTCGGCTATCATCTCTAAGGCAAAATCGCCTTGGCTGGCAACCGTGACTTCGTAACCGTGGTCGAGTAAATAATCACTGATCCACTCAGCCAGCGAGATATCGTCTTCGACCACTAAGATGTGTTTTTCAACTGACATATTAGAATAACCTCCAACCTGACTGACTCTGTTTAGGGGCCTTATAAACCCAAGTCACCACCACTTTGACCTGCGCCAGTGGTTGCACATCATCATTACGGATCAAACTAAAAGTCGCCGTTTTATCGCCTTCAAAACTATATTGGTATTCTTGCATGGCTTTGCCGCTCCAGCAGATTAGCTGGTGCTGGCGGTCAGTCAGTATGAGGCAATACTCGCCGCTCGCAGGTGTTTGCCATCGAAACAACACATCTTGATAGCAAGTTTGCCCCTTATGGAGCGCAATGCAGCGCTCTGGGGTCGCAGTAAAAATCACCGAATCATCTTGACCCCAAGCAAAAAAAGGCGCGTTCAGTAACACTAGCCACAAATAAAATCGCTTCATGCCCACGCCCCTAAAACACATAGCTGATAGAGGCATTAAAGTACGATGCATAGCCAGCTTGATTGAAAGGGCTGTCGGTCACTTCTTGGGATAACACATTGAAGCGATACATGGCTCTAAATACAAAACTCTCGCTCAGCGGATAGGCAACACCGAGCTCCATGCCATAGCTAAAAGAACTGTTCGGGTGATATTCGGGAAAGCGTTCGGTCGCTTCTTCTTTACTGACACCAAAAAGATAGCGATTCAAGGTGGCTGATGAATAGCCTACGCTTCCCAAAACGTGAAAGTTCCAATTACGTACCTGCCAAGACTTACCCAATCTGGCAGAACTCTGAATACCTTGATCATCATAATAATCAGACACTAATCTGTACTGGAAAACGTAGTTATCGCCCCAATAACGCGTCGCACGAAAACCTGCGCCAATATAGAGCGAATCTTCCGATAGTAGATAAGCATTGCGGCCAGCTTCATCGAGTGTGCTGGGGTCCACATCTGGACGTGACCATGAACCTTGTAAGTTCGCCAGTAACAGATCAAAGGACCAATCCTCTGAACTCCAAAGATTAACCCCAAGATTAACCCCATCCTGAGATTGGTGGATCATCTCAACAAACATGCCTTTGTATTGATACATGCCACTGACCAACAGCGACAATTGCGCAGCGCCAGAATCGGTTTGCCGAACATCAATTTGATTGATCCCGTAAACACTCATACCCAGTTCAAAATCACCGCCATCGGCTAGGCGATTGGTGCCTCCATTGACACTACTTGCAATATCCGATGCGGCAGCGGTACCGGAAAGCATGCTGAGCGTTAACACAAAAAAACAAAGAATACGCATGCCCATTTAATCCACATTTCTAGTCGTTATTTAGCGCTACATATTACAACAGTTTGTTAGTCTTTTTATCCGCCACTGCACAAGCCATTGCATTTTTGCGACGAAAATATCGTCAGATAGCAAGAACAGTCAGCAAAGCGCAAGGAAGTGAATTTAAGCGAGGGGGAAACTTCGCGCCTAATACGCTTATCCGCTGAATCGATTGAGGATGTAACTAGGGTCTTAAAACCTTCATCTTCGTCAATCCACATAAATTGAAATGATTAAAATCAATAATAAAAACAATTTAATAGATTAAATTATCCCATCATCGAAACCGATTAAACATTCTTTATTAACAAAGGTTAACTAGACCCAAGACTGACAATTCAAGTAGGGTCGGGTCACAAATTAGGATCAACTGTATCTCGCGCTCGACGACTGGTGCGACGCTAAGATAACTCTGACCCATAGAAGAATAATGACTCACTCAAGTTCCCCAACTCACAGAAAGTGGCTTTGGCTACTGCTCGGCGTGTGGCTGATTGTCATCCAATCGGTTGCGCTGTCGCATTCTGCTGAACACAGTTTAGAACATGAGCATGCCCACTGTTTCCTGTGCGATTTTGGTCATGAGCAAAATGCGGGCCCATCGTCTGTGCTTATGCCACCGATGGGATTGCAGCAAGCTGAAAGTATCCCGCAGAAACCTTATCAACAACCGAGTTTACCTTGGTTACGTCACTTCAACGTGCGTGCACCGCCCTTACTGTCTTAAGCAAATTCAATCATTTAAAAAATCTATTTTTTTGCTTATCTAAAGGAAAGGCACAATGAAACTTGCACTATCTTCAATAGCGCTAGCAGTGGCTGGCGTGTGTTCACCGGTTATGGCCGCTCAATTACAAGGTCAAGTGACCGATCTGCAAGGCGCACCTATCGCTGGCGCCCTTGTCAGTATCGACGGTGGGACGAGCACAAGCACAAATCCACAGGGCCAGTATCAGTTAACTGTCGCCGACAATAGTCATATCCATCTCCACATTAGCAATGCCGATTTTAAGCATGTTGATAGAGATTTGCAGATAACCACTGGCGCGGTAACGCAGGATATTTCACTGACAAAAACGGCGATGGAAAACATTGTCGTGACCGCATCGCCGCTCGCCCGCTCTGCGCTCGAAAGCACTACGCCAATTAGTGTACTGACCGAAGATCAACTCAAGCTCAATATCGAGCCGACGCTAGGTGACACCTTAGAAAAACTGCCCGGCGTTCAAGCCTCCCACTTTGGCGCGGGGGCGAGTCGCCCCATCATTCGCGGCATGGGCGGTCCTCGAGTACAAGTGCTTGAAAATGGCCTGTCTGTTGGTGATGCATCGACGGTATCGGCCGATCACGCGGTAACAGCAGAAGCCGCCTCGGCGCAGCAAATTGAGATCCTGCGCGGCCCAGGCACATTGCTTTACGGGAACGGCGCCATTGGCGGTGTGGTCAATGTGGTGGATAAACGCTACCACGAGAGCCCAGTCGATGAGCTGTCGGGACAATTTGGCACTCGCTACGACACAGCCAGCAATGGCCGCACCTTTAACGGGGATATCGATGGTGGCAATGGTCAGTTCAATTGGCATGTAGATGGCACCCACCGCATTACCGACGATGTCGATATTCCGGGAAATGCCATTGCCAATCTGCCCGAAACCCATGGAAAACTGGCGAACAGTAACCAAAAACTCGACGACTATGCCGCGGGGGTTGGCTATACCGGTGACACGGGATTTGTCAGCGTGTCCGGCGCGCGTACTGAATCGAATTACGGTATTCCCGGCCGCGGCGAAGCCGATGCGCCCGACATCACCATAGATTTAAAGAAAACCGCATGGCAACTGCACAGTGGTTTGTTAGATCCTTTTGCAGGCTTCAGTAAACTGCGTTTTGATGCGGGTTATACCGATTATCAACATGCTGAGGAAGAAGATGGGGTTGCCGGCACAACTTTCTTCAACAAACAAAGTGAAGTGCGCTTAAGCCTTAACAATCATCCTTGGGGCGAATGGCAAGGCACTATGGGGCTGCATGCTGTACACCGTGATTTTGCCGTTGAAGGCGAAGAAGCGCTGACACCAGACAGCAAAACCGATACCTTAGCCGCCTTTATCGTGCAAGAACGTAAGGTCGGAGATTTTCGCTTCGAGCTTGGCGGCCGCTTAGAGCATTACCGCTTAGTGCCAGACAGCATGACGTTAGACACACTAAATGGCGAACAAACCTACCAAGCCGAAGACCTAGTCGATAATGATCTCACCGTATCGGCGGGCATGGTGTGGGACTTCGATCCCGCCTATAACTTGGGACTGTCGCTCACCCGCGCCCAACGTTCGGCCACCGCCGAAGAGCTTTACAGCTATGGTCCCCACGATGCCACCCAAAGCTTTGAGCTTGGTTCGCAGTTCAGCATTGAAAATGGTCAAATCATCACTAACAGTGGCAATAACGATAAAGAGATCGCCAACAATATCGACTTAACCCTGCGCAAATTAGAGGGTGCGTGGACAGGCTCATTGAGCATGGCCTACAACCGAGTCAATAATTTCTATTACGAGAAAGATACGGGCTTAATCGCCTCTGATATAGTCAACGGCGATGCTGAAGGTGATTTACCGGTTTACCAATACACCCAAGGCGATGCCGAGCTTTATTCCCTCGAGGCCCAAGCCAGTATCCCGTTCAACGATACTTGGTCATTGGATATGTTCAGCGATTACACCCGTGGCAAGCTGGTCGATGGTGGTAACTTGCCACTCATTTCGCCCATGCGTATCGGTTCAACTTTAAACTTTGACCAACAACAATGGCACGCTGAAATCGGTGCGATTGGCTATGCTAAACAAACGGATACTGCCGACAATGAAACCGAAACAGCAGGCTATGCGCTAGTGAATGCCGCCGTCACCTACCGCTTATATACTTCTGCGGGTGACATGCTGTTCTATGTCAAAGGCACGAATCTACTCGACCAAGACGCGCGGCCACACACCTCGTTACTTAAAGATTACGCCCCACTGATGGGACGCAACTTTATGTTAGGTGTCACCTATAACTTCTAAAAAAAAGTAGTTGTAAAAGACAATAAATTAAGCCCAAAGCGAAGTCCTAGACTTCGCTTTTATTTTTCAATTAAACAGCGCGTACCTTGAACTGCTGCATGGTTTCCCTTAATGAGTTGGCCTGCTGAGACAATGACTCACTGGCTTTTGCAGTTTCATTGGCGCTGCCAAGTACCAATTCCCCTGAATCTCGAATCGCATTAATACGCTCACTGATATCCTCAGCGGTGACGGCTTGCTCCTCGCTTGCGGTCGCGACCTGAGCATTGGCCTGAGTCAGTTCAGTTAAGGCATCTAAAATCTCAAATAGGTGCTGTTTGGCTTGATTAACGAGCAATGATGACTCACTGATTTGCTTATCATTATTGGCGAAGGATTCGACTGAGGACTTAGCATCTTTCACGAGTGTTTGGATAAGATCGCTGATCTCCTGCGTGGCGGTTTGGCTACGAGTTGCCAGCGCCCGCACTTCTTCGGCGACCACAGCAAACCCACGTCCTTGATCTCCCGCCCGCGCCGCTTCAATCGATGCATTCAAGGCCAACAAGTTCGTCTGCCCCGCTATCGCATCGACTACAGAGACAAAGTTGAGGATTTTTCCGGTACTCGCTTGAACCTGTTGAATAAGTTGATTCGAATACTGGGCGCTGGCGACTAACTGCTTGGAAATTTTTTCGCTCGCATCGACAACCTCGCAACTTTCTTTAACCTTATGCTCGGCTTGTCCCGCTGAGTACGAAGCGGTTTCGGCACTGCTCGCCACTTCAGTGATCGTTGCCGCCATTTGGGTCATAGAGGCGGCGACTTGATCTGTATTATCCTGCTGCCTCAACATGGCCTCACGATTGTTCTCGGCCACCGCATTAAGCTCGGTCACCATAGAGGCAATTTCTTCACTTCGAGCAATCACTTGGCCGACGGTTTTACTTAAGGTCCACGCCATTTGATTCATACTGACTGTGAGTTCGCCCAGTTCATCCTTAGAGTCGACGCGCAGCTCTTGGTTAAAGTTACCCTGTTCCATCTTAGCGGCAGAATTACGTAACCGATTGATAGATTTGACCATGTATTGACTGCAAGCGATGCCAATCAATAAGCCTATGACTAAAGACACGATAGAAATAATCGTTAAGCCATAAATCGCCCTAAGCTCTTCGTCCTCAGTCACAGAAACCGCGGTTTGGGTCATTTGCTCTAAACGCTCAACGAACTGACTTAGCTCAGTATTAAATTCATTTTGCGTGACCTCTAAGGATTCAACCCGCTTAGCTAAGGCGGCTGGTTCTTCTTTTTTCTGGATTCCAGTGATGACAGTGGCAAGTAAAGCTTCATAGTCACCAAAACGTTGAATAATCGTGCCAATATCTTGATTTAACTGCTGCGTTTTTTCATGTAATTGCGGATTTTTAGCCACTTTTAATGCCTCACTGAGCATAGACTGAGTCGAGAGTAACTCCTTATTAATGTCTTCTTTATGCTGAATAACATCCGCAATAAACGCCGCTAAAATGGGCTGACTCGATGCGGCTTCAATATCCGCCGCCCGAAACGCTTTTTCTAAAATGACTGAGCTTTCGAGCTGCTTAATGGTGACGTCGGTTGATAATCTCACTAATGGAATATTTTCCTTTGCAATGCCTTGGATTTCCTCAGAAACTCGCTGCATCTTCAACAAACTAAAACCAGACAAAATCAGGATCAGTACTAACATCACCCCAACGAGGGCGATCATTTTATGTTTAATCCGTAAGTCTTTTAAAAACTGCACCATAAAACGAATCTCCAGCAAACACAGATATCAAAGGACGTCCCATTGAGGATAGTCGCAGTTTTCACTTTGGGTGGTTGAATTGAGCCTAAAGTATTAGCTGAATTTAAAAGAAAAACTGAAACATTAGAAAAATCGCATCATAGCTAAGCTCGATGATATGTTTGAAAGTCAAAACCCGTTTAAGGCGCGCGAAATACCAGAGGGCAGAAGTTTGAACAAACGTTGGTGCAATTAGACGCTCAATAGCGCCTTCCAATACCTGCACCTCAACAAACCGCTAAAACTTGCATTAACATGGCAGATCACAGAAGATCCCTTGGCCTTTTTCATTGCCTTTAGCCTCATCTATGACTCAACCTGCATCGCCTACGCCAAATACTGTGACTCACATAGCGACGAATACTGTTACCTCACATCCTTCGGCAAGTGCCTCTCCTGATGTCACTGTGGTTCTTTGTTCATTAGAAGCGGAGCAGCGCAATGCTAAAATTAGGTCGCAATTCCCAGCGTTAAATCAACTGCTTGATGGCTATCCCTTGTGTTATCTCGACACCGCAGCCACCAGCCAGAAGCCACAAATGGTGTTAGATGCCATGGCGCAGTTTTACGCTAACGACAATGCCAATGTGCACCGCGCGGCGCACCAGTTATCGGCGCGATCGACCTTAAGTTATGAAAAAGTGCGCGATCAACTGCAGCTATTTTTAAAGGCCGAACGCCGCGAAGAAATCATCTTTACCCACGGCACCACAGAATCAATCAACTTAGTCGCCTTCGGACTCACTGCACACGTAAGCGCAGGCGATGTGATATTAATCGACGCCGCCGCCCACCACGCCAATATCGTACCTTGGCAGGAGCTGGCGAAACGCACAGGTGCGCTGATTAAGCCTATCCCTCTCGATCAAGCTTGCCGCTTAGATGTCAGCGCCTATAAAACCTTGCTCGAGTTAAAGCCAAAAATCGTCGCGCTTTGCCATGTTTCCAACGCCCTAGGCACAGTGAATCCCGTGGCTCAGTTAGTTCAGCTAGCAAAAGCCCAAGGTGCAATAACCTTAGTTGATGGTGCGCAAGCAGTAGCGCATTTAACGCTGGATGTGGCTGAAATCAATTGTGATTTTTACGTTTTTTCGGGGCATAAAATGTATGGTCCGACTGGTGTTGGCGTGCTTTACGGCCGTTTCGACGCTTTAGATAATCTCGCGCCACTATTAACTGGTGGCGAGATGATTAAACGCGTGAGTTTTGAGGCGACAGAATTTGGCAGCCTACCGAATCGCTTAGAAGCGGGTACACCGCCGATTGCCGAAGTGATAGGTTTAGGCGCGGCCATTACATTTTTACAAACCGAGCTTACACCGCAGGTTCAAGCTTATGAAGCTGAACTGGTTAACTATTTACAAAGCCAATTGCGCGCGCTCGGTGAAGTGCATTTATACGGCGCCTTTGATGACAATATCGGCGTCGTCGCCTTTAATCTTGCCGATGAACATCATCAAGATGTAGGCATTTTACTGGATCAACAAGGGATTGCCGTGCGCTGCGGCCATCACTGCGCCATGCCATTAATGCAGAGTCTGAATCTTAAGGGCTGTTGCCGCGCCTCTATCGGTATCTACACCAATAAAGACGATATCGACCGCTTTATTGCCGCGCTGGCCTCGGTAAAAGACTTGCTGCTGTGATCCAATCTTTAGCCACTGAACCACGCGACTCATGCGCTCAAGATAAGTTACGCTCAAGACAAGTTACGCTCAATAAAAGTTACGCTCAAATAAGTGAGACAGGATTTAGCCCTATGACTGATTCGACTATGCCTATGCCAAGCGAGACCGATTTTCACTATTCAGTGCAAGATGCCGAGACCTTGCTAGCGCGTTTTACCCAGGCACCTAACTGGCAGGAAAGATATCGCCAAATTATGTTGCTAGGGAAAGACTTACCGAGTTTAAGCCCAGAACTTCGCGTCGAAGCCGCTCAAGTAAAAGGCTGTGAAAGTGATGCGTGGATTTATCATCTCGAACAGGCTGGGAAGCACTATTATTTAGCCGATAGCGATGCCCGCATCGTTAAGGGATTGATCGGCTTATTGCTTGGCGCCTGCCATGGCAAAAGTCGCGCTGAGATCCAAGCATTTGATCCTACAGCTTACTTCAAACAATTGGGGTTAGAAGGTCAGCTCAGCCCATCACGCACCAACGGCCTTAATTCACTCGCAAAAGCCATGCTTGAAGCCACTCTATAGCTTCACGATAGCCACAGGCCAAGGGTTTTCATTTACTGCGACAAGCGATAATTGAAACCACTCGGCAACAACAAATAATCACAACTCTAGCTCAGGGGCAAAGGCCAAAAAAGGGATTTAATCAAAGACTTCTACCCCCTAAAAAGGTATAAAGAAGTTACATTTGAGTTATTGATAGGAACCGAGCATGCCCATCAAGGCAGTCAATCACCACCGTCGTACACTCCTTAAAGGTCTTGGCGCAGCAACTCTGTTAAGCCCACTCGCCAGTTTACCTAGCTTTGCCGCCCAACAAAGGCGGATATATGTCGATGGTTTATCTTTCCTTCCCGATGACTTAAGTGATGTAACTACCGCTAAGCTCGATGCCTATCTTTGCGATATTTCGGCTATTGAGACCATAGAACAAGCCGATGGCACTCAAAACTACAAACGCACCTATAAAGCTTGTATGGAAAGCATTAAGCAGGCCGCTAAACGGGTGAGTGATCATCCCGATATTTTGTTGCAAGGCCTGAGGGGACGAGATATTCAACGTGCCCGCGACAGCCAGCGCACTGCGGTATACTTTCAAATCCAAGGCGCAGATTGTGTCGAAGAAGACAGTGAAGCTAACCAGTGGGCGCGGGTAGATGAGTTTCATCAACAAGGGCTACGCGTACTGCAACTCACCCACCATTACGGCAATACCTTTGCCGGTGGCGCCTTAGATAATGATGCCAGTGGCGGACTCAATAAACCACTCACGGCCCACGGGCACGAGCTTATCGCCAAACTCAATCACGCCAATATCTTGGTCGATGTGAGTCACTCCAGCGCTCAAACCGCTTTAGATGTCGCTAAAATCACGAAATCTCCCATAGTGCAAAGCCACGGCGCGGCGCGCGGTATAGTGAATCATGCCCGTTGTTCCCCCGATGAAGTGATCCGCGCCATTGGCGATAGCGGCGGCGTATTCGGCGTATTTATGATGAGCTTCTGGCTCACCAATAATGCCGTGCCCACGATCGATGACTATATTCGCCAACTGGAATATGTGTCGCGTGTCGGCGGTGTGGATAGTGTGGCAATCGCCAACGACTTCCCGCTGCGTGGCCAAGAAAACCTACTGGCACTCGGTAATGACAACGCCAAAGGCATTAAAGAATATCAAGAATGGTGGTACAGCCTGAGGGCAAAAGGCGTGCTAGGTTTTGATGCAGAGCCAAGGCATGTCGTGATCCCCGAGCTAAATCATATCGATCGCATGAGCCGTATCGACGATGCCTTAGCCAAGGCACGCTTTAAAGCCACCGACCGCGACCGTTTTATGGGTGGCAACTGGCAACGCGTGCTCAATAAAGTACTACTGTAAATACCATTGTTTTATCGCCCTGTTTAATTTACTTTGTCGAAAAATTTACGGGCTTATCTGCTCGATTCAGTCTTGGATATTCTATGCTGACCACACTCGCCATTTTCAATTATCGCTCTCTGCGTGAAATCGTCTTGCCCCTAGGGCAACTCAATTTGATCACAGGGGCAAATGGCAGTGGTAAATCGAACCTATACAAGGCGCTACGTTTACTGGCACAAACGGCGCAAGGCGGCGTCGTCAACGCCTTAGCCCAAGAAGGCGGACTCGACTCCAGCTTTTGGGCGGGGCCAGAAAACTTCACCAAAGGCATGTTAGCAGGCGACACCGCCATTGAAGCCACCGTCAGGCAAGCGCCAAAACGCCTTAAGCTTGGGTTTGCTGGCGAAGATTTTAGCTATCTTATTGAACTCGGTTTACCCAAACCCGACGCCACTACGCTGTTTGGCTTAGATCCACAAATCAAGCGCGAAGCCATTTGGAACGGACCTAAGTATCGCCCCTCCACTGTGTTAGTCGAGCGCCGTGGTCCTATGGTGAAAAGCCGCAGCGCTGATGGGCAAGGCTGGATAACCTTAGGCGCTCACCTGCAAACTGGCGACAGTATTTTTACCGAGCTTGCCGATCCAGAGCGCTGCCCAGAAGTGCTCAAGCTTCGCGACAGTATTCGCGCATGGCGCTTTTACGATCACTTCAGAACCGATGCCGAAGCCCCTGCACGGCGCCCACAATTAGGCACGGCCACACCAGTATTGCACCACGATGGCCGTGATTTAGCCTCGGCAATTCAAACCATTTTTGAGATTGGTGATAAAACCGCTTTCGATCATGCGGTCAGCGATGCGTTTCCCGGTGCTAAGGTTCGAATCGAGCCGCAAGAGGGCGGCATTTTAGTGCTCGCATTTCATCAGCATGGTTTATTAAGGCCACTCAATGCCAGTGAATTGTCGGACGGCACCCTGCGTTATTTGCTGTTAATCGCCGCCCTACTGACCCCAAGACCGCCAGAGCTTATGGTGTTAAATGAGCCAGAAACCAGTCTGCATCCAGATTTATTGCCTGCGCTGGCACGCTTAATTGCGAAGGTATCAGAGGAGTGTCAGCTGTGGGTGGTATCCCACGCCAATCGGCTTATCAATGCCTTAAGCCAATTTGAACACTGCAATACCTTGGCCTTAGACAAAACCTTAGGCCAAACGCAGATCCAAGGCCAAGACTTGCTCAATACGCCCAGTTGGCTATGGCAGAATCGTTAGTCGGCGGTGTTAACTCGTTAGTAAAATACCGCGAGCCATAGGGTTTCTGAACTTTTAGAAGTCGAAGCGACGCGGTGTTTTTGATGGGGCACAATCGTTAAGTAATCACCTGGGGTTAGCGTCACGGGGTCACCTTGTTCAAATTCAAGCGTCGCCGCCCCTTTAAGTAACATCACCCATTCATGCTGAGCTTGATCGTACCATTGACCGTCGGGTAGATACCCAAACCACCTGAAGATGCAGGATTCAGCGGGCTGATGTTAACTGAATGGTAACGCACTTTAAGTAAGGCCATTAATTGCTTCTGCATATATGGCATTCACGCCATCCATGGCGATTGCAGTTATTTGCAGACCTAGTGGACTAAGTTAAAAATAACCAACACGGCATAAAGTGCGTTACTCCGTGGTTAACATCAGCCGCCGGAACGGAGCGTCTAGGGCACTCCACTTCCATGTTGCATCAATTCAGAAGGTGGCCGACATTCTGTCGTTGATGCGCCTTGAATTGAAGCACCCTAAGCGCTCTGAAACTCGTATCTTCAGGTAGCTTGGGGATATTGCCCATTAGAGACGATGCGATCTATGGTCACAGTGTCATTACCCGCCAGTTTTTCAAACACTTCCGCCGATAAATCAGTGGGTAATTTTGCAAAAAAGTTATCAAGCATTTTGTGTTTATTCCTCTGCTTTTATTCGCTCTCTCTGCTGATTAAACAGTATTTTTAACAATCAAACATTGAGAAACGAATCTATTAACCGCTATGATATGCGCACTGAAATACTCAAGGTCCATGAGTATCCCTCAGATAAGCTTATTGTTTTACATATGGATATGGAGATTTCCCCCAATGTCGTTGTTTCGCGCACTCAAAGCCAAGTTATTTCCCTCAAACCAAACTAGCCGCGATCCAAAAGACATTCAGCTTCAAACTGAATCACCTGCAGCCTGCCAAGAACAAGCGCTAACTCAGGCGCCGTCAGTCGCTGTACCGCTATTCCAGCGTCACTTCAGCTTAAAAATCTATGCGACAAAGGCAGACGCGACCGCTTGTGAAGAAAATGCCGACCACAACTTAACTCTCTATCACTACGATGCGCCCCAAGCAATAGAACTCTTAGGCTGGGAAAATGCTAATGAATGCTGCGAATTTCATCATACCGAATTTGACCGCCTCGAAATGGGCAATCAACTCCCGTTTCCAGAGCAACATTTTTGGCTCGGCACAGAAAAAGTCTGCAGTATCACAGCTCAAAATAACCACCAGGAAACCACATTATGGCAGGTTGAACTTAACAATCGAGATGCTCTGTTAATAAGCCACTTTACGCTCGATGCAGACTATAAAGTACAAGGCGACATTCAAGATTACGCCAGCTTAACTGGCCAACTACATCGCACTTATCATCAACTCGATTCTGAAGACGGCGCGGGTATGCTCAGAATTGTCACCCAAACGCCCAATCTCACAGAAGCCGTTGACTCAAACTACTTTGGTGAACGTCATGGCGTTTCCCGCCAGTTCGACGCTCTGGGGACCTTGTTATTTGAAGGTAACTTTATTAATGATCAACAACTTGGACAGCAAGCTTGGTATGATCATGAGGGCAACATAACCCAGAGTGAAGAACGCAGTACGAACGGCATATTAGTCAAACGCTATTACAGTAATGGGCAAGTCAGAGAGGATGCTGAACTTGATCGTGATGGCAACTACGTCAATACCTTGAGTCGCTATTATGAGTCAGGCAAACGCTGGCTGACTCGACCTATGCTGGCGAATAAAATCCACGGCATTGAATATATGTACTATGAATGTGGCGCCCTTCTGGCCGAACTGAGTCACGAGCATGGCAACTTAGTTAAAGAGGTATGGTTTCATCCTAATGGCCAGCTCAAACAAAAAATACTCGTCAATGACGCGGGCAAGAGCTTTGAAACCTTTTTTGAAAATGGTCAATTGTCATGGCGTGAGCAATTTAATCCGCAGGGGCTTATCTATGGTATTCGCCAAGAATGGCACCCTAATGGCCAACTCGCATTACAACTTAACTTCGACAACGGTCTCGCACAGGGGAATCGTGAAAAATGGTACGCCAATGGCCAGCTTGAGGCAAAAATCCCATTTGAACAAGGTAAAGAGCAAGGCATGGCCTACTGGTATCATGACAATGGCCAACTGTCTCTCGAAATGTACCTAGAGAAAGGACTCAGGGAAGGCCTGTTTAAAAGCTATTACAAAAGTGGCGTGCTCTCGGCTGAAGGCCAATATAAAAATAACCTCTCGGTAGCCCCCTTTATCGAATATTACGAAAACCAGCAAATTCAAATGTATTTACCGCACACCCAAGGCAACCGTGATGGCACTGCCCGCTGGTTTTACCAAGATGGCACGATACGCACTATCTCTGAGTATGAAGTGCGCGACGGCCAAGGCTACCTCAGAGAATCCAGTTTTTATAACAAAAAAGGGGTTCTCGAATCCTATCAAAGTCACTCAAATACCCGCTGTGGCTATCATCTTGAGAATAATCAAAGGGAATACTATCAAGAAGGTATTGCCGATACTCGCATCGAATACTATGAAGATGGCGCCATTCGCTGGTTGCTCACACGAACTCAAGGGGATTTATTTAGCTCTAAATCCTTGTCCCCTCAAGGTTTAATTCTAGAAACTGGCACAATTCAAATTATCGATGGCCGTTACCTCGATGTCGGCCATTGGCAACGGTTTACGCCCCAAGGACAAGTGTATCGCGAAGTCTGGCTAGATGAAGAAGGCCAGCTTATAGAAAGCCGTCACTACTTTGATTTTAATCAGTATCTATCGACTCAAGAAGATGACGAAGCAGAATGGGAAGACGCAGTGCCACGTCATTATGGCTATGATGACTGTGATATCAGTGACTATGATGAAGACGATGATGCAGATTGGGAACATGACGGATTAAATGAACATTCAACTAACCACTTTCACACAGCTAGCCATAGAAGCAGTAGCACATACTTGTCCCGTCACAAGTATCACAGACCCGATATCGCAACGAAAAAAGCACAAGCCACAGCGGATGTCGACGCCAAAGAGCCGATATTGTCTTATCACTTAAAATTTGACAACGAAAGCAAGCTTTATGCAATGAAACGCTATCATCCCAATAGCCACATTGCCGAAGAAGGTAATTTACAGATCCAAGGAGAAGAACAATTCTGGGTCGGTATCCATAATCAATACGATGAGCAAGGTAAGCTCAAGCTCTCCGAAACCTACACTATGGCAGGAGAGCCGATAGAGCACACCACCAGCACGAATGCGATATTGTTAAATTAATCAAGTTGATATGGATAATGTCAGTACCAATAGATATGAAGGGTAGTATAGATAATGCGGTAAGCCCTGATTTAACTTGGCTTACCTTATTTGTCTTACTTACCTTAATCGCCAGCTCGATAGAAGTAATGGAAATCTAAGTAGTAACACTTAAAACTAAAGTGCAAAAGTGGCGATAGTCTTTTGAATACCAACGACATCCGTACCACGTTTAAGCTCTTTGACTAAAGGCTCACTCTGGCCTGAGATCCAGATTTTGAGCTCGGCATCTAAGTCAAAATGGCCTGTGGTTTCCACTTCAAAATGGGTAATGGATTTATACGGTATGGAATGGTAAGTAACCTTCTTGCCAGTAAGCCCCTGCTTATCAATTAAGATCAGACGTTTATTGGTGAAAATAAACAAATCGCGGATCACTTTGTAGGCGAGTTTTAATTCTTCTTGAATGCCCATGATGGGCCTTAATTCCTCGGCTAATTCCTGTAAATCAACCTCAGAAGCATTACCGAGTAAACCGTCTAACAATCCCATTTTAACATCCCTTATTATTGATATTATTTTCAATAAGATATCCGCTGATCGTCGCATGTGCAATATCGGGCTTTGATGAAAATATGGGAGTAGCTATGGTGAGAACAACATCAATGATAGGTAGGCACATGTAGGCGCGCAGATGCTAGCTGAATGGGTGTTAGGAGCATTGCACTGGGCAATGCTCCTAATGACAAGTGTTAAAGGTGTTTCTGGCCTCGCACTTGACGGTTTTCACCGACCACCATCATTTCGCATTTAGGACAGTCGAATACCAACTTGAGCACATCGTTACCGATTTCAAGCACCATAGGATCGGCCTTGATGCCTGGTACTTCCTTCGGACACAGATTGAAGTTAAACCGCAGACAATGCTTAGTGATCATCAATGGCACGTCTTCGGTGACGCCGTTTTTCTCATAGGTATCCTGGATCTCAATCACGCCGTGACGTTGATAAAAATCCTTGGCCTTTTCGTTGGCTACGTTACCTAAGTAACTCAAATGCTTAACGGGATACACTGCATCTTGATTATGTTTCCACGGCAGTGGACGCACATAACCTTGTACACGGGCAGCCTCTAAGGCGGCCACGCCATCACGGCGTAGACCATTGAGCACAGACGCTGGCAAGAACCAGGCTTGCGCCGTATCGATACTGATACTGCGGGCAACAAAGTCGGTACTACCGAGCTTACCCAGCTGAGTGCGGGTATTTTGCAAGGTCTTGTCGACATCTGTCGCAGGTGTCTTCTCGACCACTAAATTGACTGTGGCGCTTAGGCCATAGATATCCGTCAAGGTCAGCGCCAGTCCGTCTTCGGTGTCGCTCAAACGTAAATCGACGCCGATAATCCGCTTAGAAGATTCTTTCGATAACAGTGCTTCGAAGGCTTGGTTATGGTTACGGTATAAAGTCATGCCGACTTTTAAATCCCGCGGCACCTGCAATATATGCAGTTTTAAGCCTTCGGCGCGGTTAACCCGCAGGCCTTGCAGCTTGTCATCCGATTGTTTTGCCATGGCAAAATTCGCAGGGAAAAACGCTAAGCCATCACCGTTATTAAACTCATGGGTTGAGCTCACTTGGATAAAGTCTTTGCCTATGCTGACCACTTTACCGACTTCTTCGCCTATGTATTTTGGCGAGCGGAAATCTTTAATGCCTTGGCTACGTTCATTAACAAAGTAATCTGTGCTGCCACGGTTAAAGGTCTTCTCAGGATCTGGGATAAAAGAATGTTCACAGCGGCCGTGGGACGAAGCCTTAAACTCAGGGCGACGCGCCATAATCGCATCTAGCTTTTGGCGATAATGCGCGGTGACGTTTTTAACGTAACTTAAATCTTTTAAGCGACCTTCAATCTTAAACGAGCGAATGCCCGCATCGATTAGCGCTTCGAGGTTTTCAGTTTGGTTATTATCTTTTAAAGACAATAAATGTTCATTCTGCGCTAACACATCGCCTTGACGGGTTTTAAGATTGCCCGGCAGACGGCACATTTGCGAGCATTCACCGCGGTTAGCACTGCGGTTACTAAAGGAATGACTCAAGTTACACAAACCACTGTAAGCCACACACAGAGCGCCGTGAATAAAGAATTCGAGCTGCATATTAGTATGCGCGGCCACATCACGGATTTGGCTCAAGCCTAATTCACGGGCGAGCACCACCTGAGAAAAACCAACTTGCTCTAAGAACGCCACTTTTTCTGGGCTGCGATTATCCATTTGTGTACTGGCATGCAGGGCAATCGGCGGCAAATTGAGTTGCAATACACCCATGTCCTGCACAATCAGCGCATCGGCACCGGCTTCGTACAATTGCCAAATGAGTTTTTCGGCGTCGGCCAGTTCGTTATCCATCAAAATAGTATTGAGGGCGACGAATACCTGAGCATGATATTGATGAGCATAAGTACAGAGTCGCGCGATATCTTCAACACTGTTACCTGCCGTTGCCCGCGCACCGAATGCGGGCCCCCCTATGTATACCGCATCGGCACCATGGCGTATGGCTTCAATACCGTAGTCAGCATTTTTTGCAGGCGCCAATAACTCAAGGCGGTTATGGACGTGAGAAAGATTCTCGGGAGTGTATATCTCTGGCTGGCTCATGGCTTCAAAGGCTCAACAGGGTCATTAACAAAAAAAGAGAGTAATTATAGCAAGAACTCAAATCCAGCTCTATCAGCAAATCATCAACTAATGCGCTTTACTTCGGTGCTTTAGTCATCTCAGAAAGGTTCATGCCACAGGCAATCTTTGGGCGTCACACTTGCACCCTCAAGCCTAGCAGAGTATCTTTGCGGCGCATTGACGAATAGGCCTCATTATGACTGATTTTATTTACCAACCACCGACAACTCCTTGGCTCGATATTCTTTATCAAGATAAAGACATTATCGTCATAAACAAACCTTCGGGATTGTTGTCTGTGCCCGGTCGCTCCCCCGCCCATTACGACAGTGTCTATGCTCGGGTAAAAGCTGAACATCCCCATAGCCAAATCGTCCACCGCCTCGATATGGCGACCTCAGGCGTAATCGTTGTCGCCCTTATTCGTAGCGCTGAACGTGAATTAAAACGTCAATTCCACGATAGAGAAACCAGCAAGACCTACTTTGCAAGGGTCGCTGGCCATGTCAAAAATGATACGGGTAGTGTTGATTATCCGCTGATCTGCGACTGGCCGAATCGCCCAAAACAGAAAGTCGATCATCTTGTGGGCAAACCGTCTTTGACTCACTACCAAGTAATAAGTCGTGCCAAACGCTCGACGCTGGTGAAACTCACGCCAATCACTGGCCGCTCACACCAATTGCGCGTGCATATGATGGCGTTGGGCCATCCAATCTTAGGTGATGGTTTTTACGCCGATCCACTGGCCAAATCCTTAGCACCACGCCTATTACTGCATGCGGCAGAGCTCACCATCAAACATCCTTACACGGGTATCAGTATGACTTTCAGCGCAGAAGCGCCTTTTTGTGAGCCTTTGGGCGAACAATGATCACTAAAATCAACTAAGACGGGCAAAATCGGTAGCAATTCCCCATAAAAAAACGTAACTTTATGATAATTCATTACGTTATAGAGAGTTTATTTATGGATACCGCATTTCAGCGCGATCAACTCGATAATCATATCCTCGAAGCCCTAATGCAGGATGCCCGCACACCCTTTGCCGAACTCGCGAAACGCTTTAGCGTTAGCGCGGGCACTATCCATGTTCGGGTAGAGAAAATGAAGCAAGCTGGGATCATCACAGGCGCGCAGATCACAGTAAACCCTAAAGCCTTAGGTTATGACGTCTGCTGTTTTATCGGTATCAATCTTAAAAGTGCAGGCGATTACCCCGCCGCCATAGCCAAACTCAACGCCCTCGAAGAAGTCGTCGAAGCCTATTACACCACAGGCAACTACAGTATTTTCGTAAAGGTAATGTGCCAATCCATCGATGGTTTACAGCACGTACTCATCAATCGCATTCAATCGATTGATGAAATCCAGTCAACAGAAACCTTAATCAGCCTACAAAACCCAATAGTCAGAGCGGTTAAGCCTTAAACAGGAAAAACAGTAAATTCACCATAAATAATGTGCCGACCCTATAAAATGTGACATAGGTCTTTTTTCAACCAAAAGTGTTAACTGGGTGATAAAATTGTGTTACAACTTCATTGCTAAAATCAAAGATTGCAGCATAACTATAACAATCAAGCTAAATGCACGTTCCCTATAGTGCTGAAAGCATTAATTGACAAGGAAGAAGTTGTGAAGACAAAACTATCGATCGCCATATCAGCGGCGCTGCTTTCAGCTGCCGCCAATGCAGACAACAATACACTCCGTATCAACCAAATCTCAAATAACCTGACCAACAGTCAACAAACTCAGGCCGCTAACTCAGTCAGCGGTATGAAAGATCAGTATGATGTCCAAACTGGCACTGCGACTTTCCAATGGGCGAAATCTGGTCAAAGAACCCCAGATATGGGTGCATTAGATGCTAAGTACAAACTCGCATTTGCTGCAGATTTTTACCTCAATCAAGTCACCGGATTATCGACAAGTAAAAACACCAATTTGAAGCCAATATTAGCAAGCCTACACGATACTGGTCGTGGCGCTATGATTGCAAAATATCAACAAGAATATCAAGGAGTTGAGGTATTCAATAGCAGTTTCAATGTTTTAATGGATCGTGAATTTAATTTAGTTGCAACTTCTGGCAGCTTATCACCCACAAGCACTGCAAATGTCACTGAATTGAAAGGTATAAAAACAGATTTCAATGATCCCGAAAATGCAGTACAAGCAGCATCAAGAGCAATGGGCGTTGCCGATGTGAGCATCAGTGCGACGTCTAAGATTGGTAAATATCAGTCCTTTAATGTAGCCGCGTCTAATAGTTCAAAAATGCTTAAGGGGGAACCTAGAGCTAAACCGGTATTTTTTGAATTAAAGGGCTCACTTGTTCCTGCGCATTATGTCGAAATTGAAGTCGCCGACAATGAAAGTGTGGATTCTGAATTCTATTCTTTTGTCATTAGTGATGTAGATAACAAAGTTTTATTTAAACATAATCTTACCGCACAGGAAGCTGCATTCAATTACCGTATATACGCTGACGAACAAGGTATTCCATGGGATGGGCCTCATGGTAATGTTGTCCCAGCTGAGAGCAAAGACCAAGTCGATGCGACTGAATATTTAGATGCTCCTATGGTTACTATCACTTCAGGCCCTATCAGCACAATGGACCCTTGGTTAGCAGAAGATGCTACAACAACCTCTGGTAATAACGTATTTGCTTACGTGGACGCCCTTGCTCCAGATGGCTTTACCAACGGCGACTTTACAGCTGAGATCACCAGCGATAAAACCTTCGACTACAAATACAATACAACTCAAGCTGAAAGCTCAGTTAATAACCGTAAGGCATCGATCGTTAACTTGTTCTACATGAACAACTATCTACATGATATGTTTTATGATCACGGTTTTGATGAAGCAGCGGGTAACGCTCAAGCTCAAAACTATGGTCGTGGCGGCGAAGAAGGTGATGCGATTAGGGCTGAAGTTCAAGACAACTCAGGCTTTAATAATGCCAACATGAGTACACCTGCTGATGGCCGATCACCTAGAATGCAAATGTATCTCTGGGATAGCAAAGATGCCGTGAACGGGGAAGACTATGGCGTTACAGTGACCTCTGATGCTGCTATCGGTTTGCTCGATTCAACACAACGCGCCAGCTTTGGACAAGGTCAATTTGAAATCA
Organism: Shewanella sp. SP2S2-4; assembly: GCF_031932025.1. Classification (NCBI taxonomy): domain Bacteria; kingdom Pseudomonadati; phylum Pseudomonadota; class Gammaproteobacteria; order Alteromonadales; family Shewanellaceae; genus Shewanella; species Shewanella sp. SP2S2-4. The sequence goes on from NZ_JAUOER010000001.1 coordinate 273,066, forward strand.
GTGGCGATGTGGTTCGTTTAGTTGACGGAGTAGCTCCTGTTAACGATGGTTGTAGTGCACCAACAAATACTGCTGAATTAGCTGGAAAAATTGCCATTATCGATCGTGGTGTCTGTGGATTTACCGTTAAAGCTAAGTTTGCTCAGCAAGCAGGTGCTATTGGTGTGCTTATTGCGAATAACTCTGGCACTATAGAACCAGCACCTATGGGTGGCACCGATGATACAGTTAAAATCCCTAGTATTGGTTTATCAAAAAATGATGGCGCATTGATTTATGCGCAACTCGATGCGACTAAACCCGTCACAGTCACCATGTTCAATACTAAGCCATTTAAAGATAGCTCTTGGGATAATGCGATTGTTGCCCACGAATGGGGGCACTACATCAGTAACCGTTTAGTAGGTAACTCATCAGGTCTAATCAACCAACAAGGCCGTTCGATGGGCGAAGGCTGGGGAGATTTCCATGCATTGTTAGTGATTTCTGAAGAAAATGATGCACTGATCCCTGGCAACGAGTTATTCCAAAAACCTTATGCTGCAATTACTTATGTTGCATCCTTCTTTAACGGCATACGTAACTACCCTTATAGTACTGATATGGAAGTCAACCCACTAACCTTCGGTAATGTTGAACTTGGCAAAGGAACTGGAGCTGATGTCAATGGTAATGCTGAAGTCCATGATGCAGGTGAACCTTGGGCCGCAATGCTTTGGGACTGTTATGTTTCATTAATCAACGACGAACGTTATAGCTTTGCAGAAGCTCGAAGCATGATGATGAACTACCTCGTTGCCGCTTATAAGATGACACCAATTGCGCCAACTTATACCGAGGCTCGTGACGCCTTACTTGCCGCTGCCTACGCAAATGAACCGAAAGACTATGAGCTTTTCGTTAAAGCCTTTGCTCGTCGTGGTATGGGTCTTGGTGCTGTTTCACCCGCTCGCTACGATGCTAAACATCAAGGTGTTGTAGAATCTTATAAAGCTGAACTATCTAGTTTTGGGGTTAGCAATCACACAGTCAATGCCGATTACGAAGGCTTGACAGTAGGTTATTGCAGTAAAGATGGCATTCTTGATAAAGGTGAGACAGGAACGGTTAGCTTCACAATAACTAACCGAGGCAGCAAAACATTTGAAGGACTAGAAGGTAAGGTTGAGGTTACAAGTGGCCAAAATATTACCTTTGCAAATGATGGCAAAGTCACATTTGGTTCTCTTGACTTATTTGCGGAAGCGACGAGTATTCCTATTGAACTGACGCTCAATGAGGCTGCAACTGCAGATAGCGTAGTATTAAAACTGACGTTCCCATCGTTAGATGAAGGAACTGAGGCTGATGAGTATAGCTTTACGACTACAGTTAACATGGACTTCAAAGATAAAGCCCCTGTTAGCAATATGTCTATAAGTGATATGGAAAATCAGGCAGGGTTAGTCGATTTTAAAGAGCATGTCATCAGCGGTGGTGATATGGCCAAAGGCACTGCGAAACTTGAAAGCGATTATGTAGACTACTTCCCTGTTGACACTCAATACCTTCGTATCGCCAACAACGGTTTTGCTTCAGACGTTGCTTACGAGACTAAGCCTGTAACTGTTGGCTATGGTGGCGACTTTAAAATTAGCTGGTTCCAATACTTTGAAATTGAAGAAAACTATGATGGCGGTGTGGTAGAAATCAGTATCAATGGAGGCGATTGGGCGGATGTAACACAAGTTGGTGGCGTATTTGAAGGTGCTGGCTATACAGGTGTACTCGAAGATCTACTTCCTGGACGTCAAACCTTTACTGGCTTCATGGCGTTCCCAGGCGCGAATGAAACAGTGAACTTCGGTACTAAATTAAATGGTAACGAAGTTCGTTTCCGCTTCCGTATTGTTTCAGATACTAACTCGAATGAATTTGGTTGGATTGTCGATAACATTACCTTCTCAAATATTGTAACGAGTGTGTTTAATGAACAAACTGCGGGCGATCTCAATGCCTGTGATAACCGCGTACCTAATGTAGTTTTAGCTACAAGTGCATCAGAAGTAAAAGAAGGTGAGACTGTTAACATTAATGCAACAGCAATTGATGCTAACGCCAATGATGTCCTCACTTATACTTGGACACAAACCGCAGGAACGACTGCTACGCTGACAGGAGCCAATACCGCCTTCTTAAGTTTCAATGCACCAAGTGTTGAAGCCAATGAGGTTTTAGAGTTCATGCTAACAGTGAATGATGGTACAGCGGATGTTGTTAGCACTGTATCTATCAAAGTAAATGATAATAATCGTCCAAGCGTCACTTTGACTCCTAGCGCTACAGAAGTTAAAGAGGGTGGCTCAATGAGTATCAATGCAACAGCAGTTGATGCAGATACTAGTGATACACTTACTTACTCTTGGGCTCAAACCTCAGGTACTGCAGCGACACTGACAGGTGAAACCACTGCATCATTAAGTGTAACCGCACCACTGTTGGATTCCTCTGAGGTATTAGAATTTACACTAACCGTGAATGATGGTACTGACGATGTTGTAAGTACGGTGTCAATCACCGTAAACAATAATAGTCTTCCAACCGTTAATTTAACCCCTAGTGCAACCGAAGTTAAAGAAGGTGAAGCAGTTAGCATAAACGCTGTAGCAGTTGATGCTGACTCCAGTGATGTACTTACTTACTCTTGGGCTCAAACGTCAGGAAATACAGTAACATTAACCGGTGCAAATTCGGCTTCGTTGAGCTTCACGGCACCGCAAGTCAGTGCAACTGAAACACTCACGTTTGCCTTGACAGTAAATGATGGAATGGACGACGTGGTAAGTACTGTGTCAATAAAAGTAAATGACATTCCAGTCGAAACACCGAGTAAATCTTCAGGTGGTAGTTTAGGTTGGCTATCATTCATCTTGTTACCTTTGGCTGCACTACGCCGCCGTAAATAATAAGATAACCAAAATTTAAAAGCCGCAATTTGCGGCTTTTTTATTATCTGCGACCTAACTCTCTAAATAGTGGGTACTTTATCCATTGGACTATAATCAACTTCCAGCTCAACCTGACCAAACTCCTGCAGATGCTTAAGCACATCAAGCAATAAAATACGGCTATCGAGTGGGATCAGTCGATAGGTATTATCAGCAATGTTATCAATGCTAAAGCCTGAGGAGAAGGTTGATAATGGCAACTGAGTAACAAGTACCAACGAGCCTTTTATCTTTCCAAATACAGACATTTGGGTATCGTAAACCACAGTTCCTTTGACTAACTGTTCTGTTAAGACAGTAAACTGACGGCCATTAAATTGATAACGATACAATTTATTTTTCTCTGTAGATGAATTAGCACCTTTGGGTGCTGAAGCTACTTTTTGCTGTAGATTTAACGCAAGCTCTTGTGCGGGTGAAGCTGCAACCTTAGCACTGTTATCTGAAAGGTTGTCAGTGGCTACCGTTTCATTTTTTGCATTAGTACAGCCAAATAAACAACTCACAACGAGTATGTATAAAGTATTTCTCATACTTTTATCCTTAAAAATGACGAGCCGAGTTATAGATTTACCTTAACAAGCTCCTATAACAAATGAAGCAAAATAATGCCTAAACCAAAATTTACGTATAAAAAAGGGCATAACAATTTATGCCCTTCAAAATCTCAACCTTGATTTTTAAGCAGTTACGAACGTAACCCAATTCCCCGTGAAACTAGATAATACGCTAAGGTCCATAGGGCGACACAGAAACCGATCATAATGGCGATGGATAGTGGCACGCTGATGTCGGCGAAACCTAAAAAACCATAGCGGAACACGTTGATCATATAGACCACAGGGTTGAGTGCCGACACGCCTTGCCAGAAAGGGGGCAAGAGTGACAGGGAGTAAAATACCCCGCCAAGGTAAGTTAATGGGGTAAGTACAAAAGTGGGGATGATACTAATATCGTCGAAACTTTTTGCAAAAACAGCGTTAATCAAGCCACCTAAGGAGAATAGCACTGAGGTTAAAAACACTGTCATTACCACTAAACCGGCATGATGCAAGCTTATGTCGACGAAGAACATGGCCACAAGCGTAACTATTAGGCCAACACATAAACCGCGCGCCACGCCGCCACCAACATAACCTGCAATCAACACATAATGGGGCACAGGAGCCACCATCAGCTCTTCTAAATTACGCTGAAACTTAGCACTGTAGAATGAGCTCGCCACGTTCGAGTAAGAGTTAGTGATCACCGACATCATGATCAAACCCGGGGCGATAAACTCCATATAAGATACGCCGCCCATCTCTCCAATTCGGCTGCCGACTAAGTTACCAAAGATCAAGAAATACAAGGTCATGGTAATCGCAGGCGGCACTAAAGTCTGGATCCAAATTCGCGTAAAACGATTGATTTCTTTGCTTAAGATGCTTTTAAAGGCGATAAAGTAGAGCTGGTTCATGCAGAGACTCCCTGAGTTTTCTTCACGAGTTCGACGAAGAGTTCTTCTAAGCGATTAGACTTGTTGCGCATAGATAGCACTTCTATATTGGCCGCACTTAATTGGCTAAAGACATCGTTGAGATTTTGCTCTTTAACCACATCCACCTCTAAGGTATGAGAGTCAGTTAAGCGACAAGCCATGCCATCGAGTACTGGTGCCGTTGCTGTATCGCGACGCAGATCGAGAATAAACGTCTCCATATTCAGCTTACTGAGCAGCGCCTTCATGCTAGTGCATTCCACTAAAATGCCTTTATCAATAATGCCGATATTACGGCAAAGCATTTCAGCCTCTTCAAGGTAATGGGTGGTCAGGATGATCGTCACACCCTGCTGATTAATTTGTTTGAGGAACTCCCACATAGAGCGACGCAGTTCAATATCCACGCCTGCGGTAGGTTCATCTAAAATCAACAACTTAGGTTCGTGCATCAGGGCGCGGGCGATCATCAACCGTCGCTTCATGCCGCCGGATAATTCCCGCGATTGGCTATTACGTTTTTCCCACAAATCCAGTTGGCTTAAGTATTTTTTGGCACGCTCAAGGGCGACAGGTTTAGGCACGCCATAGTAACCCGCTTGATTCACCACGATTTGCAGTACGGTTTCAAACTGGTTGAAGTTAAACTCTTGCGGCACTAGACCAATACAAAGCTTGGCGTGTTCTAGCTGCTTATCGATATCATAATCAAAGACTTTGACCGAACCTGAACTCTTCTGCACTAAGGAGCTAATAATACCAATCGTGGTGGATTTACCCGCACCATTGGGGCCGAGCAAGGCAAAGAAATCCCCTTGATTGACGGTGAGGCTGATGCCTTTGACCGCTTCGACACCGCCTTTATAGGTTTTTTTAAGCCCTTCGAGTACCAGAGCATGGGTAATATTCGCCATATTTGTACCGATCCTTACACATTAGAAAGTAATAAGATGGTGCTAAAAAACACAATTACAATGATGGGTTGCAGAACTAAAGCAAAAAATTAGCTAATCAATTGAAAAACCAATCTTTAATGGTTCAATTATTTATACTATTTTTTATATAACCGTAAAAAGCAAAACTCCCGCCTGTTGCGGGAGTTTTAAACGATATCGGACACTTAATCGAGTGGCACGACTTTCGCGATGTAAGGCAGATTGCGATATTGCTCTGCATAATCAATACCATAACCCACGATAAACTCATCAGGGATAGTGAAACCGATAAAATCGACCTTCACATCCACTTCACGACGTTCAGGTTTATCTAGCAGGGTGCACAGTGCAAGGCTCTTAGGCTCGCGCAGTAACAACATCTCGCGCACTTTGCTTAAGGTGTTACCTGAGTCAATCAAGTCTTCCACAATCAATACATCGCGACCGGCGATATCTGATTGCACATCTTTCAGCACTTTCACATCCCGTGAGCTGGTCATAGCATTGCCATAACTGGAAACCGACATAAAATCGATTTCAACATGGCCTTTAATTCGGCGACACAGGTCAGCCATAAAGACCACTGAGCCTTTTAACAAGCCTACCATCAGCAGACGTTCGCTGTGGGCATAATGGGCATTGATTAGCTCGGCCATTTGATCCAATTTCTGGCTTATCTCTTCCGCAGAGATCATCACTTCGGTGGTGTGTTTCATATAAGTCTCAATTGTCGAGGTCGCGGTTAGACTGTTTGTCATAACCCCAGCGACTCGTTAATGCATGGTCAACGCCCAAATGATCGAGAATTCGAGCGACCATAAAGTCTACCAGATCTTCAACCGATTTGGGATTGTGATAAAAACCGGGGGCGGCGGGCATAATGGTCGCGCCGAGGCGAGAAAGGCTCAACATATGCTCTAAGTGTATGGCACTAAAAGGAGTTTCCCTCGGCACTAGGATAAGTTGGCCGCGCTCTTTAATCACCACATCGGCGGCGCGTTCGAGTAAATTATTACTCATTCCGGTAGCCACAGCCGCTAACGTCCCCGTCGAGCAAGGGCAAATCACCATCTGTTTAGGTGCGGCGCTGCCCGATGCGGGCGGTGAAAACCACTCATCTTTGCCTAACACCACTAACTCGCCAGTGATAATCACGCCTTTTTCGTGCAGCAAAGCCAACAGCTGGGCATGGGCTTTGTCGCTGTTGGCGCTTAACTGCAAACCGTGTTCAGTCGCTAATACTACCCGAGCGGCACTGGAGATCATCAAAAACACTTGATAACCCGATACCAATAGACACTCGAGTAACTTAAGCCCATAAGGTGCACCCGAGGCACCTGTCCAAGCTAAGCTAATCGCCTTTGTCGACTTTGTGTAGCTCATCTTAAACCTGCTCTGCAGTTGAACGTAGCTCTAATGCGGCCAATAACTTCTTATGTAAACCGCCAAAGCCACCGTTACTCATCACCACTATGGTGTCACCCGCTTTGGACGTTGCCGCCACTTTGGCGACCACATCATCAATTTGATGTAACACAGTCACAGGGATCACCGCCGCTTCCATGGCTTCTTTCATATTCCAGTCGATGGTATCGGCTTGATATAAAAAGGCTTCGTCGGCTTGCATCATAGAAAAAGCTAAAGTGTCCTTATGGACACCGCTCTTCATGGTGTTTGAGCGCGGCTCGAGTACTACAGTAATCTTGCTCTGACCGACCTTAGCCCGCATGCCTTTTAAGGTGGTCGCAATCGCCGTTGGGTGGTGAGCGAAATCATCATATACGCTCACGCCATTAACGGTTCCGAGTAATTCGAGTCGACGTTTAGGTGGCATAAATTTAGCCAAGGCGTCAATCGCGGCATTCGGCTTAACGCCCACATGACGCGCGGCAGCAATGGCCATCATGGCATTTTCAATATTGTGCTGACCAATCAAATCCCATTCGAGAATACCTTGGGACTCGCCATCAAAAAACACTTCAAATCGATGGCAATCATCACTTAAGGCTTTGCCATACCAACCGCTGGTCGATTCGGTTAAATGATAGGTTTCTTGCTCGCTCCAGCACCCCATATCAATCGTCTGCTTAACAGCATGGGAATCGGCGGGCCAAACGATCTTTCCTTCGCCAGGTACAGTGCGAACTAAATGATTAAACTGTTTTTGAATCGCAGCCAGATCGGCAAAAATATCGGCATGATCGAACTCAAGATTGTTGATCACTAAGGTACGCGGATGATAATGCACGAATTTCGAACGTTTATCGAAGAAGGCACTGTCGTATTCATCGGCCTCAACCACAAAAAAAGCCGTCTTGCCTAAACGCGCAGACACACCAAAGTTTTGCGGTACGCCACCGATTATGAACCCAGGCTCATAACCGCAATCATCTAAAATCCAGGCTAACATACTAGAAGTCGAGGTTTTACCGTGAGTACCAGACACTGCCAGTACCCAACGCTCAGGCAAAATATGATCGGCTAAAAACTGCGGGCCAGAGGTATAAGGGATGCCAATGTTCAACACGGCTTCCACACAAGGATTACCACGGCTCATGGCATTACCAATGACAACTAAGTCAGGATAATGCCCTGCTTCACCCAGCTGGCTGGGATCAAAACCTTGAATAAGCTCAATGCCTTGGTCCTCTAGTTGCGTGCTCATTGGAGGATAGACATTGGCATCCGAGCCCGTCACTCTGTGCCCTTTTGCCCTAGCCAATAACGCTAGACCACCCATGAAGGTTCCACAAATTCCTAAAATATGTACGTGCATACCGCTCGCTCTGATGTTTTGAATTCAACGCCATTCTAATCCATCGGGCGACAGATTGGCAGGTAACAATCGGCGAAAAGCACTGCAATCGCAAATGACAGTTTTTAAATCCGTGGATTTCACATTCGAGTTGCAGAACTGAGATTTTTAGATAACAGGCCAACTAACACAAGGCCGAAAGCTGTCGCAATGCAGGGTACCATACCCAAACAACCTGAAGATGCAGGATTCAGCGGGAGTTTAACGCACTTTAGGCAAGGCGGTTATTTGCAGACCTAGCGGGCTAAGTTAAAAATAACCAACGCAGCATAAAGTGCGTTAAAACCCGCCGGGACGGAGCGCCTAGGGTGCTTCACTTCCGTGTTGCATCAATTCAAAAGGTGGCCGACATTCTGTCATTGATGCGCCTTGAATTGAAGCACCCTAGGCGCTCTGAAACTCGTATCTTCAGGTTGCTTGGGTATAGCGTAAGTCTCGATAGAGTTGAGCATGCTGAGAGCGGTGACGACTAAATAAGAATTGACGTAACGCTTCACGTTCTTCGGTTTCGGCCTGAAACTTAACAAAGGCCAAACCTTTCTCACTACGGATAGGCTCAATATCGATACGTAAAGTCTCGCCATTAGGCAATTGTAATTGCAGCTCTTTGCTGCCTAGCAATTGCTTAAATTGCTGCTGTGATTTAGCGCGAATAGCCATGCCAGAACTGGATAACGAGGCAACTGACCATTGCTCACCTTGATCGTGGTCGAATATCCACACATCATCGGCTTGGGTTAACCGCCAACTGCGCTCCACTCCCGAAGCATCGAGCACTTCAGGCACGCCTAAAGTGGGTTGAAACTGTCCAAAGTCATCCACTTTCATCAGTAGCGGAAACCAGAGTTTATAGGGCCCGACTTCGGCTAATAGAGTGAGTTTTGCCTTACCGAGAATCGAAGCGATAACTTGCGGCACTTCAGTTGTGACTGTGAGCACGTGATTGACAAGGGGATCGTTAGTCAAGGCAGTGCCCACACGAGTCGGCGAAAAAAGTTCGCTAAAACAAGCAAGCTCCTCCGCGGATAATCGAGGTTCATCCATCATGATAAGTCCTCCCAAGTTAAATTCCTTATCCCAAAAAGTACCACCAAAGTATGATGCTGTACATTTTTACACCAAAATACTGGCAAAAAACGGAATATAGGCTAGCAAGGCTAAATTGAAGAGGCTATTAGCCATTTGCGCTATTTAACTTGGAAAATACAGTGGATTGTTATTCCTCGTTTTTTAAACTGCTGGAAGGCGGAGCAAACAAGATACGTAGTCGTTGTTTAACACTCAAGCCTGCCGCGGTAACCTCAGCAAACATGTCTCGCCATTCGCTAAACGTCACTTTAAGGGGATTAAAACTATTCACAGGCTTAGTGATGCCGTAAATCACAGTCTCTACCTCGGGCTCAAAAGTGCCAAACAGCTTGTCCCAAATAATCAGCACACCCGCATAGTTTTTATCTATATATTGGGGATTACGACCGTGGTGCACCCTGTGATGTGACGGTGTATTGAAGACCCATTCCAGCGGTCCGAGTGATTTAATCGCTTGGGTATGCACAAAAAATTGCAATCCCAGATTGAGTAATACCACAAACACCACCCAGTTTGGATCGAAACCTATGACCACCAGCGGTAACCAAAATACCCACATTCCCGCCAATGGATACATTAAACTCTGACGAAAAGCCGTACTAAAATTCATATTCTCAGAGCTGTGGTGCACCACGTGAGCCGCCCACATCCAACGCACTCTGTGGCTCGCCCTGTGGAACCAGTAGTAACAAAAATCCTGCGCAACCATCAAGGCAATAAAGCTTAATGGGCCCATTTCAATATCGAATAACTTCCAACCAAACATCGCCAGATACAGCTTAGCGATCAACAAGCCAGTGAGCAGATCGGCACCTTGATGCATTGCTGCGAGGCTGAAATTACACAGCACTTCTTGGCCGCGATAACGTGCACTCAAGGGTAGCTTTTGTTTTTTATCGCCAAAATACCATTCCAGCAAAATACACACGAAAAACAACGGCGCGAGCACGAGCAGTAACACTTCGGGGTGCTGGATCAGCGAGGCGATATCCATATAAGGTCGTCCTGTTCTCTTGTTGTTTTATGATTATTTTTAGTGTTTTTTATATCGATTCTGAGCGAATTTTATAAACCGCATTAAACGCCACAACACAGACAACAGTGGTCGGTTAGTCGCGTTTTACGACCCGCATTTGGTTACCAGCGGGCATAGTGATCTTCGGCGAGTCCCAGCACATTATTCAACTGGTAACTGCGCCCTTGATTATCGGTAATCGTGCCGCTGAAATGACCGATGAATTGGCGAAAATTGCTCTTAAGCAAGAGCAAGTTACGCTTTTCACTGCGACAATTGCGCGCTGCAAATTGTAGATCCACTTGGCCATTTTGACTGTAAACTCGCCAGACTTCGGCGCCGAGCGTGGCGTGACGATCAAATTCAAACTGCACTGGTCCGAGTAAATGACGCTCACCATTAATCCAAAAGACATTTTCAATAGCGCCGGTTTCATTGACGCCCGCAGCTAAATTAAGCCCCATAATGCCCTCATGGATCCGCGCGTTGATCGACGCCCAGCGCCAACTCGTATCGCGGCGCATGTAACCCGCCGAAAAATCATAACCAGCTAAAGCGTGATTCAACGGCTGCGGCTCATGAGCTACAGTCAAACTACCTTTAACCGTCAAACCATTATGTTTCTGTGTGTAAGTCCAGCCGTTGTATCCCGTAGGGCTACACATGGCCATAGGCAAACTTAAGGGTGCTGAGTGCAAAGTCACATCGGCTTGAATATTTTTAGTATCAATCATTAACCGCCAACCACCCTCTACAATCTCAAAGCTTAACTTCGCCCCTTTACTGCCAATACTACTTCGCCCCTCGGCTGGCGATGGCGTCATCTGATAGCCAAATCTTAAAGGTTTTAGCCAATCAAGCTGGGTGAGAGTGTTGGTTTTTATGTCGTATAAATAACAAAACGCACTGCCGACGTAAGCAATATCGGCGAGTGCGATACCAAGGACATAACGCGGCGTGACCAAAGAGACAAACTGAAATTGTTTATAATCGAAATGCTTGGCCCACGCTGAAGCGGGTTTATCCATAGTATCGAAATAAGCAAAGTCCGCTAAACCTAAGGTTTTGACTATGCCATCGAAATGGCCGAAATGGGGTAACCCCTTCGGATTGATCAGGCTATCTGGGGCGATTTGCGTTGCTATCGTTAACATGACTAAGCCTTACAGAAATAACGCGGGAGCATCTGTGCTCTCTCATTCTAAACATCGAATTTTTACTCTAACCTGTCCCCCTTTGCATTAAAAGAGTGCAAGGTCAAAATGTTGTCGTTTTGTTGCCAGCCAGTATTCTGTTTAATGCTTTAACATCCTAGGTTATAAAACGAAAAAAGCGCCCTAAGGCGCTTTAATGCTAGATGCTAAGAAGAACTAGAATCGATAGCTCATTCCAAAGTTGATCCCCTGCAACTCTAACTCTTTCATCGGAAGATATTCATACTCCAAATTCAAACCGAATCCTGACTTAAAGCGATATTGCCAACCAACCGCGCCATAAAAGCCGACATCGTTCGAGTCCATCTCCTGCTTATCCATCTCATAACTCACTTGAGTGTAGGCAGCGCCCAGCTTGGCATAAAGGCTGTTACCGCGAGACAACGCATACTCTCCGTAGGCTGTGGTTCTAACACCGTTATAACTCAGGTTTTTTATCTCACTGATAATACTGACAAGCGCACTCACAACACCACCGGAACCAGCTAAATAACCCGCTTCAACCCCAAAATTCTCGTTGAGCATATAACGGTAATATAAGTCGCCACTCAGGGTGTCACCGGCATCATATTTACCATTCTTAGTTTCAAACTCTTGGCTACCGTAACCTAAACTGCCGCCGAGTATATGGGCAGAATCACCCGCGAATGCATTGGTGCTCATGATGCTTGACGCCAGTGTCAGGCCCACAATGAACGAAATTAACGACAGTTTTGGCATATTTTGCACCTAAAGAAATGAACTAACCCATAGTGAACGCTGGATATTATCACTAAAAGCTGTACTCCAACTGAATCGAGGTGTTCTGTGGCATCAAAAGTGATTTCTGGTATGCTGTAGCCACTTTTACTTGTACGAGAGATCCCATGAAACGGCTATTACTGACTTTGACTTTTCCCCTGCTGTTCGCGGGCTGTGCCAGCCAAAATCCGACTCATATGGCTTTCAGTCCCCAAGTGCCCAATATCAGCCAACAAACCGCGCAACGTGTTCCTATCTCTCTTGAAACCGTAGATACACGCACCGTTGATTACGTGGCGCGTTTTATTGAAGAAGGAACAAAAACACGTTTGGTCGGCCCGAGTGAACCGCCTAAATTACTGCTCGATGAAGTATTCCGCGCAGGCTTTAGCCAAGCGGGTTATCAAATCGATCCTAGCGCGACTAATTCAGTGCAAATTCAATTAGAAGAATTGCAAATGGATGTCACTAAAAAGACTTTTGGCTATGAGGCAAAACACAGTGTGTTAATCGCAGTGCAAGCCAAAAACTCAACCCAAGAACTGGTTAAACGTTACAAGGCAAAAGGCACCTTGAAAGGCCCTTTAACACCCGATTTTGCGACCTTAGAGCTGGATATGAATAAATTACTCGGCCAACTCACAGGTGAAATTCTCAATGATCCTGAGCTTAATCAGTTTCTACAACAATAACAGCGTCAGTTTATTATAAGGAAATCAATATGCTCCGTTGGATATCAGCCCTCTTATTTCTCTTTATGAGTCACAATAGCCTCGCACTCGACATTCAGGCAGATACCTTGTATCCCAGAGTCGAGTTTGACACTAGTTTAGGCAAAATAGTGGTCGAGCTAGATAGGACACGCGCACCGATCACTGTCGATAACTTTTTAACTTATGTCGTTAAAGGCGAATACGACAACACGATATTTCACCGTGTGATCAGTGACTTTGTGGTACAAGGCGGTGGACTCACCCCTAAGTATGAAGAGTTGCCAGACGGCAAGCCGATAGTCAACGAATCAGGAAATGGTCTCACCAACAGCATAGGCACTATCGCCATGGCGCGGGAAAACGAGCCGCACTCAGCCACACGCCAGTTCTACTTCAACGTGGCCGACAATACTAAGCTCGACCCATCCAAACGCCGTTGGGGTTATGCCGTATTTGGTGAAGTGATTGAAGGTAAAACTGTCCTCGAAGCTATGGCTGTCGTTGAGACAGGCACGAACACTAAGCTCAATTGGCCTGACGTCCCTGTGACACCTATCATATTGAAAACTGCTAAGTTATTACCTAAACAGTAATCCAAAAATAATTTCGAGCAAAAGCGCTAATTTTGCATCTATACTGTTATAGCAAACAGAAAGGAGGCAAACGATGACGGCAACTGAGTTCATCGATAATAAAGCGCCCCAACTCGCCTTTTATGGAAAAGCGTTTTTGAGTGAAGAACTCGACTTCCATGAAGTGCAACTTTACTTATGGGACACGTTAGAAGAATGGCAGCAATTGAATTCGACTGGCGAAGCGCAAACGGAAACTGAAAAAGTGTTTTGGCACTTGCTCCACAGCTTTAACAGGTGGCCTGACTGTGTGATCCGCGGCAATCAATATCTGCGTAAGCAAGTGAATGATTGCTGTGACTTTCTGAGTTTAGGCGGCCGAGTGCCACAGGGATGCGTTGGGATAAGACCTTAAGTTCTGCATGCCTATCAATAGAAAATGGCCCTGTTATCAGGGCCTTTTTATATCGCGTAATTGATTCCTCCCTCTTCATTTTTGTCATCTTTTCTATTCATACAGGCAATCAATCCCGATGATTAATCCTGACGCTTAACGCTGGCGATATAAACCCGCGGCTCACGCTTAGCAACAGAAGATTAACGCCAAAGCTATATTCAATCACCAAAATGCGCCAAAACGAGAGCTCAATATAAAAGGAATGCCATTAGCCCTTGAACCCTATGGCACCTTACCCGTAAGCTAGGCGGATTAAATACCTAGACTCTTACCTATGTCCGCAACAGGTTTTATTCAACGTACACTCGATGCGCTCAGCGTCTATTATCACAAGCGGGTTTTAATCCTATTATTGTTAGGTTTTTCCGCCGGTCTACCGTACATGTTAGTTTTTTCAACGTTATCCTTTTGGTTGCGTGAAGCCGGCGTTGATCGCACTGCTATCGGTTATTTCAGCTGGATTACATTAGCCTATGGCCTTAAATGGGCTTGGTCGCCCTTAGTGGACCGGCTCTCACTGCCGCTGCTAACTCGCTTTCTAGGCCGACGCCGTAGCTGGATGCTGTTCGCTCAGTTGTTATTGGTCGGCGCTATCTTAGGTATGTCGTTCAGCGATCCGCTCAAGGATCTCGAACGCTTGGCACTGTTTGCCTTAATGATTGCCTTCGCGTCTGCCACCCAAGATATTGTGATTGATGCCTTTCGAATTGAATCCGCCCCAGAAAAAATGCAAGCCGCCTTAGCCGCCGCCTATCAAGTGGGTTACCGCAGCGCCATGATAGTCGCCACCGCAGGCGCGCTCACGATAGCGGCTTGGGTCGAACCCGGTAACACAGCATACAACTTAGTGGCCTGGCAAACCTCTTACCTGATTATGGCGGGCTTGATGTCCGTGGGGATTTTGACCACGCTTTTTAGCCGTGAGCCCAAAGTCGATACCCGCGCCGCCGATGCCACTGAATTAGCCTTAAAACAACGCTTAAGCGCCACTTATCCAAGAATCATCGCCGCTGGTATGTCATGGGTATACACGGCCTGTATTTTACCCTTTATCGACTTTTTCAAACGCTATGGCTACAGCGCTATTCTCATCCTATTGCTGATTTCTTGCTACCGGATCTCGGATATTGTGATGGGCATTATGGCGAACGTCTTTTATGTGGATATGGGCTTCACTAAGGAAGAAGTTGCCTATTTAAGTAAAATCTATGGCCTGATCATGACCTTAGTCGGCGGTGCCTTCGGCGGAGTTTTGTTAGCGCGTTATGGCACGATGAAGATCCTTTTCCTTGGCGCTTTGCTGGTGGCGGTAACCAATCTGTTATTCGCGTGGCAGGCGGTAATTGGCTATAACGTGCCCTTTTTAACCTTTGCCATTTCCGTAGACAACTTTAGCGCAGGAATCGCTACGGTTGCCTTTATGGCCTATCTATCGAGTCTCACGAGTAATGGCTACAGTGCGACGCAATATGCCTTACTGTCTTCGATTATGGTACTGTTCCCAAAGTTTATCGCGGGCTTCTCGGGGGCTTATGTCGACGCATTTGGCTATGTGAACTTCTTTGTCGCAGCCAGTGTGATTGGTTTTCCTGTGTTGTTTTTGGTTATCTTAGTCAACAAGTATGCGCCGCACCCCAGCACATCATTAATGGATGATTCGTCAAAAAGTGCACCAGCAAAATCGGATTAAGGTCTCATAGCACTTATGTCATCAATATAAAAAAGCCCTCACACCTTAGTGTGAGGGCTTTTACATTTAAAGACGAAATGGCAAACGCGATACTGCATCACGTTAAATCAATTTTGCTCGATTAATCTTTAAAGTTATCAAATTGGAAAGGCTGGCCTAACTCAGACTCACGTGCCAACGCCATGACAGCTTGTAAATCGTCACGTTTTTTACCTGTAACTCGTACTTTCTCGCCCTGGATAGACGCTTGCACTTTAAGTTTGCTGTCTTTAATTAGCTTGACCAGTTTTTTAGCGATTAAGGTTTCTATACCTTCTTTAAACTTCACTTTTAGGGAGAAGGTTTTACCGCTGTGGATGGCTTTCTCATCGACTTCCATCGAAGACGGATCCACATTACGTTTGCTCAGTTGCATACGTAAAATGTCCACTAATTGTTGGCATTGGAAGTCATCTTCAGCGGTTAACGTGACCACATGATCCTTATATTCCACGTCAGCCGTTTTACCGCGAAAATCGAAACGTGTCGCCAGCTCACGCTTGGTATTATCAACCGCATTACGCAGTTCAACTTCATTCACTTCTGACACAATATCCATTGAAGGCATAGTTTTTATGTCCCATATCAAATTAATATGCAGCTAGTTTACCCACACACAGGCCTAAGTTGAAGGTAAAGCCTAGAATAAAAGCGTAATCATGGATGACTTTAGTGGTGGATTTTCCTATCATTGCCCCACTCTAAGCTAATGCAAACATATTTGTGATAACTAAAAATACCCTATTTAAGCTGGCTTTAGCCGTAGCCTTTGTCGTGATCAGTTATCTGGTATTTTCCAGACCAACCTATTCGCAAAGTATTCCGAATATCGACAAGGTAGGCCATCTTGGGAGCTTTTTTTGCCTCTCCTATCTCTCCTACCTCGCTTTCAAACCTAAGTGGTATTGGCTATCGCTCACATTGGCGAGCTATGCCATTTTAATTGAGCTAGTGCAATCGCGCTTGCCCTACCGTAGCGCCTCTGTGGCGGATGTCATTGCCGACTTTGCCGGCATAGCGCTGTTCTACTTTTGTAATTGGGCCTATGGCAAATACTTTCGTGCGGCGCAGTTGCGGGAAGATTAATCCGAACGCTTTAAATTGGCGCGGATACAGAAACCTTAAGGCTGCGAATATGACTCATGCTGTGGATATTGCCATTTTAGGTGCAGGTGCCGTTGGGCAACTGATCTGTCGCCAACTGACCGTAGCGGGCATGAATGTCGGTTTTATCGGCCGTAATGCTCTCGAATCTAGCCAGCAGGTACTGAGTTTCACCCCATTAGCGTCTGCGGATGACCTTCAACAGCAGATGCAAGCTATCCCGTATTCGGTGCCTATCTTAACTGCCGATACGCTCGACAATATCCGTCTGGTGATTGTCTGCGTTAAAGCCTATCAAGTGCTTGATGCGCTCTCCCCCTTACTCAAGCAACTGCCTAGCCAATGCCATATTTTGTTATTACACAATGGCATGGGGCCTCATTTAGCGCTGGCACCGCTGATTAATGCGCAAGCCAATGGCAGAGGGCTAAGCCTAGGGACGACGTCTCAAGGGGTGTTACGTCAAGCCCCTTGGCTGATTAAGCAAACCGGACAAGGGCTGACTCAGCTGGGGCATTTCGCAGGCGCAGAGCTGACAGAGCATTATCGCAACGCTTTGCTGGCTGCCATTCCGAGCAGTGAATGGGTCGATGCGATTGTGCCTTGCCTGTGGCAAAAACTCGCAGTCAATGCCGCCATCAATCCGCTTACGGCGCTATATCAATGCCCCAATGGCAAACTAGCTGAGCCAGATTTTAGTGAAATGATAAATAGTATTCTCGATGAGTTGGTCATGGTTGCCGCACATGATGGCGTGTCGCTTGATCAATCATTTTTGCACGACAGGGTCTACCAAGTGATCCGCCTCACTGCGGGGAACTTCTCGTCGATGCACCAAGATATTGCGCATCAAAGGCGAACCGAGATAGACCAAATTAACGGCTATATCTGTGAGCGTGCACAAGCGCACGGTTTAAGTGCACCAGTCAATGCAGAGCTCTGGGCGCGAGTCAAACAGTTAGTAGTTTAACCGAGTACAACTAGCCTAGTACAACCAAAGTTAAAATATTGTTTAATCATGATAATCTGTAAATAACGATTTAATTTCCCGCACTCATGCAGCGTATTAAAACGCTGATCCCCCTCGCTCTATATCTGCTCGAGACTATCTGCACTGATACTTGTCAGCAACACTTAGCTTGCACCAATAAAACGCACCAAATCAGGGCGATTTGATTCTGTTTTGCACCGTTTTGCATCAATTCTTGATGCTATTTCGGTGCGACTGAATGTTAACGCAATGATAATAAATGCTTTGTTTATATGGCCTGATTCCTGCTTTATTCCAATAAATTGAGTCTGAAGTTTGTTGGAGAGAAAATTGAAACTGGTCACCGCAATCATTAAACCGTTCAAATTAGACGATGTACGTGAAGCCTTAACTCAGCTCAACGTCCATGGCATG
Source organism: Shewanella sp. SP2S2-4 (assembly GCF_031932025.1). Taxonomy (NCBI): domain Bacteria; kingdom Pseudomonadati; phylum Pseudomonadota; class Gammaproteobacteria; order Alteromonadales; family Shewanellaceae; genus Shewanella; species Shewanella sp. SP2S2-4. The sequence goes on from NZ_JAUOER010000001.1 coordinate 291,322, forward strand.
ACAGTCACTGAAGTGCGCGGCTTTGGCCGCCAAAAGGGCCATACAGAATTGTATCGTGGCGCCGAATACGCAGTGGACTTTTTGCCTAAGATGAAACTCGAAGTCGCCATTCACTCCGATCAAGAAGAAGCCGTTATCGAGGCCATTATTGCCGCGGCCCATACAGGCAAAGTGGGCGATGGCAAAATCTTTGTGACCGAACTCCAACAAGTCGTGCGCATTCGCACTTCGGAAGAAGGAGTGGATGCCCTATGATACTAGCGAACTTCAGACTTAGTTTTAAATATCTATTGATATTATTCAGTATGTTGGCGACCAATGCTGTCGCCGATGAGGGTCAGTTCAGCGCCGCGAATACTGCGTGGATCTTAAGCTCATCCGCGCTGGTGTTGTTGATGACCTTACCCGGATTAGCCTTATTTTACGGCGGTTTAGTACGCAGTAAAAACGTTCTCTCGATATTGATGCAATGCTTCTCTATCGCCGCCCTTGTCTCAGTTTTATGGTTTGCCATAGGTTATTCGCTCGCCTTCGATGCGGGCAATGGATTTATCGGTGGCTTAAATAAAGCATTACTGTCTGGCATTGGCCGAGATAGTCTCAGCGGGGATATTCCTGAGCCCCTGTTTATGCTATTTCAAATGACCTTTGCCATCATAACGCCAGCTTTAATCATCGGTGGCTTTGCCGAGCGAATGAAATTCTCAGCTGTGCTCATCTTTTCAGGGGCTTGGTTATTATTGGTTTATGCGCCGATCACCCACTGGGTGTGGGGCGGAGGCTGGTTAGCACAGCTAGGACTGTACGATTTCGCGGGCGGAACCGTAGTACATATTACCGCCGGGGTTGCAGCGCTCGTGGCGGCTAAAGTGCTAGGTCCGCGCAAAGGATTTTTAAACTCGGCGATTATGCCGCACAACCTGACCATGACAGTCACAGGTGCGGGCATGTTGTGGGTAGGATGGTTTGGTTTTAATGGCGGCAGCGCGCTCGGCGCCAATGGCACAGCAGCCATGGCGATTTTAGCAACTCATCTCGCCGCTTCTATGGGCGCGATGACATGGGCAGCAATTGAGTGGATTAAGTTTGGTAAACCCAGCGCCCTTGGCATAGTCACAGGCATGGTAGCAGGCTTAGGCACTATCACTCCGGCGTCTGGTTATGTTGGCCCAGCGGGTGCCTTAGTGATTGGTTTACTCGGCGGGATCGTGTGTTTTTACTCAACGGTCTATATCAAACAGAAACTTAAGATCGATGACTCCTTAGACGTTTTCCCCGTACACGGGGTCGGCGGTATTCTCGGAACCCTTTTGGCCGGTGTGTTTAGCTCGACCCAATTAGGCGTCTTTAGCGGCTACGGTTTTGCGGCCGTGAACGAAACCATGATAGACCAACTTGGGGTACAGATTATCGGGGTCGCGGCAACATTCACTTATACAGCTGTGGTCACTTGGTTACTGTTCGTGATCATCCGTAAACTACTTGGCGGCCTTCGTGTCAGCACAGAACAAGAAGTTAACGGCTTGGATTTATCGGAACACGAAGAAACTGGCTATAGTCTTTAAACGCTTTAGGCTACAACCTAAGCTATAACGCTTGAACAGCAATAAGGGCACCTAAGTGCCCTTATTGCTGACTGGTTTGATGATGCTAATGTTTAAAATGCTCGACTAACCATAGCTTTAAATCGGCGAGTTTCATCGGCTTAGCAAAGAGATACCCTTGTAGAAAATGCACTTGGCGACTGGTTAAATAATCCGCCTGCTCCTGCGTCTCAACCCCTTCTGCCACCACGACATAATTCATCTTGTGGGAAAGCTCGATAATGGTATCGAGCATATGGGAAGTGACAGAATCTTGCCCTATGGTATCGATAAAGCATTTATCAATTTTCAGATAGTCTAACGGCATCGTTTGCAGCAGGGATAAAGTGGTTTGCCCTGTACCAAAGTCATCAATTGCCACTAAAATCCCTAACTGACGCAAGCTTTCAATACACTGGCAAATATCCGGCGTTAGCAATTGCCGTTCGGTGATTTCAATCAAAGGCTTAACGCCAATACGCTCCAGGGAATCCCGCAGATGAATAAATTTCGACTCGATATCATCCTGCGTAAAGTGTTCTGGCGCCACGTTAAACGCAATTCTAAAGCCCGGTTCGACCTTCATATCGGCAAAATCTTTTAATGCCCGCTCAAAAATATAGTTGGTCAATGGGACAATTAACTTGCCCTCTTCGGCAATGGGAATGAACAAATCAGGCCGCACTATACCCATTTGAGGATGCTGCCAACGCACTAATGCTTCAACGCCCTTGGCCTTACCGTCCTCGGCACAAATCACAGGCTGATAAACTAAGAAAAACTCTTCATTCCTATTCCACTGCGAATGTCATCGGCAAGAGAATGGCGAGTAACCCTTGAATAGAGCACAAATAGGATAGTACCCGTAATCAAGACTATGCTAACGGGCAAAGAAATGGCCAAAAATATCCAAAAGAAATGCCAGAAAAAGGCAGGTGACATTGCTAATAACACTGAAAAATTGTGCTTATCAGAATCGAGCCTCATCACCTCATTTTGTTTAAATTCGGGTGACTCTGGAATCGTTTTACCATTTATAGATAAAGCGACATTGATCACTGCGCGGGGAAACACATTGGGTTGTACAAAGGAGTCTAATAAATATTGCCCTTCAATAATCACAGCAGCGCCGTGCTTAGATATCGGTTCCCAGTTTGATGCCACTATCGCAGGCACCTCAGGCATAAAAGGCGTGCCGCCAATAATAAACTGGTTAGGTATTTCAAGATTTTCAGTGGTACTGACTATGCCTAAAGGAACGTCGATATCACCTGTTTTAGATGAACAATAAACACGTTGCGAATCAAGTATTAAAGCCGAGCGAAAGTAAGGCTGGAACAACATATAGTTGTGTAATTCTTGACACTCAGTGTCCTTCAACGCCAATGCATAATGGCTGATTTCATCGGCATGAGAGATCAACGTATCTATATGACCTACATAAATCCCCCCACACCTTTGACTTTATCTTCCACAAAATACTGTGCAGAGAGATAACTTGCTACAACAGCAACCCCAATGGGAAACAATATCACTGCCAGCCATTGCCACAATGGCAGATTTAATTTTGCTATTTTTCTTCGCATAGTTCTCTGTTTAGTTCCTTAACTCGCACAGCACTCGGTTAAAAATGGTATCAAAATCTAAGCGGCAAGGTATGTATATGTTTGTATCTCAGTTCATGTCAGCTTGATATAAACTGGCTAAATCGAGTTTTATTCTAGTATAAAAAACCAGTATGACATCAATGAGTTTTAATCTACTCCCACATCACCAAAATGGCGGCCATAGCAATAAGGACTAATCCAAGCATATCTTTTATCTTCACTTTTTCCTTCAGCCAAAAGGTGGCAATTAAGATCATAAAGAAGGCTTCAACTTGGCCTAAAGTTTTAACATAAGGCACAGCCTGCAGCGACATAGCACTAAACCAGCCGATTGAACCTAAACAACTGGCGGTACTGGTGAGTAAGGTAAGCTTAGGTCGCTGCCATAACGCGGCCAGTGTGGATTTATCCTTAAGTAACAGATAACTGACTAACACTAAGGTCTGTAGACTAATCACGAATAACAGCACCCAAGCGGCGCTATGGGGGAAGCCGATATTCAAACACAAACTAGCCTCCCGCACCCAAAGCGATGTCAGCGCAAACGAAGTTCCACAAGCTAAACCAATCAATACCGTATTGAGCGACAGACTTCGAAGACCTTGTTTGGCACTCAACAGAAAAATCGCCACACCACCCAGTAATACACCCGACCAACCTAATGGTGATAAATGAGTGCCAAAAAACACTGTGCCTAATATCGCCGCAACCACAGCTTCACTCTTAGCCAGCCCAGCCCCAATAGCAAAATTCTGCAGCTTAAATAGTTTTACCATTAAGCCCGTCGCGAGGATTTGCATCGCCGAGGCGCCTAAGATAAAACCGATAAAACGGCCGCTAAAATCGGGGATACCGACATCCTGCCAAAGATGTAAGCTCGCCAGATACACGGCGGCAAGTGGCCCAGCCCAAATAAAACGCGCTAAGGTCACGCCCGCAACACTCACCTCTTTACTCAGCTGGCTTTGAAACGCATTACGCCAAGCCTGCATAAATGCCGCCAGCAAAGTTAGTAAGATCCACATGAAGGTATTCCGTAAAGAATGAGTCGGCAATAAAGACGAGAGTTAGGCAAACCTCATCATAAAACATTAATGTTTCAGATAGCCATGGGGTGATGGCAGTCTAATTGTTTCTGCTGAAAAACAAAGCCCCGAACGAGTCGGGGCTTTGAGATCTAATCACTAAGTCACTAATTCATTAAGTCTTAGCTTGCGATTACTTGCTGGTATCGATTGGCTCAAAGGATTTAACCAAATCGTCAATCGCTTTCATTTGCTTCAGATAATTTTCTAACTGATGCAAAGGCAAGGCACATGGGCCGTCGCACTTAGCGTTATCAGGATCGGGATGCGCTTCAATGAATAGACCCGCTAAACCTAGCGCCATACCGCTGCGCGCTAATTCGGTCGCCTGTGCACGACGTCCGCCCGCTGAATCGGCACGGCCACCAGGGCGTTGCAGCGCATGGGTCGCATCGAAAATGACAGGGTAACCAGATTGTTTCATCTCATCCATGCCCAACATATCAACGACTAAGTTGTTATAACCAAAGCTTGAACCACGTTCACACAGGATGATCTCATCATTGCCCGCTTCGTTAAACTTAGTGATGATGTGGCGCATTTCGTGCGGTGCTAAAAACTGGGGTTTTTTCACGTTGATGATAGCGCCGGTTTTTGCTATAGCGACAACCAGATCTGTCTGTCGGGCTAAGAATGCTGGCAACTGAATGATATCAACCACTTCAGCAACAGGTGCACACTGGTGCACTTCATGCACGTCAGTGATCAAAGGTAAGTTAAAGGTCTTTTTGATTTCTTCAAAAATCTTCAAACCTTCTTCCATGCCTGGGCCGCGGTAAGAGTTGATTGAAGAGCGATTCGCCTTATCAAAGGACGCCTTAAACACATAAGGAATACCCAGTTTTTGGGTCACTTCGGCGTAGGTTTCAGCAATCGACATAGCAAGATCGCGAGACTCAAGCACGTTCATGCCACCAAACAACACGAAAGGTTTATCGTTAGCAATCTCGATTGAACCTAGGTTTATGATTTTATTACTCATCGCAACTTCTCTCTAAAATGCTGGAACCTTTCCCAGCGATGAACTGAATATAGGGCTAAGGCCGCTATGTCGCAACTACCTGTAAAAGTTGACCACAGAGCCACGCCATGTAAGTCCCTAACGCATAACCAAATACGGCTAACAGCACGCCAACAGGCGCTAAAGCGGGGTGGAATGCCGCAGCAACGACAGGGGCAGATGCTGCACCGCCGACGTTCGCTTGGCTACCCACAGCCATGTAAAACAGCGGCGCTTTAATCAACTTAGCCACCAATAACATAAAGCCTGCGTGCACTAACATCCAAATAATGCCCACTAAAAAGTACAAAGGCGTGTCGAGCACTTTACTCACATCCATGTGCAGACCAATCGTCGCCACTAAGATGTAAAGGAAAGCCGACGCCACTTTCGATGCCCCCGCCGCCTCTAAATGGCGCACAGGGCTGAAGGACATAGCCAAACCAATGGTTGTGACTATCACCACTAACCAGAAGAACTTAGAGGTTAAGCTGTAATCTTCGGTCCAAGGGTAGTTCGCTTCAAAAAATGGTCCAAGGAAATCGGCGGCCATATGGGCGATACCTGTGATACCAAAACCAACGGCGACAATCAGCATAAGATCACGCAGATTAGGAATGCGGGCATTTTCAGCGTGATACTTTTCAACTTTGTCTTTTAACGCTTCAATTGCTGAGGTATCGGCACCCGTTCTCGCATCAATCTCTTTCGCCTTTGATGCCATAAATAACAATACGGCCATCCAGATATTGGCGACAATCACATCGACTGTCACCATCACAGAGAAAATATTGCCACCTACCGCATAGATTTCTTTCATCGCGGCTTGGTTTGCGCCGCCACCAATCCAGCTTCCGGCTAAGGTCGTCATGCCGCGCCATACCGCATCAGGACCATCAACTCCAATTAAAGAGGGCTCGATGATCGACACTAACAGCAAGGCAATCGGGCCACCGATGACGATACCGACAGTGCCGGTTAAAAACATGATTAAGGCTTTCGGCCCTAAACTTAAAATAGCTTTTAAATCAACGCTTAAAATTAATAAGACTAAACACGCTGGCAGTAAATAACGTGACGCCACAAAATACAGTTGTGAGGTATTACCGTCGATCACCCCAAAGGTATTCAATAATGATGGCAAGAAATAGCACAACAAAAGGGCGGGAATAAAACGATAAAACTTCTGCCAAAAAGGATGACTACTGCTGCTGGTATAAAATACAAAACCCAGAATTGTCGCGAGTATCCCTAACGCCGTGGCATCGTTCGTCACTAAGGCCGTGCTTGTCATGCTAATTTCTCCCTGTTAATACAGTTATTATTTTATTTTTATTAGAGACTTAACCTTTAAGTCCCTGGGTCAAACTTCCATCTGCCCAGTATTATTATTTTTGCTGATTGGATTGAACAGTTGATAAATAAGAAGAGCCCCGAAAGGCTCTGCTTTAATGGTAAATCTCGGCGTGCTCATTTAATTCTTTGAGCTGCATCTTCACAATTTCGATCACGGGATCGTGGGGGCTGTTATCGACAAAATGCTGCAAATCAGCAGCCGCCACATTAATACAACCCAGCTGCTGCGCGATAAAGGCTCGCTCACGATTGAGGTGCACATCATCGCTATGCCATTGCAATAGCAGACTGCAACATTCCATCGCCGCCTCAAATTGATGCGACACTATACAACCCGCTTTTAGCTCATGCAGCATGCGCGTCAGCAGTTTTTTCACCGTTGCTGGCTTTAAGTAACTCGCCTTAAGCTCGGCCGCATTGCCTAACTCGCCGCGCACTAACACATGCAACTGGTGACGGCTGAGCTCCTTGCCTGTCAAAGGATCCAGATAACTCACTTCACCGGCAATCTTGCAACGCAGCACAGTATTACCAGGTAGTAATATTGGTTCAAGCTCAAGATCTAACTGCTTCGCCAGTAACATCAAGACAGTTGCCAGCGTAGTGCTATTCCCTTGGCGGCTAATCAAGCAAGTGCCTAAATCCGCTGCCTCAGTACTAAAGTAATTATCGCGGACACAAAAGCCTAAATCCTCGTAAAACCAATGCAACAGCGCATTAAAACGCTGTTGTTGGTCAACCAAGTAATGACTTAGGACGGCTCCCGCCATTTCAAACCAAGCCCATTTAGCGGCTTCTAGTTTAGAAAATCCAAGGTGCGCACCTACATCCAATGCCGACTCGGGCAATGAAATGCCATCTTGCAGAGTGTAGTTACCCATTAACCCAATAATACCGCTTGTTTAAAATGAGCCAATTTAGCAGCATAAACCAACCAGCCTATCGCGCCTAAGTAAGCAAATACTTTGAACAACTTGTTTCTGTTTGCCTTTATGGCAATCGCACCTAGGACAATGTAAGCAACTACAGCACCGATTTTTTCGGTCATCCAAGGATCCACAAAAGGAAATTGTTGGATCATAAAACACAGGGTTAAACCCGACAGCAATAAGAAAGTGTCGATAACATGGGGCGCTATCTTGAGCAGTTTCTTCTCCATCAAAGCCGATTGGCGCAGATGCAGAACAAAGCGCACGGTAAGCAGCAACACGCTCAACGCGATAAAGGTAAAATGCAGATGTTTAACCGCAGGATATAGACTGTAAAAAGTTTCCATTACGATACTTATGGTCAGTGACAAAGGCGCTAGTTTACCCTAATCCGTGACGGCATACCAATGCCTATCAGCCTGATAGTCAGAGCTAACATCATAAAAAATCAAACGAGAATAGACGATGAATTTAAGCTTAATTAATGATGAATCAACCGAGTTCGCCGATGCCATAAAACAAAAAATCATCGAGTTCAACCAAGTCCAATGGCAAGGGCTTAGCCGTAAAAATCTCGGCCTCAAATTACAAGATACCGAAGGTAAACTGTTAGCGGGAATAAGCGGCAAAACCTTCGGCAATTGGTTGTTAATTGATTACCTGTGGGTCGATGGCACCCTAAGACACCAAAAAATCGGCACGCGCTTGCTATTAGAAGCAGAAAGCCAAGCAAAAGCGCGCGGCTGCCAATTTGCCCTGCTCGATACCTTAGATTTTCAAGCTAAGCCCTTCTATGAGCGCCACGGCTATCGCGTACAATGGATTCAACAAGCCTACCCAGAAACCGGCAGCAAATTTTTTATGGTGAAAGTGTTGTAATGTTTGAGGTTGGCGATTTTAACCTTACATCTGCTTAAACTGACTCTTTAGAAAACAAAAACGCCATTGGCAATAACCAATGGCGTTCGATAAATCGGTATAACAGGGTAAATACCTTCACTTAAAGCAACGCGTTATTCTGCCCATTTACCCATAGTACATCTGTCATTACTGCCAAAGTCTCGCACTGTGGCGACATTTTCATAGCCCAGTTCGATAAGCTTAGCTCTGAGTCTTACCGCCTGTTCAAAACCATGTTCGAGCAGGATATAGCCGTTAGGCTTTAAGTAATCTCGGGCAGTGTTGGCAATATAGTAAAGATCGGCAAAGCCTTCCTCGGCGGCAGTTAACGCGCTTTGGGGCTCGAAACGCACGTCACCTTGGTGCAAATGTTCGTCTGCTTCATCAATATAAGGTGGGTTTGAGACGATTAAATCAAAGTCACGCGACTTTACCGCGCTAAACCAGTCACTTTGAAGAATGTCGACCTGCGGCAGCTTTAAATTCTCACGGTTCGCGATAGCCAAAGCCACGGCATCATCAACTTTATCGACCGCGGTGATTTGCCATGACTCACGCTCAGACGCTAACGCCAACGCAATAGCCCCAGTGCCAGTACCTAAGTCGAGCACTTTGGCATAGGTTGAAAGCGGCAGGTTCAAAGCGGTTTCAACCAGAATTTCCGTGTCAGGACGCGGGATCAAAGTCGTGTCGTTAACGATAAAAGGCAGCGACCAAAATTCACGCTCACCAACAATATGTGCCACAGGCACGCCCTTTTGACGTTTCTGTACCATTTGCTGGAAACGTTTCCACTGCTCAACCGTCAGGGATTTTTCAGGCCAAGTATACAAATAGCTGCGGCTTTTATTGAGGCAATATAACAGCAAAACCTCTGCATCCAGATGAGCGGATTCAGAGGTTGATGCTAACTGCACATAAGCCCATTGCAGGGCTTCGGCTATGCTAGATTGATCTGACAAAACTACCCCTGCTCGTCAGCCAGTGCGGCTAACTGGTCAGCTTGATGCTCTTGCATCAGAGGCAATAAAATAGCATCGAGATCGCCTTCCATCACTTCGTTCAAGCGATATAAAGTCAAGTTGATGCGGTGTTCGCTCACGCGGCCTTGCGGGAAGTTGTAAGTACGTACACGTTCGGAGCGATCACCACTGGCAACCAGACTACGACGGGTCGATTCTTCGGCGCTACGGCGTTTTTCGTCTTCAACAGCTTGAATACGTGCGGCCAGAACACTCATGGCTTGGGCACGGTTCTTATGTTGCGAACGTTGATCTTGGCATTCCACCACTATCCCTGTTGGAATGTGGGTAATACGAATGGCAGAATCAGTTTTGTTAACGTGCTGACCACCCGCACCCGATGAACGGAAAGTATCAACTTTCAGATCGGCAGGATTGATTGAAATCGCTTCCGCTTCAGGCACTTCATGCAGTACAACCACAGTCACCGCTGAAGTATGCACACGACCTTGGGATTCGGTTTCTGGCACACGTTGTACGCGGTGACCGCCGGATTCAAACTTAAGTTTGCCGTATACGCCTTCACCGCTCACCTTCATGATCACTTCTTTAAAGCCACCATGTTCGCCTTCGTTACAGCTCATGATTTCGATCTGCCAGCGATTCGCTTCAGCATAACGGCTGTACATACGGAACAAATCGCCCGCGAAAATCGCGGCTTCATCACCGCCTGCACCTGCGCGGATCTCAACGAAGGCGTTTTTATCGTCGTCGGGATCTTTTGGCAGTAAAAGAATTTGCAGTTCATCTTCAAGATGCTCGAGTTTGGCCTTAGCGGCTTTCATCTCTTCCTGCGCCATTTCGCGCATTTCTGCATCGTCTTCTTCCAGCATTTCTTTGGCAGAATCGAGATCAGCCTGCGCTTGCTGATAGGCTTTAAAGCCAGCAACAACGTCTTCTAACTGGGCATATTCTTTCGATAACGCACGAAACCTGTCTTGATCAGAAATGACGCTAGCATCACCCAGCAAAGCCATGACTTCTTCATTGCGCTCGAGCAAGCCTTCCAGCTTGCGGATAACGGATTCCTTCATTTAACTCGCTAACCTTAGTGTTTATCTAATCCAAGCGCTGATCTTAACTGACCGAGAGTATTCAAATCGCCCTGACGACTCGCTGCCGTGAGGGCCTGTGTCGGTGCGTGGATAAGTTTGTTGGTCAGGCGATTGGCTAGTTCAATCAATACCTGCTCAGTGTCTGAGCCCTGAGCTAATTTATTCAAGGCGCGTTCCACTAACTCATCTTTTACCGCCATGCTCTGGCTGCGATACTCGCGAATACTGTCGACCGACTCTAAAGAACGGATCCAATCCATAAATAGGAAAGATTGTTCTTCAGTAATTACTTCAGCTTGCTCGGCGGCTTCTTTTCGAGAAGCCATATTCTGTTCAATAATGCTATGCAGGTCGTCCACTGTATACAGAAACGCGTCATCCAAATCGGCGACTTCCGGCTCAATATCCCGGGGAACTGCTATATCAACCAATAACATAGGTTGATGGCGACGCTGCTTTAGCGCTTTTTCGACCATGCCTTTACCTAGGATAGGCAGAGGGCTGGCGGTAGAGGATATCACGATATCGGCTTTTGGGAGATAATCTGGTATCTGCGCCAGTGTAATTGCTGTTGCGCCAAACTCCTCACACATGCCTTGGGCACGTTCTAACGTTCGATTTGCTACAACCATTGAAGCCACACCGTTGTCTTTAAGATGCTTCGCAACCAGCTCTATGGTTTCACCCGCGCCAATCAATAGCACTTTCGTGGTCGATATGGATGAGAAAATATGTTTCGCCATGCTAACGGCCGCAAATGCGACAGACACTGCGGCGGCGCCAATTTCAGTGTCGGTGCGGACTTTCTTAGCGACTGAAAAAGTGTTCTGAAAGAGTCTATCTATGGTTAGTGCAACCGTACCAGCCTCTTTGGCCTTAACAAACGCTTGCTTTACTTGACCGAGAATCTGCGGCTCACCCAAGATCAACGAATCGAGCCCAGAGGCCACACGCATCAAATGCCTTACGGCATCTTGACCGTGATAATTATAGAGACAAGGTGCTACATCCTCATGATCTAGGCCGTGATATTCTTCAAGCCACGCAATAATGTCGGCCTCATCGCCGTTGTTGCAATACAACTCAGTGCGATTACAGGTTGAGACAATAACGGCTTCACCCGAGCGTGTACGACTGGCCAGACTCTTCATAGCATCATGAATTTTGTCCGGAGAGAAGGCAACTTTCTCACGCAGGTCTACCGTGGCTGTTTTATGGTTAATACCGATTGCTACAAGGCTCATCTGACTCTTTCTAGATTCTTGGCGACTCTCTTAATAAGGGCATTCTACTGAATTGGCCCAACTAAAAACAGAATACGCTTAACAAAACCGAATAAAGGTCTAACTTCTTACCTAAATTTTCTATCAATAATAGGTAAGGCAAAATTTGCCCCAAGGGAGCAAATCTAAGTGACCGCCGATGGAAATTTTACGTTTGGCATTGGTATTCTTTCCAAGCCCTCGTATCATAAGGACTTTGGTATATCAGTCATAGATGAATAATTTGAAGCGCCTCACAAAAACCATTTTCTCTTGTTTTACCTTAAGCGCCCTACTTTTGCTGGCGGGGTGTGAAACCTTGCCGCCGATGACTGACTTAAGCCCAATCACAGTCACGGATGCGCGCCAAGCAACCGCTTGGGAATTACAGGGTAAACTGGCGATAAAAACCCCTGACGATAAGCTCAGCGCGAATATCTACTGGCGCCACAGTGAAGATCGCGATGAGCTGACACTCACCACTATGCTGGGTACGACTGTGTTGACGCTTAACTCGACCCCGAACTCGGCCCATTTGCATATCGATGGCAAAGATTTTCGCGACGATAATGCCCAGCGTTTACTCGAGCGAGTCAGCGGTTGGTCCATCCCCTTGGCCGATTTACCTTTGTGGATCACAGGCCAAATTGGCCCCAATGATCAGGTCATCGCACGCGATAGCCAAGGCAAACCTAAACAGCTAACCAATACTCAAACCCCACCACCTTGGCAGGTCGCATTTTTAAGTTGGCAATCCCAGAGCGGCGCCAGTGTGCCCCATCAATTAAAGCTTGAACGTGGTGATTTACAACTCAAACTACAGCTGAATCAATGGCAAGCTCTTGGCAAGCCCGCGATCTTAGTAGGAGAACAACCTTAAGATGCCCACTGCAATTTCCCGCAATTGGCCTGCGCCAGCCAAGCTCAACTTGTTTTTACACATTAATGGCCGCCGCGCCGACGGTTACCACGAACTGCAAACCTTGTTTCAGTTTATCGATTGCTGCGACATGCTCGATTTTAAGGTCACTGAAACCCCTGAACTGATTTTGCACTCCAATATGTCGGGCGTTGTCGCTGACAGCGATAACTTAATTCTGCGAGCCGCAAAATCATTACAGCAAACCACAGGCTTTAAAGGCGGCGCTGAGATCTGGCTAGATAAACGGCTACCCATGGGCGGCGGTTTAGGTGGCGGCTCGTCCGATGCAGCCACCACATTAGTGGCATTGAACACGTTATGGCACACCCAATTATCAACCGAAGAATTGGCAAGAATCGGCCTTAGATTGGGTGCCGATATTCCTGTTTTTATTCATGGTTTCGCCGCTTTTGCCGAAGGTGTGGGCGAACGCTTACAAGCGGTAAATCCGAGTGAGCCTTGGTACTTAGTCATAGCTCCCGATGCGCATGTTTCCACCGCCGAAGTATTCCAAGATCCACTTTTACCGCGTGATACCCCGAAACTGGCCATAGATACCTTAATGAGCCAACCTTGGGCAAATGATTGCCAAAAACTCGTCGTTTCTAAATACCCTCAAGTTGCCAAGGCATTAGGCTGGCTGCTAGAATATGCGCCGTCGAGAATGACAGGAACAGGCGCATGCGTGTTCGGGGAATTCACACAACAGCAACAAGCTCTCGCAGCCTTGGCGAAATTACCGTCTGAAATGCAAGGATTTGTTGCACAAGGGATGAATCTTTCGCCGCTCATCACGCGACTCAGTCACCCTTAAACTACTTTCTTCTAGAGTAACCACTTAACGATAACGCCTCGGGTTCCTCCCGTCCCTATATCGTCGTTACTCTAGCCACTAAAATATAAAGCAAACGCCTGAGGTTCATACAGTGCCCGACATCAAGCTCTTTGCTGGGAACGCCACCCCCAGTCTCGCTAAAAAGATAGCCGATCGTCTATTTTGCAAACTCGGAGACGCAGTGGTTGGTCGTTTCAGCGATGGTGAAATCAGTGTCCAAATTAACGAAAATGTACGTGGTGCCGATGTGTTCATCATCCAATCCACTTGCGCGCCGACAAACGACAACCTGATGGAACTCATCGTGATGGTTGACGCGCTGCGCCGTGCATCTGCTGGCCGTATCACAGCCGTTATTCCTTACTTTGGTTATGCTCGTCAAGACCGTCGCGTTCGTAGCGCCCGTGTACCTATTACTGCAAAAGTCGTTGCCGATTTCCTGTCTAGCGTGGGTGTTGACCGCGTTCTGACCTGTGACCTGCACGCTGAGCAAATCCAAGGTTTCTTCGATGTTCCTGTTGATAACGTATTTGGTAGCCCAGTGCTGCTAGAAGATATGTTAGCGAAGAACTTAGATAATCCAGTGGTTGTTTCTCCAGACATCGGTGGTGTTGTTCGCGCTCGCGCAGTAGCCAAACTGCTCGATGATTCTGATTTAGCGATCATTGATAAACGTCGCCCACAAGCGAACGTTGCGCAGGTTATGCACATCATTGGTGATGTTCAAGGTCGTGACTGCATTATCGTTGACGATATGATCGACACAGGCGGCACTCTGTGTAAAGCGGCTGAAGCCTTAAAAGAACATGGTGCGAACCGCGTATTTGCTTACGCAACTCACCCAGTATTCTCTGGCAAAGCGGCTGAAAATATCGCTAACTCAGTGATTGATGAAGTGATTGTGACTGACACTGTTCCTTTAAGCCCAGAAATGTTGAAAGTGGCTAAAGTGACTCAGTTAACTATGTCTGCGGTACTGGCTGAGGCAATTCGTCGCGTAAGCAACGAAGAGTCTATCTCTGCCATGTTCCGTCACTAATAGTTCCGTCACTAGTAGTTCTGCCACTCATCATAGTTACTGAACGTTCTGACTAATTCTGAGTGGTTCCTATGCACAGTGTGTTTTAACGAATAACTAAGCTTGCAGAGCTAATCACTCAGACATAAAAACGCACTCCTCGGAGTGCGTTTTTGTTAGTGTATTTTCTAAGCTAGCTTTTGCTCATCAGATTAGCATTGGCTTTTAAATATTAGATTTTAAAATTACTGACCGCACGGAATAAGAATTCAGCCTGCGCTTTCAGCTCATCCGATGCCGACGCATTCGCATCTGCCGCATGGGAGGATTCCTCGGCGATATCGCGGATCACTACCACGTTCTTATTCACTTCGGCCGCCACCATGCTTTGCTCTTCAATCGCCGCAGCAATTTGAGTACTCATATCCATGATGTTACGCACATCTGTATTGATAAGCTTAAGTAAGGCACCAGCACTTGCCGCTTGCTCCGCACTCTCAACACCTTGTTTTTGGCTCGATTCCATCAATTGTACAATCGAGCGAGTCCGCGTCTGTAAGGTCTGAATAATGTTCGCAATCTCTTGGGTTGACGATTGTGTCCGCATCGCTAAGTTACGCACTTCATCGGCAACCACTGCAAAACCACGGCCCTGTTCACCTGCACGTGCCGCTTCAATCGCGGCATTCAAGGCTAAAAGGTTAGTTTGCTCAGCAATGCCGCGGATCACATCTAACACACTACCAATAGTCTCACTGTCACGCTCCAATTCACCAATGACCGCAGCAGAGCTATTGAGCTGCTCAGCAAGCGACTGAATTTTATGGATAGTTTGCTCAACTTCTAATTGACCGCTTTGCGCATTATCATGCGTCTTACCCGCTTTTAACGCCGCTAACTCTGTAGTTTTAGCAATTTCGTCAATGGTTGCGCCCATTTCTGTTATCGCCGTTGCAACCATATCGGTCTCATTGAGCTGTTGGCCCACGCCTTCAGAGGCAAGCATGGCATTTTCAGATACGCGCTTACAGGAAGTGTTAATCGTCGCGACTGACTCTATCACTTGCTCAATCAATTGCTGGAAGCTAGTCACCATACTATTGAAATGCTGCGCAATTTCGCCAAGTTCGTCTTGCGTTGATGCATCGCATCTTAAGGTCAGATCTTTACTCACTTCGATGCGAGCAATGATCTGCGTGATACGCTCAACCGGCGCAATAATACTGCGGATAATCAAATAGGTAATGATAGATAACAGCAACGCGATAAAGATAAACACCGCAATACCGACATTAACGCTGCTGCTCTCAGCATCATCAATCGCCTTAAGCGCTAAGTTATGTAAGTCATTCGCGCTACTTTCAATTCGTAGGTTGGCCGCGACAAGACGCGCCATAGTGCCATCTTTTTCGGTCAAACCGAGTTGCTGTTCTTTATTGGTTAAGCTTTTAAAATCTTTCTGATACTGAGTAATAAGCTCTGCAATTTTATTTTGGGTATCGGCATCTAAGCTCGATGAACGTAGCTTGTCATTAAACTTGCCAATGTTGGCATCGAAGGTTTCAACATAACTTAGCTCTCGACGCAGCATAAAATCTTTTTCGTTACGTCTCAGTTGCAGCATAGCCACTTCGAGTTCGAGCTGATTGTATTGCTTCAGCAGCGTTTCAACATTATGCACCGCCGTGCGCAATGTGCCATACAAACCTGTTTTAGGCGTTAAGCCAATTTCCTGCTGTAGTTGCACCACTTCAGAAAAAGCGGCTTGATACTGATTTAAATTACTGTCAAAACTTTCAAGCGATGCCGTCGACACACCGTAATCTTTAAACACTTTCTCTAAATCGGGGACAATACCGTCGATGGCCATGTGGCTTTGTTTATGCAATTCGACATATTTTAAATCCTTGCGAGCGAAGAAATCCTTTTCGTTTTTACGCAGCATCAATACATCGCGCTCTAACTCAAGTACACTTTGAGCGGCATGCGAGAGCTCCGACTTAACCGAATTTGAATGGAGTTGTAATCCAAACATGGCAACTAATGCCGAAATAGACACAGCTGCGCTGAGTAACAACTTTGAGCGGATTAGCATAGAAAGTCCCCGAATAAATAACCTATCTTAAAAAGATAGCTGCAAATTAAGCCTTTAACAGCGCCAGTGTAGCAATACATGAAAAGTTCATATCAAATACTCTGATAGCTTGTTGATTAAAAGCTCACATATCGAAAGCACCTCATTATTTCTAGCTTAGTTCATCAAGATAATGTCGGCATATTTTACAAAGTAATGCGTGTTAACCTTGGTAACGATACCGTTTAAACGCCGATAAAAACATTACAATACCAATTGGTATAAAATGAATAACTTCATAAGCTTAACTGTAAATTTCGGGCGGATTCTACTACAGATTACAAAAATGTTACGCTGAATAATGTATCTTAATAAAATATATTTTTTACGACTCCAAACCTTTTGCTGCATTCAGTGCGTCAAAACTACAACACTTAATAATTATGGCAGGGAATGACAGTGACAGCAGGGATACTCCCACTCAATAGCGCGATGTCTGACTTTGAACTGGCCACCTTAGCCAGCCAAGGAAACAGAACCGCCTTTAAACTGCTGTATCAAAGCCATCACCAACGTATCTATGCCCTATCACTGCGCCTTTGTGGTCATAAAACCATGGCGGAAGACATTACCCAAGAATGCTTTATTTTAGTGTGGCAGAAGTTGCCGCAATTTCGAGGTGAGAGTCAGTTTTCCACTTGGTTACACAGTATTTGTGTCAATCAAGCCTTGAGCAGTATCCGTAAACAACAATCATTTTGGGCACGATTTATCCCGCTGGAAAATGAAACTGAACCTATGAGTTCAGATGAAAGTTATAGCGGATTAGACAAGTTGATTTTCAAACTGCCGCAGCGGGCTCGCATGGTGTTCGTACTCTGCGCCATCGAAGGTTATCAACACGATGAAATCGCTGACTTACTTGGCATTGCCGTCGGCACTAGCAAGACCCAATACCATAGAGCTAAGCAACTACTACAGGAGATGCTGTAATGACGTTAACGCCGCTTTCCCGTGAACAACAGCTTGAGCAACTGATCAATAGCGCCCCCAAAGAAATGTCGCCCAGCCATGATCTGTGGCAAGGCATTGAAAAGCGCATGGACAAACCGCTTATGTCGCCAACGCGCCAATCCCAGCACGGCAGACTGTGGGCAATAGCCGCCTCTTTTATCATGCTAGTGGCATTGGGATATAGCCAATTGCCTTATTTCAATCAATTAACCACACAGCAGACAGAGCTTGCCCAGAACTCAGCTATGCCAGCGCAATCAGGGGATGCGGCCTTACAATTATTACTCACTCAAATTGCAGCATCGCACCAAGCGCAAGTGGATAACCTAGAGCAAACAACGAATGCACTCGCCTGGCAGACCAGCAGCTTTAGCGCGCCCGTTGAGCAGGGTTTGGCTGAACTAAGACGGGCGGCAACTCAGATTTACCAAGCTTTACAAGCAAATCCAACCGATAAACAACTTTGGCAACTCTGGCTTTGGGTGCAGCAGCGTGAGCTCGACCTATTACAACAGGGCCAAAAATTACCCATTAAAAACTCGACACAAGGAAATATCCTATGAGTAACCTCAATCTCACTAAAACCAGTCTCTTAGTTTCGACACTCTATTTAGGTTTAATGGGCAATGTGTTCGCAGCGCAAAGCGTTGATAAACAGCTCAGTATTGATAGCGACACCCAACTGCAGATCAAAGTCCAGCGCGGCGATGTGACGATTCAAACCTGGGATAAGAGTGAAGTCAGTGTCACAGGCACACTCGATGAATTGAGTGAAGGTTTTGTGTTCGAGCAACAGGGAAACAGTCTGAATATCGAAGACAAGATGCCTCGCCACTATAATGGCAATAATGACAAGGGCTCGCAGCTCACCATTAAAGTACCAAAAACAGTAAAACTCAATGCAGACACTATTTCAGCGAATCTGCAAGTTGCCGAAGCCCAAGGTGAACTCGATTTAAATACCGTCAGTGGCGATATAAAAGCTAACAACCTCAGTGGTAAACCTGAGTTAAATACCGTCTCTGGCGATATCACAACCAAAGCACTTGATGGGAAAATCAAATTAGAAACCGTATCCGGCACGATTCAAGACACTGACAGCAAAGGGGAAATGAACTATCGTCTCGTTAGCGGCGACTTAAATAGCCAAACTCAGGCCGAAAAAGTCACGGTGGAACAAGTTTCTGGCGAAGTGAATGCTAACTTTACCCTCGCAAAGGAAATCGTACTCAGAACCGTCAGCGGTGACTCAAAAGTATCACTGGCGAAAAACTTCAACAGAGCCAATTTAGAAAGTGTGAGCGGCGATATCATAGTGACGTTTGCCGATATGCCAGATGCCAGCTTTGACTTAGACGGTGGTCCTGGTGGCAAGATCAAAAACACCTTAACTCAAGATGAGCCTAAGAAGCAGAAATACGTGCCACGCGCCGAGTTGTCATTTCAAACAGGCTCTGGCGCAGCAAACGTGAAGATGAATACCATCAGCGGTAATCTGATTTTAAAGAAACAGTAATAATAAAAGCTAGTTAGCACAAATAAAAAATGCCGCCACAAGTCAAACTCGGGCGGCATTTTTTATATTAAACTCGTTAGACTGAAGCTATCTCTTCAGCCGTCAAATATCGCCATTCACCCAGCGCTAAGGCGGGATCTAATTCAATTTGGCCTACACTTTCACGGTGCAATCCTTGCACGTGGTTGCCCACCGCAGCAAACATACGCTTCACTTGATGGTACTTACCTTCAGTGATGGTGAGTCGCACTAATTGCGGCTCAATAATCTCCAGCAATGCAGGCTTAGTTAAGCCATCTTCACCGCGCAATTCAACACCAGCGGCAAACACTGCAATCAAGCCAGCATCCACAGGTTCGGCGAGTTGCACTAAATAGCGTTTACCGCATTCTTTCTTCGGTGAGGTGATTTTATGCGACCACTGGCCGTCGGTCGTGATCAGCACTAGCCCTGTGGTATCGGCATCTAAACGACCAGCAATGTGCAAGGTTTCAGGCTTTGGCACATCCACTAAGCTCAATACCGATGGATAGGTTTCATCAATCGTTGAACAAATCGTATCGACTGGTTTGTTGAGCATTAAATAACGTACGCCCACTAAGGCAATAGGCTCGCCCTCGAGACAAACACGCATACCTTCAGTCACTTTAAAGCCCGAGTCTTTGACGACTATGCCATCGCAAGTGATGTCACCGCGATGCAGGGCTTTTTTCGCTAATGAGCGAGTCAGTGGGGTACTCTCACAGATAAATTTGTCTAAACGCACGTTAATACTCAACTTCAATAAAGAAAACTGCCATATTATGAGGCCGACCACTTCAAAGGGCAAAGAATTGCTGCTCAGCACGCGATGTGTTTCTATCTAAGCCCTTACGTATTGACAACAGTCACCCTAGGGAAAGATAACATGATTGAATTCCAAAAGATGATCACAGGCCAAGAATATGATTGCCTTGCCAGCGAACTATTAAGTTTACGCGCTCAGCAGCAACGGCTAAATCGACAATTAAATCAAATAATTGACCAAGAAAATACAGAATATAGCCAACTCTGTCAGCAGCTCATCCCCCATAAATCTCCAGCCGCAACAATATCTACGCCGATTTTTATCAGTTATGGCGTCAATCTATCCATTGCCGATAAAGTGTTTATCAATGTGAATGTCACCTTGCAGGATAATGCACCTATTTCTATTGGCGAGCAGACTATGGTCGGCCCCAATGCACAATTATATACCTCGAGTCACCCACTCGATGCCGAGCTGCGTTGCTCAGGTTTAGAAACCGCTAAAGCAATTAAGGTCGGTAAACGGGTATGGATTGGTGGCGGCGCTATCATAATGCCAGGCGTCACTATTGGTGATGACGCCATCATAGGCGCAGGTGCCGTAGTCACAAAAAATGTAGCCGCCAAAACCGTGGTCGCAGGTAATCCCGCAAAGCCGATCAGGCAGCTAATTTGATTACGTGTAAAGAATGCGAAAGCTAAGTACTCGCTTACCTGAAAAGGCTTGCATACGGTAACTTCGCCGCTAATAAGCTTAAGACTGTAATTGGTAACCTTTAGTTACATATGACTCAAGATAAATCCGCGATAAACACTGTAATGACCTTGTTTAGATTCCTAGTAAGGCATTAACATAGTTCATTGCGCCTGAAGCAATCCCATTTTGCAAAAAATAACAGCCCCAATAATGGGCACAATAATAAACTCGAAGGAAACGACATGAGAAAAGTACTCATTGGGGGACTGTGTGCCTCACTTATCGCAGGCCTGACTGCCTGTAATGACAAGCCAGCCGACGTTAAAGCACCTGAAACCGCTAAAACAGCCACCGCAGTTGCTGTGACTCAGGTACTGGGTTCTGGTATTGAATTCGCTAATTTTGATAAAGCGGTTCGCCCACAGGATGATTTCTACAAATATGTTAACGGCACTTGGTTGAAAAACACTGAGATCCCTGCCGATCGCACTAGCATTGGCGCTTTCTACGATTTACGTGAGAAATCACGTGACGACGTAAAAGCCATTATCGAAGAAGTGGCAGCAACGCCAAATCTGGCCGTTGGTACAGACGAGCAAAAAGTGGCCGATTTATATCGTTCATTTATGGATACTGACACACTCAACAAACTGGGCGTGACACCAATCCAAGGTGAGTTCGATGCCATTAATGCCTTAAAAGATAAGCATGAATTAGTGAAGTACTTCGCCCACAGCCAAATCGCTGGCGCGGGTACACCTATGGCATTTTATATCGATATCGATGCGAAAAACTCTAGCCGTTACGCGACTCATCTCTATCAATATGGCCTAAGCCTGCCAGAAAAAGACTACTATTTTAACGAGTCAGAACGCTTCGTTAATATCCGTAAGGCTTACCTAGCCCACATAGAAAAGATGTTTACGCTTGCGGGTCTTGCTAATCCTAAAGCCAGCGCTGAGTCTATCCTTGCCCTAGAAACGGCCATTGCCTCTAAGCATTGGGATGTGGTTGAAAACCGCGACAGCACTAAAACTTACAATCTATATCAAGTGAAAGATCTGCCAACATTGGCACCGGATATCGATTGGACTGTTTACTTAACGGCGCTGGGTGCGGATAAGCAAACCGACATCATTGTTAACCAGCCTAGCTATATCCAAGGTCTGAACGAGGTGTTAAAAACGACCAATTTAGCCACTTGGAAAACCTACATGCAATGGCAAGTACTGACGCATGCGGCGAACTATTTGAGTGAAGCGCTGGACAACGAAAACTTCGATTTCTTCTCTAAAACCTTAAACGGTCAAGAAGAGCAAGAACCACGTTGGAAACGCGGCGTAGCCTCTGTTAACGGTATGCTGGGTGAAGTTGTCGGCAAAGTGTACGTTAAACGTCACTTTACGCCTGAAGCCAAAGACCGCATGCAAGCACTGGTGGAAAATCTTCGTGGCGCTTACGGCGAGAGCATCAAAGATTTAACCTGGATGAGCGACAGCACTAAAGTGGCTGCGGCAGATAAGTTAGCAAAATTCAACCCGAAAATCGGTTATCCGAACAAGTGGGAAGATTACAGCAAGCTAAGCATCAAGGCGGACGACTTAATCGGTAACGCTGTTCGTGCCAGCGAAGTTGAACATGCTAAATCATTAGCCAAACTGGGCGCGCCAATCGACAAAGACGAATGGCACATGACCCCACAAACGGTTAACGCTTACTACAACCCAACCATGAACGAAATCGTCTTCCCTGCGGCCATTCTGCAACCACCATTCTTCAATTTGGCGGCTGACGATGCAGTCAACTACGGTGGTATTGGTGCGGTAATCGGTCACGAAATGGGCCATGGTTTTGACGACCAAGGCGCTAAGTTCGATGGCGAAGGCAACATGCGTGATTGGTGGACAGAGCAAGATTTAAAAGAGTTCTCTGCTCGCGGCCAAGCGCTGATCGCACAGTACGATGGTTACTATGTGTTTGACGACTTGCACGTCAACGGTGGTTTAACGCTAGGTGAGAACATTGGTGACTTATCAGGTGTGACTATCGCATACCGCGCGTATAAGAAATCACTCAATGGTCAAGAAGCGCCGGTTATCGATGGCTTAACGGGCGATCAACGTTTCTTCATCGGTTTCACGCAAATTTGGCGTGCAAAGGCCAAAGAAGAAGCCATGCGTAATCGCGTAGCGACCGATCCACACTCACCTGCGGAATTCCGCGCTCTGGGTGCCCTATCTAACATGCCTGAGTTCTACACCACCTATGATGTGAAACCTGGCGATGCCATGTATATCGCCCCTGAAAAACGCGTAAAAATTTGGTAAGCCTGATTTAAATCGCCACTCGGCTGCATAAGCTGAGCAACAACAATGGCGCTCACTGTCACAGGTGGCGCCATTTTTATTTCCTTAAACCACTGAGTTATGAAAGTGACCCAATGCGCAAGATGAACAAGTCTTAATGATTGATTCAGCTTTAATTAAGCAAAAGAAGCCTATGGTGAATGGGTGACCTGTACAACTCACCCATAAGGAAGTAGGCCGCATGACTAAGTTATTTCGTACCTTTTTTATTTTTCTACTCTTATTATCGAGCCGCGCTGGTGTAGCAAATTCTCTCGACGTCAGTGACACAAAAACAGAACGTGGTAATTACAGTGCAAGACAGGCACAAAACCACGATCTACAAGGTCTATACGCACTCAGCAGTCAGACCTTTGATGCGCCTCGTCAAGCCTCGAATGACTTATCCGTTCTCCATCACCAAGCCTATGATGCTCAAGCTGAGCTGGCTCAGTTGCTTACCCGAATTGCCCATCATTCACAGACGCAAGTGATTATTCCTCCGGTGAAGAGTTATCAAAGAGCCGCCGATAAAGTGGCGACAAAATTTAACGGTGACGCCAGCCAAATTACCGACCTGGCAAGGGCAAGTATCGTGACCGACAGCATTCAAGATCTGATGCAGGCTTACCAAGCCTTGAACGAGCAGACCCAAGTGGTGAAACAAAAGAACCGCTTTGCCGAACCCAAAGCATCTGGCTATCGCGATCTCAACTTGCTGGTGCGTTTACCCCAATCGGGCATGATTGCCGAGGTGCAATTGCATTTGCAGGATATCGCCGATATCAAAAACGGCCCAGAGCACAAGGTATATGAAAAAGTGCAAAGGATTGAGGCCAATGCCCGTAAACAGCAAAGATCACTCAGTGAGTTTGAGCTGGCACAGATTGCCCAATTACGCCAAGAATCACACAAGCTGTACCACAAAGCATGGCTTAACTATAAGCGAGTCGATGAAGCCAGTTTATTAAGAGTCTCAGTCGCTTAACCCACAACCGCTTCCACTGTTGCGCTGGTCTCCTGCAAAGGTGCCAGCGCTTTTTTTTATATTTTACAGCGCCTGAAAAACCATATTAAAAATAAGCTGAAAAAAGCACTCTCTCGCATCAAAGTGCCATTTAAGTATATAATCCCGCGCCATAGCCCTATCAGCAGGAAACGCCATGCACGACATCATTGAGCAACTCCAAGAACGCAGCGAAACTGTTCCTGTACCACTCGAATTACCCACATTTGAGCAGCTCGTCGAAGTCGAAGAGCAAATCCTGATTTCATTGCCGCGGGAGCTAAAAGAATACCTGCTGTATGCCAGTGATGTGATTTACGGCACGATAGAGCCAGTAACTGCATCGGATCCCTACTCACACACCTATCTGCCTGAAGTCACTTGTTATGCTTGGTCTATCGGCATGCCAAGGGACATGATTGCCATTTGTCAGCAGGGCGATGCCTTTTACTGTATCGACCAAGATGGCCAAGTGCATTTCTGGAAAAACGGCGGCTTTACCGATATCTATTGGGAGTCGTTCTGGGAATGGGTTGAAGAAATCTGGCTAAAGATTAAATACTAATTTTACTTTCACTGCATTGAGAACACGATTATGTCTAAAAACATTGGCTTGAATGCCATCGAAATGAGCTACTTACGCCAATCATTGAGCTTAAGTGCGGCTCAAGTTGGCACGCTAACTAACCATAGCGAAGCCGATGTATTAGCCTGGGAAAGTGGCGAACAAGCGGCACCTGAGCTGGCGCAAAAGAAACTGCTCGATATTGATGACATCATTGAGATGCAAGTACTTAACACCTGCGATGGCATTGAAGAATTATTTAAAAAAGAACCTAAGCGTCATTTAGCTTTCGTGGTGTACCCCACTCAAGCCACTTACACTCAATACAACCCCGAATTTTTAAGTTCATTGCCTTTTACTGAGCTGTACAACACGGCAGCTTGGCGCATCAAGAAAGAGTGCAAACTGGTCCTAGAAGTCGACGTCAGCTTAGTCGCACTGGACGTGGAAGCCTATAAAGCCTTCCGTGAACCGACCAAAATGAGCGAAAGCCGTGAAAGCCGTGCTAAATGGGCCGCGACTCAGCTATAAGCGTGTAAATCCAGAAGCTTAGTACTCGCATTAACAGCAAGGGCAGATATCACTATCTGCCCTTTTTATATTCTCATAATGATTTTCAGATAATGGTGGGAATGCACCTGAATCATTCAAGGCTAAAATAATCAGCTACTCTGCCTGATTAACCCTTAGCAGCCACCACAGCATCCATCTTCTGCAAAGCCGATTGACGCGACGGCAGCGCAGACAACCTATCGCGATAAGCGGCGAGTTTAGGTGGAATGGCTTGTTCAAACAATGTGCCCCACATTAAGGTATGGGCCAATAAAATATCCGCCACCGAAACGTCATCACCGAGCAAAAAATCACTTTCAGGCAACATGGCTTCGGCCAATGCAGCCGCCTTATCAAACTCCCATACCGCACAAGGCATGATCTGCGGATGACGCTGCTCCTCCGGTAAAGCAAACTTATGCTTACCCAAAGTCCAAAGCGGCTGCTCAAGCTCAGTAATGATGAAGCTCACCCATTGATGGTGCAAACCCGATGCGTTACTCCCCGCGGGTGGCAACAACTTACCCCCGCCATACTTTTCTGCTAGATAAAGGCAAATCGCCGCAGATTCGGATAACACTAGCTCATCATCAGTTAGCACAGGCACTTTACCGCAGGGGTTTATCGCTAAAAATGCCGCGCTGCGATGCGCACCTTTGGTCATATCCACAAAGGAAAAATCCCAATCAACGCCCAACTCTTCCAACACCCAAGCAACTCGTAATGCGCGACTGCGCGGTGTGCCATATAAAGTGATCATTGCAACGTCCTTTTAGTCCGGTTAATTCGTGTCCTAACGAAGATACACTGAGTTTGCGTTAGTGCAAATCTGCCCATAAAAAACGGCGCTTAATGCGCCGTTTCGATTTCACTACACTTTGATATAAAGCACGTAGCCTTAATATTAGAAGTTCATAGTGAGTTTAGTGTAGATGTAGCGACCCATAGGGTTATGTACTGAAATAACATAGCCGTAAAGGTCGGTATCACCGTCACCGATCGCAAATGGTGGCTCTTCGTCAAATACGTTGTTTACACCCAATGTCAGTTTGAACATTTCATTGAAGCGATAAGTACCTGACATGTCGACTAAGATTTGAGCATCAACCATACGAGACTTGTTGCTTTCGAAGTCGAGGACGCCATCAAAATTGATATCTGGTGTATCTTCAAACTCGCCGATATAACTCAGATTAATGTTGGCGGCAAAGTTATCCATAGTCCAGTTAGTAGTAAGTAACCAGCGATGTTGAGGGAACTTGTACTCACCGGTGTAATCTAGGCCATCTTTTTCGAAACTATGTAAATAACTGTACTCAAGTCCAAATTTCAGATCACCATAGCTATCCAACTCAACGCCATAATGACTCGAAACATCCATCCCTTGCACATCTTGTGAGCTTAGGTTGATAAAGCTTGAATGGATGATACTGATTGGACCTAAAGTCTGACCCACCTGTGGAGCTAAACGCTCACATACAGTGCTGTTTTGATCATTACAATTTGCGGTATAGATATCGCCTAACGGCTGTTTATCGATTTTGTTATCTTGTGTAATGCTATAGATATCAAAACCAACATCGAATTTCTGGCTTGGCGCCCAAATCATACCGACGTTCCAAGTTTCGGATTCCTCAGCATCCAGCTCCGAGTTACCTTCAAATTCAGTGTTGTAATCTAAAGCTTCACAATCAACACTATCAGCAGCGCAGCGGTAAGTATCAATGAAAAAACTACTTTCACGCGATGGACCAAGACCTATTTGTGCTAAAGAAGGTGCACGGAAACCCGTAGACCAAGAAGCACGCGCCGTTATCTCGTCAGTCACTCCCCATTGGAAGGCAACTTTAGGGTTAGTCGTTGAACCAAAATCACTATAGTGATCATAACGACCAGCAAGTTGTAGCTCGAAGTTATCCGTTACCGGAATAGATAATTCAACATAAGCTGCATATTGCTCACGTGATGCCGCCGCAGAGACTGCTTCAGTACCAAAAATCAATCCACGTTGGAACTGTTCATCGGGCACATCGCTGACATCTTCTTCACGATATTCAGCTCCAGCCGCCATCATAATATCGCGACCAGCAAGGGTAAATGCTTGACCTGAAATGTTAGCTGCATAGGAAGTCATGTTTGACAAACCTTGGCGCACTAAACTAGTGGTAATGTCATCAATGACATCTTGGGAGTTCATGGTGCCACCGAAAGGATTATAGCGACCCGCATCGATTTCACGTTGTAAATAATCGGTTCTGACCCAACCTTGGCTGCGATCCCCCGTTTGAGTGGACTCACTGCGACCTTTTTGCACCGAAGCTTCCCAGTCCCAATCTTTAACTACGCCACGCAAACCTGCGACTAAACGAAGAGTATCAGACTCGATATCCCAACGACGCGCACCCGCATCAACGGTGCGGAAGCGACCAATTTCAATATCTTTCCCCCAAGGGTTATTTGGGTGAGTTCCTGGTACGGTTAAGCCTGCATCCTCATCAAGAGGTGTTGGTGCACCGCCCGCTTCCGACGTGTTGTGCTGGGCAGCTAATTCAAGGAAAGCAGTTAAATCATCATTGAAATGATATTCGAATTGCCCAATAGCTCCCACTCGTTCTGCAGAAGGAATAACAAGGTTATATGGCCCATAATCAAATACACAGCTGCCGCTTGGCGTCGCCCGATCAGGTGGACAGGCTGGATCTATGGTTTTCACCCCATCAACATAAAAATAACCAGGAAAACCACGGGAAGAACGGAAATCCTCACCGCCATAAGGAGTCTGATCTGCACTGCCGAAACGGCCTAAATCAGTCGCAGCTAAGGTACCATTTTTAAAATAATCGAGAATAACGGAGGCACTGCCCTTATCAGACTTCATCCCCCAAACCATGTTCGCAGTGGTTTCATCGTAACCCGTACCTGAAGCATCACCGTAGCCGAGATTGACTTCAATACCCTCAATGTCTTTCTTCAGGATAATGTTGACCACACCGGCAATCGCATCAGAGCCATAAATAGCCGATGCACCGTCCTTGAGTATGTCGATACGTTCGATCGCTGAAACAGGGATATTATTGATATCAACGAAAGAATTAGTAATACCTTCAGCAAAAGCACTCGCAGCAACCCGACGACCGTTAATCAACACTAAGGTCGCATCAGGACCTAAACCACGCAAACTGATAGACGCGCCACCGTTGGCAGTTGAATCTTGGCTATTACCACGGGTAGAAAACGCACCAGCACCGTTCGCAGGCATACGTTCGAGCAATTGCTGTAGGTTATCGAATCCCATATTAGCAATATCGTCTTTGCTGATCGATTGGATCGGGGAAGGGCCTTCGATATCTGTACGTTTAATACGAGAACCCGTCACTTCAATACGTTCAACTTTTTCTGCGCCTTTATCGGCAGCATGGGCTATTGTTGGCGCAAATGCTAAAGCAATCGCGATGGCACAAGCACTGGGTAGAATCTGAGGTCTGTTCATACATATCCCTTGTTTTATCTATTTTATTAAAATTATATTAACCATTAGAAAACCATAAATTAACAATACACAAGGTAATGAGTTACAAACCAAAGTCAATGGGATCATAATGAAAGTTAAACTTTTGTTACATGTTGAGACAATATGCTTTCCTTCTGCGAGAATCAAAAAGGTCTAGGCACTAGAAAATTCAACTAACGAGACAAATCGTGGTACTTGAATATCAGAATTTAAGGAAGAAACATGGAAGACAAGATCATTCATCAAGCAGAGTTTGAGTCCAATCTAGGTTTGTATTGGTTGCTTTCAGGGGCCGCCTATTTCAGCCTCAGCATAGTCGGCATTCCCTTGTTATTGCTTTGGTTTCCAATCGGGCTGTGGGGAACTCGCCGCTATATTCGCAATATGAGTGCCGAGCTCACCAGTAATAAGTTGATTGTGCGCCGCGGAATATTAACTCGTACCGAAAACTCTGTACCTTTGGACAAAATTACCGATATGGCATTGATCCAAGGCCCAATTATGCGCCTATTTGGCCTGCATAAACTCACGGTAGAAACCGCAGGGCAATCGGGCGCAGGCGCCTTGATAAGCTTAGTCGGCATAGTTGATGCGCCTCAATTTAGAACCAGCGTATTAGAACAAAAAGAGCGTCTTACTCAGCGCCCACATTCAGCGAGTCCATCTGTACAACCTGATGATGCGTTATTACAAAACGTAGTCGAGATGGCAGCAAGCCTAAAACGAATTGAAGCCTTGCTCAGCCAAAAATTAAATAGATAAATTGAATAAAACGACTTTCAGTTCAATCACTTTCCCTTTAATGTTGAGCCACTCACTTAGCGTTAGCACAGCTTTAGCATGAGCGCAGCCTTAACATAAGGGCTTGTTCGATTCCCCAGATTAATTTTCAACAGGTACTTTTAATAACGACATGACTGAATCCTCGACAACCTCCCCTTCATCCTCTTGGATAACACACCTGACGCTTGGCATTAAAGCTATGGGGCCCGGTGTGCTTATGGCCGCAGCGGCGATTGGCGCATCGCATTTAGTCGCCTCGACTCGGGCGGGCGCCGAATTTGGCTGGCAATTGGCTTGGGTCATTTTAGGGGTGAATTTACTTAAGTATCCCTTCTTTGCCGCTGGCGCACGCTACACCGCCGCCACAGGGGAGAGTTTACTGCACGGTTACTTCAAACAGGGCCGAGGTTATTTGCTGCTATTTACTGGACTGAATGTGATCGCCGCCGTCGCCAGCACTGCGGGTGTTTGCATGCTCACCGCCGCTATGTTGACCCAATTTATTCCGCTTCCCATCGATTGGTTAGCCCTGCTGGTATTGCTGAGTTCTTTGGCTTTGCTGATTTTAGGCCATTATCAACTACTCGATAGACTCACTAAGATCATCATGTTCGCCCTAACCCTAACCACCTTAATTGCCGTGACCTTAGCTTGGGATCATGCTCAGCCATTAGCGAGCAATTTTGTCTCTCCCTCACCTTGGCAATGGGCCCATGTGGGATTTTTGGTCGCCATGATGGGCTGGATGCCGGCACCAATTGAAGTGAGCGCTTGGAACTCCCTCTGGTTGCTCGAAAAACAAAAAAGCCAGACGGTCACAAAAGCGCAGGCGCTGCTCGACTTTAACTTAGGCTATATCATCACCGCGATCCTCGCGATCGTGTTTCTGTCCTTGGGCGCCTTAGTGATGCACGGCAGTGGTAAGCACTTTTCTGATTCAGGCGCACAATTTGCTAATCAATTGATCAACCTTTACAGCCAAGTGATGGGTGGTGAAAGTCGTTATCTTATTGGGATTGTGGCTTTTCTCTGTATTTTTAGCACCACAGTAACCGTTATCGATGGCTACAGCCGCACCTTAGATATGGGCTGGCAATTACTCACCTCAAAGGCCAGTTCAGACAAACGCCTCACAGGGATCATGCTCGCCATCAGTGCCTTTGGCTTATTGCTGATCCTCTTCTTTAAAGGCGCACTGTTGCCGCTACTTGAGTTTGTGATGATTTTGGCCTTTATGACCACTGTCATTTTTGCTTGGTTAAACTACCGCTTAATGACCAGCAAACAGCTCCCCGAAGCCGATAGTTATGGCACTAAGATGAAGCTACTCTCTTGGTTGGGCATAAGTTATCTGCTGATTTTCGCGGCACTGTTTATCTATTGGTACAACGTCATTAAAAGCTAATTGCCAGAATGGTATCAATGCTATTTATGTCAGAGTCATAAATAGCATTCGCTACGCAGCGTTAAATTCCTGCTAAATTCTGCTTTTGAGGCGGTTTGGGTATATAATACCGCCTCTTAAACCAGACAGCGCAGCCGCGCCAAGAGATGACCATGATTAATAATGATATTTTGCGCCGTTTGCGCTTCGTGTTTGATTTCAACAATGCCAAAATGATTAAAATTTTTGCCAAAGCTGGAAGAGAAGTGCCAACAGAAGAGATCATTGCTCTGCTGCACAAAGAAGAGGAAGAAGGTTACAAAGCCTGTAATGACACCACTTTATGTCAGTTCCTAGACGGCCTTATCATCGAAAAGCGTGGCCTACGTGAAGGTGCAGAAATCCCAGCGCCAGTATCGCGTTTAAACAATAACTTAATCTTCAAAAAACTCAGAGTTGCCCTCGAAATGCGTGAAGAAGACATAGTTGCAGCCTTGGCTCTAGCCGAAGTGCAAATGTCAAAATCAGAACTGAGCGCGCTGTTCCGCAATCCGGATCATAAGAATTTTAAAGAGTGTGGCGATCAAATCCTGCGTAACTTTATTCGCGGCTTATCACTTAAGTATCGCGGTGAATAACGCAAAACATAAGTTTGTCACATCAAACGCAGCTTAGGCTGCGTTTTTTATATCCAATTTAAGCTATACCTAAAGTTGCTTAGGCATAAACAACAGCATAACAATTCCATCTGAAGTACCTCATAAATCCTGTTTAAAACAGCTGACTTTTTTACTGCTGCAAAAAAAACCACAAATACCTCGTTCCACGGACAACAAAGATCACATTTCATGATAACCTTACGTGACTTACAGCACGTATTGACCACTTAAACAATAACTCAAAAGGTTACCCATGGACGATAATAAACGCCCCCTCTATCTTCCGTTTGCAGGACCTGCCATTCTTGAAGCCCCGCTTATTAACAAGGGCAGTGCATTTTCTGAAGAAGAGCGTATTTTCTTTAACCTCGAAGGCTTAGTTCCCTATGCCATTGAAACAATTGAGGAGCAGGCTTCCCGCGCCTACGATCAATTTAGAAGTTTCAACAACGACTTAGACAAGCATATTTACCTACGTAATATCCAAGACACTAACGAGACCTTATTTTATCGTTTAGTGCAAAATAATATCAGCGAGATGATGCCCATCATCTATACGCCGACGGTAGGTTTAGCTTGTGAACGTTTCTCGAAAAACTACCGCCGCAACCGTGGTTTGTTTATCTCCTATCCGAACAAAGATAGGATCGATGACATTCTCAATAACTCGACTCGCCAAAAAGTTAAAATCATCGTTGTTACCGACGGTGAACGTATTTTAGGTCTTGGCGATCAAGGTATTGGCGGCATGGGGATACCTATTGGTAAGCTGTCACTCTACACTAGCTGTGGTGGCATCAGTCCGGCTTATACTCTGCCTATTACATTAGACGTAGGCACAGATAATCCGCAGTTATTAGAAGATCCTATGTATATGGGCTGGCGCCATCCGCGCATCGGTGGCGAAGAATACGCCGAGTTTATCGAAGCCTTTATGCAAGCCGTACATGTGCGTTGGCCAGACACTTTGATCCAGTTCGAAGACTTTGCCCAAAAGAACGCCATGCCGATCTTAGAGCGTTATAAAGATCGCTATTGCTGCTTTAACGATGATATTCAAGGTACCGCCGCCGTTGCCGTCGGTTCACTACTGGCCGCTTGTAAAGCTGCAGGTACTGAATTAAATCAACAACGTATTGCCTTCCTTGGTGCGGGTAGCGCGGGTTGCGGTATCGCCGAAGCTATCGTGGCGCAAATGGTGTCCGAAGGGATCAGCGACGAGCAAGCTCGCACGCAAGTATGTATGGTTGACCGTTGGGGCTTATTGCTAGACAACATGCCTAACCTGTTGCCATTCCAGCAAAAATTGGCGCAGAAATGCACCAATATCCAAAACTGGAGTAATTTCAGCGACAATATTTCGTTATTGGATGTGGTTAACAACGCTAAGCCAACCGTGCTGATTGGCGTGTCCGGCGTACCGGGTCTATTCACCGAAGAAATTATTCGCGCTATGCACAGCCATTGTGCCCGCCCGATTATTTTCCCACTGTCGAACCCAACCAGCCGTGTTGAAGCGACGCCAAAGGACATTTTGCATTGGACCTCAGGTCAAGCACTCGTCGCCACGGGTAGTCCGTTCGAGCCCGTTGTGGTCGATGGTGAAACCTATGAGATTGCCCAGTGTAACAACAGCTTTATCTTCCCAGGTATTGGCTTAGGTGTTTTAGCCTCTGGTGCCCGCCACGTTTCCGATGCCATGTTAATGGCCTCAAGCCGCGCACTTGCAGAATGCTCGCCACTGGCAATCGACGGTAGCGGCCCATTGTTACCTAAACTCGAAGATATCCACGCAGTCAGTAAACACATCGCTTTCGCCGTAGGTAAAGTCGCAGTTGAACAAGGGTTAACGCTGCCAATGAGCGATGAAATCTTACAACAATCAATTGAAGGCAATTTCTGGAGTCCAGAATATCGCCGCTACAAACGCACTTCGTTCTAAGTATAACGTTGACGCGACTTAAGTCGTGGCAACGCAGCTTTAGCTAAGGGTTTGTGCCAGCAAAAAGCCCGTCACTGCAAAGTGACGGGCTTTTGGATTTTCAGACTCAGCGCTTATTTCAATAAAAACTAAGGCGCCATCACCTGTTTAAAGCTATTGAGCATAGAGCGATCGGTACGTGCTTTTTTCAATTTGCGTAGACTTTCTTTGAGCGACTCATCGGCTAAACGGGTGAAGATACCGTTATATTCTTGCTCTTGGATTTCACCATCGGTATCGGCCTGCTCAGAAATCTCTTGGGCAACACGGCTCAACTGCAACCAAGCATTCGCAATATAAAAACCGTGGAATGCGGCTTGCTCCATAAGATTACGCGCGCTAGCAGGCAAAGATGCCCAAGCTTGGCTAAATTTGCCCTCTCTGTCTTCCAACAGTTCAGCGCACAGGCTTTGATATGCAGCCAATAATCCATCCGGAAGTTTTGCCATTGGCAGCACTTTATTCGCAACATTGTAAGAAATCTGCTCGGCAGTTTCACGGTAAACAGCTGATAATTCACTCATAAAAAATCTCGATTAACATTCATTCAAAAAATAGACTTAAAACTGGCCACTCACATATAAACCATAAACGCCGTTACCCGCTATTGGTGTGACAGTAATACCTTCATAGGGCTGAGTAAAATACCAACCCGCTAGCGCACCAATTGCAGCACCCGCTAACACATCTTCTAGGTAATGTTGGTCGCTCGCCACTCGGGTATAGCCAACATACGATGCAGCGACATAGGCGGGTAAACCATATTGCCAGCCATAACGCTGCTGAATAAACGTCGCCGCCATAAAGCTATCTGAAGTATGACCCGATGGGAACGAATCGTCGCCACTACCGTCGGGTCTGTCTTTGCTCACACCATATTTTAGGCCTTCAACAATTAATCGACTCGATACTGCCGCCTGAATTAACTGCCAACTGCCGTCGTAACCGTCTTCATAGAATAATGTCGCGCCCATTGCCGTTGCGGGGAGCAATAGATGCAATACATCGCCCGAGGTTTCTAAATCTGAGCCCGCCCAGCTCGCGCCGCTCATCATGAGTAGGGCAGCACAAAGTAATTTTTTCAAGGGTGATTCCTTTTTAGGATGATTTCCAAGGCGAAGTTTATACCTTGATAGCTAGCTGAATGCAAAATTGCTATGCATCTATATTCAAAATGAACAAACAAGTTATGCTAAGCTCACTATTAGCTATTGATTTCAATGCGAACAGGAAACCTTTTTTGCTACGTCCACTTATATCTTTATCACTTACCTTTTGGCTGCTTCTACTGCCGCTCAGTCAGGCTATGGCAGAAGAAAAAACTCAGGTTGATAAGATATTTGAAAGATTTGAGAGCGGTGAACCCATGACCCGCGAAGCGCTCACGAGTAATCTAACGCTATTGAGCAAGCTGATTGCAACCGATGATATCCCCCGCAATGAAAAGCTGCAGCTACTTAAATGCTGGAATCAAAGTGCCGAAACGGATACTGACATAGCACTAGCTGTTAAAAATACGAGTCAAACACTGACCAATATTCCGCCGACCGCCTATCCGCATTTCATCACCGACCTCATGCTTTGTCATTCTTGGTTTTTGCAGTTAAATGGTGATGTAGATAGCGCGATGGAAGGTTATAACCTCAGCGTTAAGCGTGCCTATGAGCATGAAGATCTTAAACTAATTGCCGACTCACGTAGCCTTCGCGGCGCCCTGTATTCCTATATTGGCGATTTTTCTGCCGCATTAGACGACCTCATAACAGCGCAAGATCTCTACGAGTCACTGAATTTAACCGGCTGGGCTAACATCAATCTTGCCGATATGGCCACCAGCTTTAGACGTTATGGCGATCCCCAAAGTGCGATCCGTTATTACACTAAACTCAAAGCAGTTTATTTAAAGAACAATAACCAAGAACAGGCAATGAATGTCACCTCAGAGATAGGCCTTGCCTTAGATGAACTGGGTGAACATCAACAGGCCATAGATAACTTCTTGCTAAGCTACCAATACTTTAAGGAACATCAGCTGGAAAAAGTGGCCGCCACTATGGCGACGGATATTGCCTTTAGCTTAATCAAACTCCATCGTCTTAATGAAGCGGAAAAATATTTAACTGAAGCCGCTGCTGTGATTAACGAAAAAGATCATGCCGCTTATAGCTTTATGAAGCTCTTTATGGGCAATATCAAGTTTCAGCAAGCACGTTATAAAGAAGCGCTTACCGAACTCGAACAAGGGGAAAAAGCCTTTCGAACCCTGCAAAATGATCGGGGACTCACTCAACTATTACAGCTAAAAAGTGACGTCTATGCGGCCATGAATAATTTACCTGCGGCCTATGGCGCATTGCAGGAATTTGTAGCCCTCACCAAAAAGATCGACGACAACTCCTTCTCCCATCAAACCACAGAATTAAAAGTGAAGTTTGATACCACTAGGATTGAATCTGAAAATCAGCGCTTGATTGAAAACCAAAACCTTAAAGAACAAGAACTCGCGCTACTCGAGAAGAATAAATCATTACAACACATTATTTTATTATTGACGGGCTTTATCCTGACAATAGTGTCGATATTTGCGTATAAACAAGTACAGAGAAATCGCCAGCTGCAGGTCATTGCCCTTACGGATTACCTCACCAAACTCCCTAATCGTCGGCATATTTATGCCCAAGCCGCGCAGTATTTTCAGCAAGCCTTAAAACAACAAAGCCCTTTTTCGGTGATTATCTTTGATGCGGACCACTTCAAGAAAATTAACGATAACTTCGGCCATGAACTGGGCGATCGCGCCTTACTGACGATCGCAAGCGCAGGTAAAGCCCTAACGGGTAATAAAGATCTTATTGGCCGTATCGGTGGTGAAGAGTTTTTAATTCTCTTACCCAACACGGATGCTGAACGTGCTTGTGAACTTGCCCATCAGTTGCAAGCTCATATTAGCCGCCTAGGCGCAGAGGATTTACCCACTGAACTCAAATTGACCGTTAGCGCAGGAGTCGCAACCTTAGCGCCGCAACCAAATACTGAAAATACTTATCAAGACAGAGACTTTGCCAGCCTACTGAAACGTGCCGACGATGCCCTTTATGAGGCTAAAAATGCGGGAAGGAATTGTGTTAAAGCTGCCAAAAATGAGGCTACGTGCGAGAATTAAACGCTTTTATGCCAAAACACTTGATGCTGTAAGGGCGGTGGCAAAGCGCCAAACCATGTCTGATATAAACGACTAAACTCCCCTGAGTCTTTCATTTTCTCAAGCTCTGTTTGCCAACTCGTGACCGTAGCCGCCGACGTCCCTTTAGAAAAGGCTAAATAGAGATTAATCTCAGATACGACATACACTTGGCGTATATCTGCCTCACTTGCGCCCACTTCTTCAAGTATCTGCTTAACCGCAAGATCCGCTTGGCACCAGAAACGAATTCGAGAGAACAGTAATTGCTTAGCCGATTGCTGCGGAAAACTCGCCACCAGCAAGTTATCCACACCGGCTTGTTGTAACAGCTGCGCCCCAGCAGATTCTCGATAAACCCCCACAATATCTTTAGATTGAAGTTCGGCAAGTTGATCGAGTGCAATGGGATCTGCCGCCCTCGCATACAAAGCAATTTTGCTGGTTGCAATCGGGCCGATAAAATCGAAATGATCTTCACGCTCGTCATTAATAGACGTCGCAAAAAGTAAGACATTCGCCGAAGTATTGGCAATCGAATACGCCCGTGCCCAAGGTAACACATCAATTTTTTCACTCTGGCCCAGTCTCGATTGCAAGATATTGACTAAGTCCACCGCAAAACCTTGGGGAACGCCATCTTGCTCGTAACTCATTGGAGGCCAAGCTTCGGTCACCAATTTCAACTTATCAGGTACCGCAAAAACAAGATTAGGCATCAGGCCTAATAAGCTCATCGCAAGAAAACACGCCCTAAGGGGAAACGCACTCAGCATACGGATACCAAACGGGAAACATTAAACCTAATCATAGACTCAATCCCTGCTGCAAATAAACATATGCCCAAAGAAAATAGCCTCTCATTCATGCTCACTGAGTAAACTCGTCCGTAACAAGTGAAAACTTGCTATCATATTGCCACCTAGCCAAGAGCCTCACTGCAATGAATCCATGTCGACTTTAGCCAATCAAATCCCCAACCAATCCTATGCCAGCACGCTGTCGCGGCTCGCGTTGCAAATAAAAACGTGGGGAAAAGCACTCGGATTTGCACAAGTTGGCATTTGCGATACAGATTTAACGGCCGAAGAAGCCAAACTCCAAGCATGGCTAGACAAAGGGTTTCATGGCGAAATGGCGTATATGGCCACCCACGGGATGATGCGCGCTCGCCCGCAAGAATTGCATCCGGGCACAGTGCGAGTGATATCCGTACGGATGGACTATTTACCACCCGAAGCAGGCTTTGCCACAAATCTCACCGATCCCAACTTAGGTTATATCTCCCGTTATGCGGGTGGCCGCGACTATCACAAGTTGATCCGCGCTCGGCTTAAAAAACTGGGAGATCAAATCAGTGCAGAGTTAGTTGCGCTCGGTTTCGATGCCGCCGATTTCCGTCCCTTCGTCGACTCAGCGCCAGTACTCGAGCGCCCATTAGCCGAAAAAGCCGGTATAGGTTGGACAGGTAAACACTCACTCATACTCAACCATGAGGCGGGTAGTTGGTTCTTTTTAGGTGAGCTACTGATCAATTTGCCTCTGCCTGTGGATATTCCAATCCAAGAAGGCTGTAACAGTTGCGTCGCCTGCATCACCTCCTGCCCAACAGGTGCAATCGTAGAACCTTATGTGGTCGATGGCAGACGCTGTATTTCCTATCTCACCATCGAGCTGCAAGGCGCTATTCCTGAAGAATTTAGGCCACTTATGGGCAATCGCATCTATGGCTGCGATGATTGTCAGCTCGTGTGCCCCATCAATCGCCAAGCGCCACTCACAGCCGAAACCGACTTCCATATTCGTCCCCAGTTAAAACAGCCCGACCTTCTCAGCCTTTTTGCTTGGAGCGAGGCCGAATTTCTAAAGCAAACCGAAGGCAGCGCCATTCGCCGAATTGGTCATAAACGCTGGCTACGTAATATCGCAGTCGCGCTGGGTAACGCCCCCGCAAGCCCAAGCATTATTGCCGCACTTAACGCCCGCAATGACAGTGACGATATCGATGAGATAGTGCGTGAACATATCGAATGGGCGCTCAATGCTCAGCAATCGCGCCTTGCCGACACCGCCGCAACTGAACAACAAAAAGCACGCCGCAAGACTGAACGCATGGTGCGTATCATCAAAAAAGGCTTACCACGAGATGCTTAACATCTAACAAGGTTATCAATAGCTTACTACTGGTTAATTAGCCTAAACTAAGAATCGTTATTCGCTCTGTACGTCTATTGAACCTTGATATTAAACATTGCCAATAGACAGTGGCGCTTCCCTTATTCGCAGCGAATAAAAGACACCGGAGGCATAAACATCCGGTGTCTTTTTACTGAGTAAGCTCAATAAGTTCAGTTAAAAACTCTCACTCGAGCAGTGATATTAGCCAAGACGACGACGCAGTACGCGGGTTGCATCAACCATGTTTTTCAATGCAGGTTCGACTTCATCCCAAGTTCGGGTTTTTAGGCCACAATCTGGGTTGACCCATAATTGACGCACGGGGACTTTCTGCGCGGCTTTCTCGATTAACTGCACCATGGCCTCCACACTTGGAATGTTTGGTGAGTGGATGTCATACACACCGGGGCCGATTTCATTGGGATATTCAAAATCTTCAAAGGCGTTGAGTAACTCCATCCGCGAACGCGACGTCTCGATTGTGATCACATCTGCATCCATGGCAGCAATCGCGGCAATCGTGTCGTTAAACTCGCTGTAACACATGTGGGTGTGGATTTGAGTCTCATCAGTCACGCCAGCAGCGCTGAGTTTAAAGGCATTCACCGCCCAATCTAAATAGGTTTGCCACTTACTTTGTTTCAATGGCAAACCTTCACGGAAGGCAGGTTCATCAATTTGAATAATGCCAATCCCCGCATTTTGTAAATCGACCACTTCATCACGAATCGCCAGCGCCAGTTGTGTCGCAATCGCATCGCGGCTGATATCTTCACGGGCGAATGACCAATGCAGAATTGTCACAGGCCCCGTCAACATGCCTTTTACGGGCTTGTCGGTAAGACTCTGGGCAAACTCAGCCCACTCGACTGTCATAGCTTTTGGACGACTCACATCGCCGTAAATCAAGGGTGGCTTAACACAACGTGAGCCATAACTTTGTACCCAGCCATTTTTACTAAAACCAACGCCAGCTAACTGCTCGCCAAAGTATTCCACCATGTCGTTACGTTCGGCTTCACCGTGCACGAGTACGTCGATACCCAGTTTTAGTTGGCGTTCGATAGTATCGCGGGTCACTTGCTGTAACTGCTCAGTATACTGAGCATCACTTATCTCGCCCTTACGCCAGCGGCTGCGTAATCCTCGAATAGCGGGTGTTTGCGGGAACGAACCTATGGTCGTAGTGGGTAACAGGGGTAAACGGTATTTTTGCTGCTGCACGCTTTGGCGTACGCTGAAATCACTGACACGCTCGTAATCCGCAGTGGTTAATGCCGCAACACGCTCAATCACTTGCTTATCCGCAGCCTGTGCTTTGGCTTGACGACGAGCGATACAAAAAGCACTGATTTTTTGTGCTTCATCCGAATTAGGCGCCAACAATAATTGGCGAATTTTGCTCAATTCCAACAGTTTCTGCTTAGCAAAGGCTAACTGCTTACGCAGCACAGGTAATAGTTTGACTTCAACATCTAAATCGACTGGGCTGTGCAGCAATGAACATGATGTGCCAATCCACAGACGATCGCCTAAATCACGCGCCACAGCGCCAATACGCTCGGCAATCAAATCGATATCCGCCGCCCACACGTTACGGCCATTAACCACACCCGCCGACAAAATTTGCTCACTGCGCAACGCATTTGCAAACACAAC
This sequence comes from Shewanella sp. SP2S2-4, assembly GCF_031932025.1. NCBI lineage: Bacteria > Pseudomonadati > Pseudomonadota > Gammaproteobacteria > Alteromonadales > Shewanellaceae > Shewanella > Shewanella sp. SP2S2-4. The sequence continues at coordinate 331,787 of NZ_JAUOER010000001.1, forward strand.
CAGTTGTTCTGGCGCCGTAACTAAATCCAAGTGCAAACCAGCAACAGGCAAGGCAGATACGAGGGCTTGATGATGCGCAATACCGCCATAATAACTCGCTAAGAGAACCTTAACGTTAGCAGTGCTTAATGCTTGATAAGTCTTAGTCATCGCCGCTTGCCAATGCAGGTCTAATTCTAATGCCAGCACAGGCTCATCTAACTGTACCCATTCCACACCTTGGGCGGCGAAACGCGCCAGAATATCAGCATAAGCCGTTAATAAATTCGGTAATAAACTTAACTTATCGAACTCTTGGCCGACGGTTTTAGCAAGGTATAAGTAACTGACTGGACCGAGTAGAACAGGTTTGGCTTTATAGCCTAGCGCTTGCGCTTCGCTGACTTCATCAAAAAACTGCTCGTAAGCAATCGAAAACTCTTGGTTTTGCGTCAGCTCTGGCACCAAATAATGATAATTAGTATTGAAATACTTGGTCATTTCAGAGGCTGGCGCATCTTGGCCTGTCGGCGCTCTGCCGCGGGCAACACGGAATAAGGTATCGAGATCGATAGCGCCTTCGCCGCGGTGGCGATCAGGGATGGCATTCAAGGTCGCACTCAGGGTTAATACTTGATCGTAAAAGGCAAAATCCCCCACGGGTACTTGCTCGATGCCCGCTGCGGTTTGCCACTGCCAATGGGTACGGCGCAGTTCACTCGCTACTTCACATAATTCGGCTTGAGTACTCTCACCACGCCAGTATTTTTCTAAAGCAAATTTCAATTCACGTCGACGCCCGATACGGGGAAACCCAAGACTATTTAATTGCATACCCTATCTTCCTTTATTTGAGATAAGCCAAATTCGGCACTTGCACCCACCAGATTGTGTTCTCTTGGCACTTTTCAGCATTTCCGCCTTGATAAATAACAATGGGCGTCTGGACGTCTAGACGTTTATTGTGTTAGTCTCTATTCCAGCAACCGAATTGATTTCAAGCACAACATGAGCGAATTTCACCTGGAGTGAACATGATCGAACTAAGACATCTGCGAACCTTAATGGCCCTGAAGGAAAGTGGCAGTTTGGCGGGCGCAGCCAAAAAACGTTTTGTCACTCAATCCGCACTCTCCCACCAAATTAAGGAGTTGGAGCAAAGGATTAACTCGCCTATTTTTGTGCGTAAGAGTAAGCCGCTGTCATTCACCCAAGAAGGTGCACGCCTGCTTCATCTCGCGGAAGAGATTTTGCCTAAGGTGTTAGAAACCGAGACAGATCTTAAGAATGGCCTTGAAACCGAAACCAATCAGTTGCGGGTAGGCATTGAGTGCCACAGCTGTTTTCGCTGGTTAATGCCTGTGATGGAGCAATTTAGACAAGACTATCCCCAAGCCGAGTTAGACTTGTCGAGCCGTCACTTGTTCGACTCACTCAATGCCTTGGAAATGGGTGAACTGGATATAGTGCTGACCTCAGATCCTGTGCCTGGGCATTCACTTGCTTATCAGCATTTGTTTGATTTTGAAGTAAAGTTAGTAGTTGCTAAGGATCATCCTTTAGCGAAAGAAGCCTATGTCACCCCTAAGCAATTAGCACACTTGCCTATTATCAGTTATCCCGTACCACTGACGCGTTTAGACATCTATCGCCACTTTTTAGAGCCCGCAGGCATAGAAGCGGGTGAGCAGAAAACCTGTGATTTAACCATGATGTTACTGCAACGCATCGCCTGTAAAGACGGTATAGCCGCGCTGCCAAATTGGTCGATAAATGAAGGGCATGGCCTAAGCCTTACCACAGTGAAGCTCGGGCAAGAAGGCTTGAAACGCCCTTTGTTTGGCGCCTATCGCCGCCATAGCGCCAACTCAGCCTTGATCCAAAATTGGTTACAACTGGTGGCGAGTGAAGGTTTATCCCGCCAGCAGAAGACAAATTAACACAGGTGAAACCTAACAAAAAAGCCTGCGAATGCAGGCTTTTTTTATTGAATTAAATAGTTATTTTATTCGTTCAAACCGTTATTTGTCGCATCTAAATATTACAGCGGATTCATCAATAGACCACGCATAGACAATACGCGGCGCAGGATTAAACCAGGGGAATTCGAATTACGGGTCTGACGCAAATTATGGGCAATCATAAACTCTTGACGCAAGTCCTGATCGAGATCTAACGCTTCGAATGATTCTATCGTCAATGTCTGCTGTTGATTATCAATCAATGACTTAATTACGCTTAAAGGGAATGATTGTTCGGCATTAGCATTTAAATACGCAAAGGCCGTGAGCGCGATAATTTGGCCGAACACACTGAACAGGGCCAAGGTTTGCACTTCATCAGCATCAACCTCGACGCCTTCCATATCCGCTAAACTGTCCACCGCATCCGTTGCAATATCTTCAGTCAACTTCCAATAACCTTGGACCAACTTTTTATAGGGCTGTGGCAGCTCATCGAGACGCTCTTGCAGATAAAACGTAAAGGCATAGCGATAGATATTCACTTGACCTAAGCGGACTAAAGCTTCTTTCAAGGAGCGAGTCTTAGGGTTAATCACCCCTGATGCCTGTGCGGAATTGCTGCGCATTAGCATGTGCGCCGCCAATGCGGGGTCACTCGAGATGATGTCGATCACGTTACGAATGTCGCCTTCAGCAAGGATCGCTTTTTTGAGTGGAATTAAAATCCCTCGGCGGCCAATCACTTGCTCTTCATTCGCTATAATAGCTCTAACTTGAGTAAAAACCTGTTGCTCAAGATCAGTCATAAGACACTTTGCACCTGTTTATTAACAATAAGATGATTCGGTTACTCTTCACATCATACCCAAAATTTAAAGAATTTCAGTACTAAGTCGCACAATAGCCTAACGAAAAGAATAAAAAATGACTACCTTATATGTAACATCAAATGGTGAAGCAAATAAGGTGCTGGAGGTGGAGATATAATCCCATGTTTTAAAACAATTTTAACATTTCCATTCTTCAAGTCGTCACGAGCCTGTCCGTCTAATAATTTATCTCTATTTCTACAACGAGGGTAAGCGACACCCATTCGCATTTCATTGCAATATGCCTCTCACTTACAATGACCAATTCAACATCAGTGTTGAAGCATAGCATTCCCGCTACATAGTCGACTTTTAGCTCATTACTACTCATCACTCTAGTGCCACAGTTTTCAGCAACAATTGTTCTGTAATGAGCATCATTTAGTATCATGGTCATGAGAATCTTGCCAATATAAGATGACTCAATCAAAGGATACAATTGAGCCTCAAACTGATATCAAAGTGGAAATGTCTTTATTTGGAATTGGCAAACAAACAATCCATTTGAAAAGAAAAATCAACTTAAGTATCATGGCCCAAACGTAGAGTTTTTTGCTCAAAGCACTGAAATAGTAAGCTGTTTTGACTGTTTCAGATAAAATATCGGAGAGAAACGTGAGATACAGTAAATTTACCATTGCTTTGTTGTGCTTGTGTGCAAGTAACTCGTACGCCTTAGAGTTGATAACTGCAACTGAAAACCAATCAGTAAACCAAATCGAACAAAAGTTTGATATTGATAACTTGTTAATATCTATTAATGACCGCTTATCTAATCATAAGAAAAGTGAATATGATTATGAATCACTATTAACAAACATCAAAAACGAGAAAGAGCATTATAACAAGGCAATATTGGCATTACCCAATGCCATTTTAACAGAAAGTGACCCGAGTAATTACTTCAAAGAAATCGAAACCTTAGTAAAGAACATTGATTCACTTGAAAAGAAATCGGTCGAAGACGAAGTTAAAAACAAAGAAAACTATCAAGATATATTAAAACAGTACGAAATTGTTAATAGTCAACGAACTCAAAGAAGCGCACAACTTTTTGCATTAAAAAAAGAAATAGTTAATCGTATTGTTGCTGAGTTATCCAGTGCTGATAGTGTTAAGTCAATTGACCTAGAAAGCTCTATGACTTGTTCTAAATTTCAATCTATAAATGATTGTTTAAAAGATACCGAAAAGTATACAGTTAAAAATACGATTAATTCAGATCCATTCCTTAGCGATAAAAGTGTACTACTATCATACAAGGTTATTGATGCTAGTATGAATATGAATGGAGAACTGCATTATAGAGTTAACATGACGTTTAAGCCGTCATATAACAACAAAATAGAATCATTACTCAATGAAAAACTGGGCCTTAAGTCCACAGTGATTACCCTAACGAGCAACGTTGATGCAGACTGGTATGTCGATGGTGCAAAGGTTGGTACAGGTAAGAAAATTTATCCCGAAGTTACCTTAGGTAAGCATGGTATTGTCGCATCATACAAAACCATGAAAAAATCAACCATTGAAACAGTAGAAACCAATGCTATTTTTAACTATAAATTTGGCAAGATAGAAGACAAACCCGCTACTGACAATGAAGAGATTAAAAGTATAGCGAATAAGTCAGCTGCAGAGGAGACCAAGTCTAAACAGACTAAGCCTAAATTAACTATGTATGCAAAAAAAGAAGACAACACATCGAAAGAAGTTAATAATAAAAATGAGATGTCTGCCGATAATAATGATAAAAATAGCTATGAATATTATCTTGGTATTAAACCGCTAAATAAAGAAGAACAAGATAAACAATTTAAGAATAGATAATAGCAAAAGCAGCCTTTATATTCATTTAAAGGCTGCAAAATAGCTTATATAATCAGATATTAAAAACGATAACCAAGGGTTAAACGAATATCACGGCCTCGACCAGAGTAATAACTATCCCCCCAAAGGCCACCGTAATAACCTGCGCTAACATAGTCTTTATCGAATAGGTTATCGATACGCAGACTGGCAAGCCAAGCATCACGATTGTAGTTCAAGGCTAAATTACCAAGCACGTAACTAGATAACTTATCGCCTTCGTTACCGTTATTGCCTTCAATAAAACGATCACCCGTGTAGATAGCTTCGGCAAACACCTGGAAATGCTCAGCAAAATCCATGCTGACATAACCGCGCCCCGTGTGTTTTGCCACCCAAGATAGCTCTTTGCCATCATTGATACCGTCAGTAAATTCAGCATCGATATAGTTATACTCTAGCCCGAGCTGCAGCGCTTTAGTCACTTGCCAATCCCAATCGGCACTGGCGCCATAACGACGAGAAGCGTCAGCATTGACGTTCGCACCTTGGAAATCTCCTTTTGGAGGTGTCTCTGCGCTAGGATCGAACACGATTTCATCCTCTAAATCGAGGCGATACAGGTTCACTCGCAGGGTTTGGCTGGCAAGCGTCCAATCCCAACCCGCCTCATAGGAGCGGCCCGTCTGCGGCTTTAAGCCAAACACATCTTTAGGGGTATAAGCTTGCTCATCCACTTTGGCAAAACGGAAGTTTTCATCGCCACGCAGATAGAATCTGTGCTCCATACTAGGACGGTAGTTTAGGCCAAACTCAAATGCTGTCGCATCTTCATCTAAATCGATACCATTAGGATAAACTTTGCGATCGACTAACTCGTCGGTCACCCGCGCATATCGCCCACCCACAACATAACTTAGGGTATGGCTTAATGGAACAGTGGCTTGTAAGTAAGCACTTTGTGTTTGCTGCACATTACTGCGCGCCATAGTGTCAAAATCAGCCTTACCACGGCTGATGTCTAAACCTGTGACTAGGTTTAGCTCACCTTGACGGGTACTGTAGTTCGCTAACGCTTTAGGACTAAACATCAACAGTGAGCGCGTGTTATGGCTGTTCGCCCCCCAATTAAAAGAAGACACTAAGGTATCGCTATAATCTAAATCCGCTGCTAAAGCCCAATTTTGATTAAGCTGATGCTGATAACCCGTGCGCGCCGCAGTGGTCATCTCATGGACATATTCGCTGCTCTTGAAAGATTGGCGTGGGTCTTTATTGAACTGTTCTTCTGTCAATGAGCCCGGATTTTCACGGTCATCGTCGTAGTAGCTAGTTTCAACAAAGAAGGAGTCTGTGGCCGTTTTATATTGAATGCGGCCAAGAATAGAGCCGGTTTCGTTAGCATTATGTTTGCGATAGTTGTCACCTTGGTTATAGCTACCAGTGAAAAAGTAACGCCAATCCTTGTTGATCGCGCCAGACACATCACCACGACCTTCATAGGTATCAAAGCTGCCGCCGGATAACTGCACGCTACCACCAGTATTTTCAGGAGATTTAGTGACAATATTGATCACGCCGCCTACCGCTTGATCGCCATAGAGCACACCCGCACTACCCGATAAAATTTCGATGCGCTCGACTTGGTTAAGCGGTATGGCATTAAGACTAGGAGCAGCGATATCGATATTATTGAGGCGACGACCATCAAGTAAAATCAGCGTGTTATTCACAGCAGTGCTGGCACTAAAGCCACGCATCGCAAAACTAGTACCGATGTTATTATCTGAAATTTGAATACCGCTTTGACCGCGTAAAACTTCAGTCACACTAGTGGCACCGCTCATTTCAATCGCCGCAGCGTCAATCACATTCACATTCGCGGCAATATTTAACGGGGTATTGTCAGAGCGGCCGATCACGACAAGATGCTCGTCGACTTTCGCTGTGCTGGTAGCGTCAGCCGCCATAGCGGGCGCGATAACGGAAAAACTGCAAAGGCTACCGATCAGCAGCGCGATTTTTGTTGGATTTGTTCCCATTTTACCTTTAACTCCTGCAAGGAAAACGGGGCATTAGCGCCACGATACTGTTCATTCAGTAAAAGATACTGACAGTGACTATCGCATTTTGAGATCTGCCCACCGAAATCTCAAAAACACCTTTAGGGCCGGTCTCCGGACTTAGGCTATGTTAATCCGTAAAAATAGAATTAACGCGAGACTGACCTTTAACATTCTGACTATCGGGTTCTGTCTTGAACACACCAATCAAACGCGGTCTTCTCTCACCTTTTACCGTTGCGGGGGCAGTGCCAGAATTTCACTGGCTTCCCGATTATCTCGCGGCTTTCGCACGCAAGCACCTCAGAAGGTTGACTAAAAATTTGATTCATAGGGCACAGCCATCAATAAAACAGCGATACTCCCTTAAGGCTCAGCACATTATAGAGCCTGAGCGCGCGCATTATAGACGTCTATACGGATGAAAGTCCATCAAACTCAAGCGAACGTCTACGTTCTACTTCAAGGAGAATGGGACTAAAGCGGAGATAAAATCTTGGCTATTATCTGCCTGCAATGGTGGTTTATCGGCAGAAAAAACGGCACCTCGCATCGACTTATGCAGTAGATACAAATCTTTATTGCCACTGACAACCGTATAGTAGCCAATTTCCCCTTGAGGAGTTGAAGCATAGGCTTTGGGATTCACTTGCGTGACATTGTGGATATTGGGCATGGCTGTGCAGCCTAAAATAGCCTTAAATCCCTCATGTCCATCAACTTCAGTGTCGCCGAGCTTCTGGTACACCACTTCGCCGTCACAGGTCGATTTATAGGTCTCGGCCATCGCATCTAAAAAACGCTCAGGGCTAATACTCTCGGCCATATCCTTAAAGCCCTGCACGCAAAATAGTGCACTCCACTGGGTTAATGCTTCCTGCTCAGGCACATATTCTGCCATAAACATGCCAGCTTGCTCCTCATGATAAGCCTGCTTCCAGCCCGCAGGCAGATTGAACCCTAATTGCTGACCAAATACCGGCAATACATGGGTATGAGCTGCGCCGCTTTCGCTCCGAGCTATATCTAATGTGGCTTGAACTGGCTCTGAGCCAATTAAGCTGCAGAGTAATAACACACTGGCACCTTGAAACAATCCAATAGGTGAACACAATGCTAATTTCATACTTATCATCCTTGTATCGCACTTATAATTAATACGACATCATGAAATTGAACAGAAAACACCCAGCATTCTAACGAAGAACCTTCGCTGAAAACAGTCAAAAAGTTATATTAACTGCCACTTTAAAAGAAATAATCACTATCACGACTTGAATAACAGGGAAATATCCCGTTTATCAGCACAATAGCGGCAAAGAGGTTAGTGCTATTCACTAAACAACCACATTTTCACTTCAGGTTTAGGCCTTTCCTGACTCAGAATCACCTGCCGTTGCTCTGGCGTTTCGCATTGGGCAACAGGGGTAAAATCCAGCGGCTTTATCACCAACGAATCGGCAGGCGGTACCGGAGATTTAGCGAACATCTCGTTATTCATCGACCAAGAGACCCATTCCCCCTTTTCACTGATCCCGACATACCCCTCACCCGCCCTCGCTAACCAAGTTAATCGTGGAATACGCGCTATGAGCTTCTCAACATTGTCTAGGTTAGCCCTATAACCTACTGGCACGACTTTGCCGTCAGGACGGGTAAATACAAATGATGCCGAACCTGGGGTGATCTTGCTTCCCTCCTGCCAATACCGATTGAGGATATCTTGAGCATAGTGAAAACCATATAGATAGGCGTAGTCACTATCATCGACAAGGATTTGCGGTACGGCATTGTCACGCAGCAACAAAAATCCTGTGCCAACACTGACAATACTGTTCACGCCTTTAATATCCGTTTGTTTGAGCCAATCGATACCACAGTTCGTTTCATTGCCCCAAAAGTGCGCCTCACCCGTTGGACTTAAGATTGCAAAAGCACAGCTATTTGACGTAATACTCGCGACATCCTGTAGCGCACTGCGAATAGGGTAAATATCGCTACTCTGCCCCCAAGTCACGACACTGCCATCCTTTTTCAAAGCGGCATAGGTCCCTTGGGTATACTCAACACGCACAACATCCATTAACTGCGGCAGCAGCTTTTTCATATTGGTTGAACGTTCAACTTGCCCCCAAATCACAGTGCTGCCGTCTTTCTTAAGTGCCGTAAAACTTCGTCCTTCGGCAAAGATATCAACTATATCCACCAGTTTATCCTGCACATGCTGGCTATTGCCGCCTTCGGGCCCATAACCCCAAGTGTGCACTTTTCCACTGGCATCGAGTGCGGCTACCGCCTCACGGTTAGCATAGAGTTTAGTGATGTTTGTCATACGGCTTTGCAGGGCTTTGTCGAGGCTCAGTTTCCCTGCACGTCCCCAGTACACCACAGTGCCATCTTCACGCAGGGCGGCAAAACCTTCCTTTACAGGCACGACTTGTTTAACGTGTTTAAGCTCCGCAGCAACTTCGCGGCTATCGCCGCCGCTAAAACTATTTCCCCAAGTGATCACATCGCCATTTGGGGTGAGGGCAGCCACTGCCATATCATTTACTATCACGGAACTTACTGCCGGTAAATCACAGGGAATATGGCGATACTGCGGACTCGGTTTTTCCTTAAATAGGATGAGTTTACCGTTATCGAACTGCAGCAATGACTCGTTATTGCTTTCAATAATGGCCATAGGTTGAGGATCGCTACAGCCAGAGATCTGCATGGCAACCATGCCCGCGAGTAAAGCCTTAGGCCAAGTGATTCGATGAGTGAGCATTACTTATTTCCTTGTATTTGCTTGGATATGTCATTCAATGTTGTGCAGCCGACAGAGCGAGAATGGATTAACCTAACATCGCCTAATGTCAAAAATGGGCAGAATTCTAGCAGCTTGTTGATAAAAAGACGAAAATGCTCACAGTTTACTCTGCAAGTGCCCTCCACAGGCTAGCGCCTAACTTATGGCATGCTATTCTAAGCATCCAGTACCGCTGTTTAAAGGAGTAACAGTATGACTCGTCACATCATTCTTGATTGCGATCCCGGCCATGACGATGCTATCGCGCTGATCTTAGCCTTAGCTCACCCAGACCTCGTTCCCCTTGCCGTCACGACTAGCGCTGGCAATCAAACCCCAGATAAAACCCTCAACAACGCCCTGCGGATCTTAACCCTGTTAAACCGTGGTGATATCCCAGTCGCGGGCGGTGCCACTAAACCGCTAACACGTGAACTGATTATCGCCGACAATGTTCACGGCGAGACTGGCCTCGATGGCCCCGCATTGCCCGAACCGAGCTTCAGCCCACAAGCCATAACGGCCGTTGAACTGATGGCGCAACAAATCCGCCAAAGCACACAGCCAGTGACTTTAGTGCCCACGGGGCCGCTGACTAACATTGCCCTTTTACTGGCGAGTCATAGCGAGCTGCGCCCTAAAATCGAGCGCATTGTGCTGATGGGCGGCGCCGCGGGTGTCGGTAATTGGACGCCTGCCGCCGAGTTTAATATTTTTGTCGATCCCGAAGCCGCAGATATCGTCTTTAAGTCAGGTATTCCCATCACTATGTGCGGGCTCGATGTGACCCATCAAGCGCAAATCATGGATGAAGATATAGAACGGATTCGCGCCATCCCAAATCCAATTGCTCAGTGCGTCGCCGAGTTATTAGATTTCTTTATGATTTACCACAGAGATCCTAAATGGGGCTTCATTGGCGCGCCATTGCACGACCCCTGTACTATCGCTTGGTTGCTCAAACCTGAGCTGTTTGAGGCACAAGATTGCTGGGTCGGGATTGAAACCCAAAGCGAGTTAACCTTAGGCATGACAGTGGTTGATCGCTATCAACTCACAGGCAAAACCGCCAATGCGACTGTGCTATTTGGGCTCGACAGACTCGGTTTTGTCGATTTACTGGTAGACAGTTTACGTGTCTATGATCCAACTTATCTCAATCGCAGATGAAAATAACAGTGAGTTTTCTATGAGCCAGATACTCGTTATCGGCAGTGCTAATGCCGATCATGTGATGAAATTTGAGTACCTGCCCGCAGCAGGGCAAACCTTAATGAGCCGAGATTATCGACTCGAACAGGGAGGTAAAGGAGCCAACCAAGCAGTCGCCTGCGCGCGTTTAGCTAAATCAGGCACCCGCACTGACTTTATCTGCCACCTCGGCCAAGACAGTATCGGCGATGATATGCGTCAAAGCTGGATTAAAGATGGCATCAGTACAGAAGGTATTAGCCAGATAGCGGAGCAGAGTACAGGCACAGCGATGATTTTTATCGGTGACAACGGTGAAAACACCATAGGTGTTGCTGCGGGAGCCAACGCCACTCTTTCACCCGATGATTTAGAAAATCACTATGCTCTGTTTTCCCGTGCTCAATTCCTTTTAATTCAACTAGAAACGCCTGCTGCCACAGTGGCAAAGGCATTACAAATGGCAAAAACCTTTGGCGTAACTACGGTATTAAATCCCGCCCCAGCGACCGCCCTTGGCCACGATGTACTCAAATGGGTTGATGTGATTACGCCTAATGAGACTGAAGCAGAAGCTTTAACTGGCGTTGAAATTAACCATCTCGATGATGCTCAAATGGCTGCGCAGCTTCTGCACCAGCAAGGTGTAGGAATTGTAGTGATTACTTTAGGCAGTCGCGGCGCATATATCAGCAGCCCAGGTTTTACCGGGCTAGTGCCCGCACTTGAAGTGCAAGCCATAGACACAGTCGCTGCAGGGGATACCTTCAACGGCGCCCTAGTCGTCGGCTTGAGCGAAGGTATGTCAATTGCTGCCGCCGTGGGATTTGCCAATGCGGCCAGTGCCATTACTGTCACTCGCCCAGGTGCACAACGTGCTATTCCCTATCGACAGGAGCTTTCGTACTAAAAACGTAAGAAGTTCTGAAGTAGACGCCCTGCGTTAGAACCTACAAATTATCATTTATAAATCAAACATATAAATAATAACTTCTGAGTACTTAGTTCACTCCAACTAAGTACTCACCTATGTTTACCGCTAACAATTTTGCCGCCAATAACGATGCAAGCTTTCAAACGAAAGTTGCATATACATAATTTACACGCTGATTTCATTCCCATTTAATGAAGATTGCTTATTCTGGTAGGCGCATGTCCGAGTCAAAAGGACTCGGCTACCCTTGTTCAACTAAGGAAGTACCAGATGAAAGCAAAAAGCACAGCTTTACGTAACGTGACCAGCACTAGCCTAATCGGCCTCGGATTATTATTCGCTAGCCAAGCGAGTGCCAACGAATGTGAACTGAAAATTGCCGCCACTGATGCAATGCAATTTGACACTAAAGAGCTGTCTGTACCTGCAAGCTGTAAAGAAGTGACCTTAACCTTAACCCACTCAGGCACTTTGCCAAAAGCAGCTATGGGCCACAACTGGGTATTAACTAAGGCAGCCGATATGTCAGCCGTAGCGACCGAAGGTATGAGTGCCGGTCCTGATGCTGCCTATGTCAAAGCAGGTGATACTCGCGTTATCGCTCACACGCCATTAGTGGGCGGCGGCGAATCAACATCTATCACCTTTAGCACTGCTGGCATGAGCGCTACTGAAGCCTACCAATTCTTCTGCAGCTTCCCAGGCCACTGGGCGATTATGCAAGGTAGTTTCAAGCTAAAAGCTTAAGGTGAATGGCTTAGCCTAACGTTAAGTGATAAAAACAAAAAAGCGGATCTTAGGATCCGCTTTTACATTCCAGCCATTGCATTTAGCCGCAATAATTCATCATGGTCTTGGTTGGATGACTAATGGCGCAAAGCTCGTCATCGCATTACCGTTAGCCCCGTTCAAGTTAGGATATTCAACCCCTTCCTGCAAGGTGTAATACACGTCAACAAAGTCATCGTCATTAGTGAACCAAGCATCCGGCATCACACTTAAAATACCATTGGTGATTTGCGGGATCAGCGCATAACCCTGAGCTTCTGGATCGGGGATCGACTTTAAGATCTGCTCCGCCGCTTCCAACAACTTAGTGGCCAACACTTTATAGTTAGTGCCATCGTCATGCTCCATTAGGATCATGTCCGCAGCCGCCCAACGATAACGCTCCCAATGGATGATGATTTGATTCGGATAATAGGTCGTATCCGCATAATCTAAATAGGGCATTTCGACGATATCGAGCACAGGTTCTTCACGGCTCGGGTCAACCCCAGTCACTATGCCGTAAATCTCGGCACGACCAGAAATCCACGGCTCATGGTCATCCTTCAAGGATATTTGTTTGATCACTGTGGTTGAAATAGGCTTGTCTGCCACCGCCTGTGTTTGCGCACGGCTCAGTAGCACGCCATCTTTTTTCGCCGATTGTGCTTCGGCAAATGTCGCCCGCATCACCTCTAAGCCAGCCACAAAGGCTTTTTTACTGTCGATACCGACCACAAACACCGGCTGCTGCGGTAGGTTATACACGTCTAATTGATGAACTTGCCCATGAATATCAAAGGCTTCAATATAATCCCACTGACTCTCGTCACCATCGGGCTCATAGGCAAATAAAGGAGACTCACCTTGCTGCCATGGGGTTAACATGGTTTCATCCGCCAGACGCACTTGCACCAGAGAATCCGCTTTGGCACTTAGGCCCTTCACTCGGCGAATCGACGCATCGGCTTTGGTTATCACATTATCATTGAGCCTATGCTGAGACAGAATGTCATCGGCATTTACGGCCAACTGATACTGGTTTATTTCAGTCTGTAAGATAGGCGCAAGCTGCGCATATTGATGGCTCAAATCTAACGCCAATGCCCGCTTAGTATTGGTTAACTGAGCTTGTGCATCCAAACTCGAATCCTTTAGCGACGCCTGTAGCAAGCGTAACGCCTCTCCATCTAAGGCTTGGCCATAACTCATGGTTGCCGAAGCCGACAAACACAGTAATAAACTGGATTGAAGTAGTTTCATAGGAGTTCCCTTACCTTAATAAAATTAAACGTGTGTTCGAATTCTCTACATATGAGCACAGACCCGAATCCAAGTAAACTAAACGATAATAATTATCGTTATTTATTAATGGTATAGAATACGCAATAGCGCTGAAACTCTCTAAAAACAAGACTATAGCGATAACGGCTCTCAATTGACCAAAACGTGCGGAATAAACAGGAAGAAACAACAAATGGGTTTACAAGCTCAACGAGGTTGAGCGACAAAAACACAAAAGGCGGATCCTAAGATCCGCCTTTTGTTATTCATAGCCAGAGTGACGTTTCAGAACGCGTCATGCGCGCCCTAACAATCACACTAGCTTGATAAGACAATACTAAACGTGTGAGTGTTACTCTTCGTCGAAATCATCTTCATCAAGATCTTCGGCATCAGTTGCCGCTTCAGCTGCTAATGCTGCCGCTAATTTTGCTTTAGCTTGTTTCTCTGAACGACGCTTGTTGCGCTCAGTTAACGTGCCTAAAAACACTTGTAATTCAGTCAAGCCCCAAGCTTGCGCTTCGGCTTCGGTCGCAAAACCATCATGGCTCTTAGACACAACCGTTTTAGTTGATGTCATGCGACGAGTGATTTCAGTTTTCCAACCTTTGTCGCCCTGTGTCACGCGAAAATCGTATTTTTTGCCCTTGCTCATTCTGCTCTATTTCCTAAATGATGCTTGTCACGTTTGTCTTATCAAGCGAACCAAACGCTCATCATAAAACAAAAGGAGCGCAGTGTACTTGATTTCGGCCCAGAAAGATCGCCCAGATGAAAATATTCATGCCAGTTTCATCGACTCGCACAGTGGAGTCAATTCTCAAGTCTAAAACAACACTGCGCATATATCTCGCTCATCCTCTGTCTATGGCTGTTCATCGCAAGCTAGCGTGCTTTAGATAATCGTCGTGCAACCGGTATATATTCTTGTTTATGTCATAAAAATTGGCTTTTTTAGTCACATTAACACTTTAGAGTTTCTGATTAATATTAATAATTTACATCATTACTCATAGGTAAATCTGATGAAACTACGCCCTATTTCGTCGCTCTCACTCGGCCTGTTAATTGCCGCTAGCGCTTTATTAGCTGGTTGCAATAGTGACGATAACAACACAGAAGTCACGCCACCCGCCAGCAAACCTGTTCCAGCTCAAGTGGGAGAAAGACCTTTATTCCTCGTGCGTCAAATGCAAGACAGCACACTTAAAACCCGCTTAGAACAATGCACCACTGACAATTTTTATCGCAGCGAGTTTTCCATCGGTCACCGTGGCGCACCAATGCAATTCCCTGAGCATACAAAGGAATCCTACCAAGCGGCTATCGATTCGGGCGCTGGCATAGTTGAATGTGATGTCACCTTCACCGCCGATAAAGCCTTAGTGTGCCGCCACTCACAGTGCGATCTTGCCAGCACGACCAACATTTTAGCTGTGCCTGAACTGGCTAATAAATGTTCGAGCCCATTCACTCCTGCTGATGCCGCCAATGGCGTAAGCGCATCGGCGACCTGTTGCACCAGCGATATCACCCTCGCCGAATTTAAAACCCTCAAGGGTAAGATGGAAGGCAGCAATCCTAAAGCGACCACTGCGGCCGAATTCATCAATGGTACTCCAAACTGGCGCACCGATCTCTACGCTGGCAATGGCACCTTGATGACCCACGCCGAAAGTATTGAAATGTTTAAAAAAGCTGGTGTGAAGATGACGCCAGAGCTCAAAGCCGCCAGCGTATCTATGCCATTCGATGGTTTTACTCAGCAGGATTACGCACAAAAAATGTTAGATGAATACACGGCGGCAGGCGTCGATGCTTCGCAAGTATTCCCTCAATCATTTATCTTAGATGACATCAAATATTGGGTTGCCAATGCACCTGAGTTTGCGAAACAAGCCGTATTTCTCGATGACAGATACGATTATAACAGCGCTTTCGATCCGCAAAACTCTGCCACTTGGTCACCATCAATGGCGGATTTGAAGACCCAAGGCGTCGAAATTATCGCACCGCCACTCTGGGTTTTAGTCGCCTTAGATGCGGACAAAAAGATCATCCCTTCGGAATACGCTAAGGCCGCCAAAGGCGCTGGGCTTAAGATCATCACTTGGTCGCTGGAACGTTCTGGATTATTAAAAAATGGCGGCGGCTTTTATTATCAAAGCATTACCGAAGCCATAGATAACGAAGGCGATACCTTTGAATTACTCGATGTATTAGCTAAAGATGTCGGTGTGATTGGAGTGTTCTCCGACTGGCCCGCCACTGTGACTTACTATGCGAACTGTATGGATTTATAAGTCGTCGATATAGAAAACAAAAAATGCGTTAACGATTAATCGTTAACGCATTTTTTATTGCGAAAATAGTCTATATTTCGCCGCGAGCAAGCTATTTAAACAGGTGCTGGATATTCTTTAAATCGCCCTTGCCTTCGGCAATTTCTTCCGGCGTTAAACCTGTGACTTCATGCGGGAAAACTAACCAGTCTTCAGAGGCATGGATGTAATAGTCAGGCTTTAAAGGCACTGCGGTATTTTTTGGCTTGTAGTAAGGGCAAGCGATACGTATATCGGTTGGCATATTCAGGCGCATCAGTTGGCTGAGTTTTTCTTTTAATGCATGGATACTGCGGCCAGAGTCAAACACGTCATCCACAATCAATAAACCGTCGCTTGCGTTCGCATTTTCAACGATGTAATGCAGGCCATGAACTTTGATTTCTTTACTTTGTTTGTCGGTGCCAATCCCATAATAGGAAGAAGTACGCACGGCAATGTGATCGGTTTCAACTTGTTTAAAGTCGAAAAATTCCTGTACCGCGATCCCGATTGGAGCGCCGCCACGCCAAATACCCACAATAAACTGCGGACGAAAGCCACTCTCATACACTTGCGAAGCTAATAAAAATGAATCTTCCAGCAATTGCTGCGCGGTAACAAAATACTTTTCTGACATGACACAGTCCCCATCACATTGATTTTATTCTTAGGTCGTTAAAGCTTATGACCCCTGTAAGGTCTGTTCGGCGGGTAAAGGTTCCCAAAACACTAAAACAGCTTTGCCTTAGCAAGTGTAGGCAGCCGCCGAATTTTGGGAGCGAATTTTATACCAAAAAAATGCGCTGTGCTGCAGTAATAGTAAGAACTTGCGTGACAACAGACATTTATTTTGCCTTTTTAGGCAAAAAGCAACAAAAAGGCCACTCTAAGGTGGCCTAAAAACAGCGAATAAATACCTGCGTTAAACGATAGGCGTAATCACATGCTCGCCCACTTTTGCCTTGGCGCTATAACCACGTGCCGTTGCCGCTTGGAAATCCTTCGATAGAATGGTATCCACATAATGCCAGTCGCTGCGCACCTCATCAGCGGTGAAAGTGAGCGTCATAAAGCCGCGATCTCTTAAGTTAGCGTACTTAAGATCTGGCACTAACTCGACGATCGCCGCCTCAGTCGCAGGGATCTGCTCAGCGGGCAGATTCAAATAGTACTCAAGACCTGGTGAAGACACTGAGCTGGTCGCAAACTCCACCCCAACGGTATCGCCATTCACATCTTTAAGCTCGTTAGCCCAGGCATTATGGGTATCACCCGCGATCACGACTAGGTTGAGGTTTTTCGATTTAGCCGTACCTAAAATCACCTCACGCTCATAGGCATAACCGTCCCAAGCATCTAAGTTGTATGGAATGGCAGGTAATTGCAGCAGTGCGATAACTTCTGGGGTTAATAAGGCTTGATTAGCCTGAAGATATTGTAACTCTTGGGCGGTCAGCGTGGGATCATTTGCCGCCGCACGCGCCGCTAGCTTAGCTAACGCACCTAACATGGCATATTGGGGAATGCTCATCTGCTGAGTCGCAATCGCCGCCGGCAATGACATCTTGCCCATCAAAATCTGTTGCCCTAACACCTGCCACTTGCCCGTTGCTTGCAGCAGAGTGCCCTGCAGCCATAACAATTGCGTCAGACCCAGCATAGTGCGAGTGGTCGAAGTCACATCGGCAAGGAAACGCTCGCCCGCAAACGAACCCGTTGTCGGATCCATATAGTCGGCATAATCGAGCTGTTTATCACGGGCCAATACACGGGTATCGAGCATGTGCATGTCAACGAGATTTCCGTAACTGAAGCTGCGGTAAATCTCTTCATGGTTCCCTTCGCGCCATGGACGAATAGGCAACCATTCGAAATAAGCTTGCAGTGCAGCTTCTTTGCGGACGGCAAAATCGCCTTCGCCTTCGTTATGATTCTCGGCGCCATCACGCCAAGTATCGTTGGCCACTTCGTGGTCATCCCATACCGTGATAAAAGGCACTTTCGCGTGTAACTTTTGCAGGCTCGCATCGGTATGGTACTGAGCATAACGGGTGCGATAATCGCCCAATGTCAGCAACTCAGTGGCCGGTAATACTTCACGGCCAAGCTCTGCAGCATGCTCACTGGCATAACCGCCACGGGCATATTCATAGATGTAATCGCCTAAATGCACCACGGCATCTAAGTCATCCTGCGCCGCCGCTAACTCATAGACGTTAAAATATCCGGCTGGAAAGTTCGCACAGGACATCACCGCCAGTTTGACAGAACTCACATCGCCCTCAGGCAGAGTACGGGTTTTACCCACGGCAGAGGTTTTGTCACCTGTCATAAAGCGGTAAAAGTAGTTTTGGCCAGCACGTAAGCCGCGGGCATCAATCTTAACCGTGTAGTCACGGCTCGCATTAGTGACCATCTCACCCGTGGTCACTAATTGACTAAAGGCCGCATCGCTTGCCACTTGCCAGCTCACTTTTACATCGCCCTCAGATTCAGGCGTGACACGGGTCCAAAGGATCACAGCGTCAATAGCAGGATCGCCACTGGCAATCCCATGTAAAAATTGTGCAGGTACAGAATTATCATCATTACTATCGCTACAGCCCATCAAGCCGTAAGAGATCACAGCAACGCCAACACCTTTGGCCGACATAGCCAAAAAGTCACGACGAGTTACGGTACGATTCATTATTATTATTCCTTGTTAGATAAGGCTTCACTGGTATGAGGTCTAATGAGACCCCGATTGTGAGACATCACTGTTACACATTTGTGACGTCTTTGTCAGCCTTTTATGATTTCTATCAATTCAAATACTTATACTGAATGGCGTACTTTATTTAAGCGGGGCTAGCGCAGCGAACAAGGAAGCTGCTAGCATCGGTGCAGGCTAACGCAGCGTGTTAAATGCACGCCTAAGAATGGCAAGAAAAGGAATTTAACAATGAAAGTCAGCGATATTATGAGTGATCAAGTCATCTGCATCAGCGATGGCGCCAGCTTGAAAGATGCCCACCATCTGATGCAAACCCGTGGCGTACGCCACTTACCTGTGATTTCTGAAATTGATGGCACCCTCGTTGGCGTACTCACCCATAAAAAGATGATCGCCAGCGTGATGACTATGTTGAACAAGTACGGCCAAGGCGCGCTCGAGCGCAAAGAACGATACACGCCGATCACAACCGTGATGGACCAAGACTTTCAGCATCTTACTGCCGACGAGCCCTTAACTGTGGTGGTGGAATATTTTATCGAAAACAAACTCGGCTGCTTGCCCGTCGTCGATGTCGATAAAAAGGTGCTCGGTATCGTCACGTCATCGGACTTTATCAAGCTATGCCGTACCCTGCTGCAACAGCAAGCGTAACGTTTTACGCTCCTTTTCTTCGATGTCAGCCTTTTACTACGTAAAGGCTGGCGTTGTATTTTTTATAAACTGTGTTTTCTATAAAAAGAAAGGATTCCCTTGGCTAAATTACTCTCCCAGGAACAATTTATTCGCGCCTATGAATGCGCAGAATTTGGCTGTTTTGCCAATCAACAACAACTCGCCAAATTACTCGCCGATCCCGATTACGACTTTTTACATCAAGACAGTACCTACTTTGGCAAAGCGGCGACACAAATCACCTGTATCAGTGACTTACAAAGTATGGAGGAATTGCATTTTGTCGCGGCCAACTTGAATTGGGATAACGATGATCCCGACATGGTCAGGGCGATTATCGAACATCCACTCTGCGACGCAGGTACCGCCTTATTACTCTACTGGTACGGACAAGGCTTTTATTACTCCACGCCAGAGACGCTCGATACACCTTTTGGACAGCTATTCAAAACCATAACCGATAGATTTGTTGCGCGCGGCTATGCAAGTTATAAAATCCATTTTGACCCGATTAAAGAATGTTTTATGCCCTCATTAGAAGACGTTCTTACTAGAGGATGCCAAATTCCAGGGGCTATTTTTGCCCCCTACAGCACCATGGAAATCGAAACCGATGAAGGGCACCCAAGGTATCTACAATTTAAAAATGAACTACTGAAATCGGGCAAATGGGGCAACCAATAAGCGTTGACCTTTTGATATCAGAACAGTTTAAGCTGGGGTTACTGGCGGAATACGCGTAAAACGCTGCCAGCGACCCGAGCGCCAACGGTGTACCATAATCAATCCACGCACCCACTCATCTGCCGCAACGGCAAGCCATGCTGCAAGCACGCCGTAACCTAAATGCAATCCAAAGAACCATGCCAATAGCACGCCAATGCCCCACATGCTAAAGAGGCCAACCCGCACAGGGAACGCCACATCACCCGCGCCTTTTAATGCCGAAATAATCACCAGATTAAACACCCGCCCCGTTTCGAGCGCGATTGAACCTGCAAGCAATAACGCCGTCAGTTGAATGACTTCTTCGTTCTCACTTAGCCAGCCAACAATAGTGAATCGCTGCCAGTAGAATACTAAGACGATACCAAGGGAAACCATAAAGCCCACTAGACAGTAACGCTGCACCCGAGTGGTGATTTCATCGAACCATTGTTTGCCGACATAGTATCCGGTCTGAATTTGCGTCGCCTGCCCGAGCGCCACCGCAAAACAATAAATAAACCGGCTGATGTTTAGCCCATAGGTATAAGCCGTGAGCGATAACGTCCCCATCTGACTGATAAAATAGATAATGGTCATCTGAGCTACATTGTAAGACAGCATCTCGCCAGCATTGAGCAAGCCGATACGCATCACGCTCCAATAAGTGCTGCGCGGTAAAAGCTTAAGTCGTTGCAGCGGCAACGGGATCTTTTTATAGCGGATCACCATCAGCATGATCACAGCGCCGATGATCTGGCTGGTGACGGTGGAAATTGCCACCCCTGTTACCCCATAAACAGGCAAGCCAAAGGGAGAATACAGGGCAATATAATTACCAATGACGTTCATCAAGCCTGTGCTTGAGGTGACGAGCATGGCCGAGCGGGTAAAGCCGTAACTCCTTAAAATCGCAGCAAAAGCGATGTTCATGACCAAGCCTATACTCAAGCTGCCGCAAATCACTAAGTAGTCATATCCAAAGCCTGCCACATCGTGTTCAAGCGCAAACAGGCCGATAATCCCCTTAGCGCCGAAGAACATAGAGGCGCCCATGATCAAGGCGAGTCCTAAGCTCAATGCAACACTTGCCACCCCGATATCAACCGCCTGTTGCGACTGGCCTGCGCCATTATTCTGGCTAATCAAGATGCTCGCACCTGTGCTCACCATCATGGACATGACCATCATGAAGAACATCAGCTGAGTCGTGAGTCCCACTGCCGCTACCGCGTTATCGGAATAATGGCTGAGCATAAAAATGTCGCTGATCCCAAGCAGTGATTGCAGCAAGGTCTCGACAAAAATCGGCCAAGTGAGGGCGACTATGCTCATGCGTTGTTGCAATGTTTTGGGTGCTTTAGCCACGAAGAATTCCTGCAAATAGAGTACGGATAACGATGTGAGCGCTGGCTCAATGTGTCGCTCAAACGGTATCTTGGCAACCTATATTTTAGCCAAGAGACTGAAAGCAACTTTCACAAATAGACAACCTAGTGCTAACTAACACACAATCAGGCGGAAATTTAAGCGCATCCAGCCTAATGGTCAATTGATTTGGTAATTTTCTTACAAGTCGCCATACAACTCAATCTGTAATATTGAAAATATGCCGACTGCAACCGTATTCATTAATGAGTTGATGGCAGAGCTAAAAACAGGACTCATCACAGTGTGTGAATTTAGGCTAACAAGCATCTAATTAATGAGTACAGAGCCAGAGTGCGCACAACAATCTGAGCAAAAACAAATTGAGCAAAAATAGTTACTGGCAGAAATCATGTCAATGCTGCTAATCCGCTATTGCTTCTCATCACTGCGGCTACCATTTCAATTAAACTGCCGATAAACTCTGCCCATTACAGAACAGCCGAGCGCACTGAACATTGAGGGAGTATTAAATGAGCCAACTCTATTTAGAAGAGGGAATTAAACAATTGGTTAGCGAGTTTATCGCGGCGGGTTGTCCATCGGTGCGAGAGCAGACCATTGAGCAACGTAGACAAGGTTATATCGCCAGCACGGTACTCGCAGGTGAAGCGGAAGAGGTGTTCGAGGTGCGCGCAGTTTCTATCGATGGCGCAGAATTGACCCTGTTCAAACCTTCGGCAGTAAACGATTTACCCGTTGTCATTTACTACCATGGCGGCTGTTTTGTCAGTGGCGGCGTTGAAACCCACAATCAACAACTGCGTAAACTCGCCAATGATGCTGGCGCACTGGTGATTGCCGTTCGCTATCGCCTCGCCCCAGAACATGTTTATCCCGCTGCCCACGACGATGCCTGCCATGCAGCAGAAGCCATCTATCAACATTGCCACCAATGGGGCGGTGATAACACCAAGATCACCCTAATGGGCGACAGCGCCGGCGGCCATTTAGCCCTAGTCACTTGCCTGCGTTTAAAAGCCAAAGGGCAATGGTTGCCACACAAACAAGTGCTTATCTATCCTATGCTCGATGCCACCGCGAAGAGCCAAAGCTATAGCGACAATGGCGAGAAATACATCATCACCCGCGACACCTTGCTAACAGGTTTCGATCTGTATTTAGATTGGCACCCCAGAACCGATGCCGAAGCCAGTCCACTACGCCGTGATGACTTAGCAGGCTTACCCGAAACCCATATCATCACCGCCGAATTCGATCCACTCGTCGATGAAGGTGAACAGCTATTTAGGAATCTATTAGAGGCTGGCGTGAATGCCCACTGCCGCCGCTATCTTGGGGTGATCCATGGTTTCTTCCAACTCTCGGGCGTGAGCCGTTCCGCTCGGGATGCCATGGTGCAGGTGACCAATATAGTGAAGACAGCCTAACGTCATACTTGATGATTAATTCATAAAAAAGGCTTTCTATCTCGATAGAAAGCCTTTTTTAACCGTTTGATATTTAAATTTAAACGGTTTTCTTTCGATACGCCAAGAACAACAAGACTATACCTACGGCTAAAAACGGTAAGCTCAGAAGTTGTCCCGCACTTAGCACAGATTCAGAGTAAGCCGCTTGGCTGACTTTAATCGATTCAATCGCAATTCGCGCACTAAATACCGACACCAGAAACAGGCCGAAAATCGCGCCATGCCGTTGTTTAATCTGCGTAAATTGATACAGAGTATAAAGCGCAATAAAAATAGCCAAATAGGCAAAAGCCTCATAAAGCTGCGCCGGATGCCTTGGCAACATATCAACACGGGCAAATATAATGCCCCAAGGTTTTGTCGTTGGATCGCCTAAAATCTCTGAGTTGGCAAAGTTCGCCATACGCACAAAAAAGCCAAAAATGGCGGTAGCGATCGCGAGTCTATCCAACAAAAACAGGAATGGCAGCTTCACTTTGCGTTGGTAATAATACAGCGCCAGAATAGCTCCTAAACCCCCACCGTGGCTGGCGAGTCCACCTTCCCAAATCGCCAAAATCTTCAACGGATGGGCAAAGTAATAAGCCGGATCATAAAAAATACAATGGGCCAAACGCGCGCCCACTATGATGCCAACCACACAATAAATCAGCAGATTATCAAGAGACTCGACATCGAGATTTTCCTTGATATAAATCCGCTTCATCACCTGAAAACCAGCAGTGATAGCAACAGCAAACAAAACTCCATACCAATGTATTTTTAGTCCCATAAACGAGATTAATACAGGATCGAGCTCCCACACTAAGTGTTCCAAATTCAATTACTCCTAACACTTGGTACATAGAGGTACGCCAAAAAGCCTGTTTTACGTGGTTAAACGCCAATAGACAAGTCTTGTCGCGGGGATATCTTACTATTGAGCCAAATTTAACGACACTGAGTAGCGTTTTACGGCTGAAAGGTATAATTACGGTCAGCTCGGCTGACCACGCCAAACAGACCACAGGCGTTAACTTTGAGTACTCGCTACAACTGACCTATTTCCTTACGCCAGATCCCCTTCTCCTGTGCTTCAGTCAATTTCAGTTTGGCGAAATACCGAGTCACAAAAAAGCTAATGGGAATAGATGATAAGGCAAGAGCTTCAAAGTTATATAGGGTCATGACGGCAATGCCATTGGTTAGTAGCCCAATCACACCCACCATGTTTGCATACTTACTCTCATAGATTTTCCCAAACTTGCAGGCCAAGTAACCAATAACGGCCGCAGGAACAAAGAGCATCCAATAAAACACTAACCCATTCCAAACAAAGAGAATAAGTAAGGCTAAACCTAAGAAAACACCAAGTAATGCCCCTAGAAATGCCTTTTTAGGTGATTGGTTTTTAACAAGATCTTCATAAGCTTGCTTTGCCTGTTCATCTATAAACTTGCGATACGACTCGCTTTCACCCTTTCCCTTACGCGCCATTTAACTCACCAAATTGCTGTATTTAAGACAAAAAATTGGCCTATTTTGCTAGAAAATAACATCTTTGTCGCGCTGTTTTGAATAGCAAACACGCGGAGCTGGAAGGTAAAGCTTTCACTTTAAATACTGAACCTCAAACCGAGTTGACTGAATTTAAGAAAATAAAAAAGCAAGCGGTTAAGCTTGCTTTTTTATTGCGCACTATGCCGTCTTATTTAACTCGACGGCGGCTAAACGCTAATGGTGCAAGTAGCAATGATAGCCATGACAAGCTACCACCTGAAGAACCTTCTTTTTCAGGTTCTACCGGCGCTTGACCTTCACCATTGATCGTCACTGTAACAGATGCCTTCATTTCAGCATCACCATCTGAGATGGTATAACTAAAAGTCTCAGTTGCAGATTGACCTTGATATAGATGACCAAATTGTCCATTAGGACTATAAGTCACAGTACCATCATTGTTATTGGTGACCTTGCCCTTCAAAGAGCCAACATCAATAGCTGTGATAGTAAGCGTGTCTCCATCAACATCGGTATCATTTGCAAGTAAGGCAATTTGTATGTTGCCCGACTTAGTCGTTACCGCTGTGTCAGCGACAGCAACAGGAGCCGCATTAAGACCAACAACGCTAATAGTCACTTCAGTTGTGCTTGTCGCGCCAATTTCATCTGTGATGGTGTAACTAAATACTTCATTGGCCGTTTCACCTTTGGCCAAATCATTAAACTGACCGTTAGGATCGTAGATAAACGTACCATCGCCATTATCTGTCAGCTTACCTTTCAGGCTAGCTTGTTTAGCCGTGAGGGTAAAAGTATGACCATCGGCATCAGTGTCATTCGTTAACGGCGATATTGTAACAGTCGCATTCTCATTGACACTGATAGCATCAGGCGTTGCTGTTGGCGGTGTATTAATTTTTACACTGACACCAACTGTAGCTTCAGCAAAGCCACCTTTGTTATCGGTAATGATGTAAGCAAAGCTATCTAATACGGTTGAGCCTGGTGTTTCATTTGCAAAGGCACTACCTGAGTCATAACTGATAACATTGCCCGAAACCGCAACAGTCCCCTTAGTAGATCCAGTAGTAACGCTATCGATCACTAAAGTATCACCATCTGCATCCGTATCATTTGCCAAAGGTGAAATTGTCACTTTTTGGCCAGCCCAAATTGTCATAGCATCCGAGTTGGCTACTGGCACATTGTTCGGCGGGACGTCAGTGTTTAAAGGCTCACCCGCACTCACTTGGTATCCTCCCGTAACAGCTGTGTCATCTTCGTGGCTAACGACAACATATAAAGTCGATTCCAATTCAGACTTAGCTAGCTTTGAAAATACATAGTTTGTCGCTGATGGATTTGTTGCTAGGGTAACATTATCAACAATTGTCGTAGACGCGTCTGATTTGTAAACGGTTAACTTTGGCTTCATACCTAAGCTAGAGTCTGTCACACGTACCACGAGGTCTTTGCTCATATCTATATTTTCTAAGACATAGAAATCAAGATCGCCAGCACTGTCAATCACTCCATTGATACCAGCATTGGTCGTATCGAGTTTAATTGCGGTGATATAGCTACCATCACTGTCAAAATAAGGCACATTGCTCACAACCAATGAGGTTTTCGCAATACGTACAAAATTCTCCGTTATGGCTGGTAAAGCTTCTTGTACTGGCTCAGAGCCGTCTAATGTGGGTGTAAATAGGCCTGTGGCAGTATATTTAGCCTTGCTTTCTTTGTTATCAACATTCACTTCGACTTGATAAATACCATTCTGATTGTATGGTGCAACGGCGGAGTAAATACCATCACCTGCAACCGCATCACCGCCTTGGCCATTATCAAACATTTCCAAGTTGGTCGTGTTGTCCATTGGGTCCTTGATCGTAGCGATGACATTAGCACCAGTGATAAGTTTATCTTTGGTTAACGCAGTCGTTAAAATCATCGGGCTTGGGTAACTTACGGCATTACCAGCAAATCCCTCAACAGAGACAGTATAACTTCCCGCTAGACTTGGCTCTGCACTGACATTGACCGTCGCATCTAGCGCACGATTTGCATTTGTGTTTATTAACTCAAGTTGCCATTCACCATGACCAAGTGAGGCAACAACGCTATTAGGGACATTGACGCTACAAGATTGCCCTCCCGACACAGGTAAACAATCGAAAGTTACGCCATTGACATTATGACCTGAAGCATCTTTTAGCGTGAGTTGCAGGTCAGAAGCGCCGCCTTTATGGTTTACGAAAATATTGACATTATCTAAACCAGAATCGATATAAATACTCTGGGTTGCACCCGTGCCACTTGCAATATTAAGCGTTGATGACACTAAGTTTTGGTTATCAGTGGCAATAGCATTTGCTTGTAAAAAAGCATCGATAATTTCCGCGAGTGTTGTTGGTGAAGAAAAGTATTTTCCACCGGTAGCATTGGCCATTGTCACTAAAGGACCCGTTGGAGAAGCTGAGCCATAACCGAAACTAAAAATTGGTACATTAGCATTTTGATAGGCAGTGATGACCGAGGATTCTGATTTTATAGAATTATTATCGTCACCATCAGCAAGCACAAAAACGACACCTGGTGCGCCACTTGCCGCCGAAGCCTGATAAGCCGATAAATTATCAAGTGCTAACTGACTGCCATCGAACAATGCCGTTGAACCATAGGCATAAATATTATCAATTGCACCTTTCAAAGCTTGTTTAACACCGTTATCTGGCTTGGGCAATTTTTGCATCGCAAAATCTTGCTCAACACTCGAACGGCCTGAGAATGAAACTAATCCCATCGCAGTACTGCCTTCAGCAGTCGCATCAACAAGTATTTTAGCGGCTTGCTTGGCGTTATCGATAGGTGAACCAGACATGCTACCCGAACGGTCCATGACAATCTGCATATCGATATCGCCTTCAACCCAAACAAAATCAAGCTGATCACGACAACTAAACTGCGCTGCGGGTAACTCTTTCTTTACCGGATTATTAGCATCTGGCGCATTATTCGCCAAAGTAGTATATCGAGTACGAGTTGGCTGAGCCGTTTTCCGCCCAGATTTAGGGTCGTCTTTAACGTCTTGAGTAAGTACTTCCCAAGCACTCTTACCATACACTCGTCCCTGTGCGGTACGGTTTACATCGCCAATATTAATCGCAGTTGAATGATTCAACCATTTCATATCACCGTTTCTTGCTTGCCATTGATTACTCATGATGGAATCAGTAGCCACGTCAGTGGTGAGCGTTGCATTAGCTGCACCGGAAACCGCGTTACCTTTATACTCGTCATACACACCATAGGCGTAGTGTCCCCACTCGTGGGCCAAGGTGTAGCCAGAGCCCAGGGTATCGGTGAGCATATTGTGATCTTTGCCTTGCCCTGCACCATTTGGAAAAACATCTCCAAACCAAATATGCATACCATTGGCGCCAAAGCCCGCAGTATTTGCTCGCGGCCATTCACGCTCGCCCCAAATAATGTCAGATTTAGATCTATGCTTATTTTCTCTGAAAATACTTATCTTTCCGAGCTTATGTTCACCGTTCGATTGCTCACATACCCCATCGGCAAAATAACCCAATATTTCCTCGTAGGCTTTCTGATCACTCCCTTCAGGATTATTGTGCAAAGACACAGTAATATCGAATACAGCGTTAGAAGAATCAGAAGTCATCACTGAAACTGATTGCATATGGTTTGCTGATACAATGGATTTGTCTTGCTGTTCAGTGACAGTATTGACCCGTGATAACCAACTGTTTGCAGCTATAGCTGAGCTAGATGTTAAAGCGAGCCCCACACAAATGGCGACCTTGCTCAAGTTATTTTTTTGTATCACTTCATATCTCCTTTAGAAAGTAATAATAGTTGGAAGGTGTATTTACCTTCTTTCACAACGAGTGTTCCGTTCTGCGTTAATCGTTTTGAAATCACAGGGTATAAGGACGAGAAATCGGCTATAGGTATCAAATCAAATACATGCTGAATAAGTGTTCCATTAGGTAATTCGAGTTCGGGCGGGATATCGTTCGGAATGTTTAAGATAATAGTGCTAGGCTCAACTATTAACTCAGAAACGATGGAATCATATATATAAGGAAAAAAACTTGAGTCGATTTCACAGTAATCCAACTGATTACTAAACCAATACTTATAGGCATGACCAAGGCTTGCGGCTTGCTCACCTATAATGCGATCTGTGCATTGATATTCTAGACTTTTCCCGGTAACAATCTTGTGCGACAAAAGCTGCATGTTTGAATCAAAATCAATGATTCTGATTTGACTATCAGTTAGTTCACTAATAATTTGAGTAGTGTAATCACGTTGAAAATCTAGAGGTGAGTTATATCTATAGACAGTTTTGGCATACACTGGACAACATAATACAAACAGCACAATACCAAAAAGAGTTGTAATCTCTCTTATCATCCGTGAAAACTTATTTATCCTAAAAAACTTGAAACCAATGTTAACAAAAACAAAAACAACTTTGTATACATTTGTTGCAAGCTTCACGAAAAAGTTAAAAAAATTATCCACTGCTAGATTAATTTTCATGAAAATATGCAGCGTTATTGGTTAATAGCATGATTTAAATAGTAGTAATTTAATTACTACTTTTGACCTATTAGCCGCAGATATTCCTCCATCAATGATTCATAATTGGAAACAGCCTGTTAATTTATTATCTATTTTAGTCCATTCATACAAATCATTATCACGCAAAGAATTACCCTAATAAAAAATAAACTACACTAGATTCATATAAACAGAAATACAGGTTATATATGAGCAAGCCGAACACTATTTAATCAATTTAAACTTCTGGCACTCTAATTATTCTGTAAGCATAATAACCTACAATTAATCATATGCAGACCAAGGTTAGAACAGACAAAGACGAGCATACAATCCAGAAAATTAGTCCTTAAAATGAGCGTTCACTCTGCCTATCGGCTCAGACGCTTGATGATTTCGCTGTGCTGCGGATAGTGGGCTAGTAACGTTTTTTGGCTAAATAACTCAAAATCCTCGAAGGTAAAACCGGGGGACACCATGCAGCCCACGAGCGAAAAGCCGGGTTGATTCATCGCCGAACCAAAGATACAGCCCTTAGGCACCAAAAATTGTGGTCGCTCGCCCGCCGCTAAATCGAGTCCCAATTGCGCCGTGGTTAACACGCCATCAGGGGCAATCATATAAATGGTGAGCGATTGTCCTGCATGGAAGTACCACATTTCATCGGCGGTTAGGCGGTGAAAGTGGGAAACTTCACCCGTGCGCAGTAAAAAATAGATGCTGCTCCATAATGCCCGAGTCTGATCAAACGGCGTTTCAGAACGATAGGATGAGCGGTAATAGCCGCCCTCAACATGCTGTTCTAGCGCTAAATGTTCAATAAAATCATCGGCAGTGTGCATGATAAATCCCTGGATAAAATTAAAACCGCAATTGAGCTTCTAAGTCTACTCGAAAATCATCTGCCCACTAAGCGCCATAATTAAGCTTTTTGAACATAAGCACACACGCCAAAGCAAAACATCACTTAAGAGTCATTATGATAGGCAAAGAACGAGTAATGGCTTTGTGGTATCAATCGCGTGAGTGACTTGGCAAAATCATGACGACAAATAAATTGTACGCCGTGCCGTAATGATTTGTTGTTCAAACCCAAAGCGGCTAGATTATAAAGAGTTAGCAGTATCCATTAGCTAAAGTTCCAGAGAGCGGCTCATAATGAAGACTTGCAGACCTAAACTCGGGTTGAATGACTTTCCACAGGGATGTTAATTGATGATCAATATTGAACAGATGGCGTTAGTCCTAGATGCACTGCCAGATCCTGCCTTAATATTGTCAAAAAGTGGTCGGTACGTGGCAGTATTTGGTGGTAAAGATGGGCGTTATTACCACGATGGCAGTGGCTTAGTCGGCTTGTACCTTACCGATGTATTAAACCCCAATAAAACAAATTACTTCTTAGGCATTATTGAGCAAGCTTTGGCTAGCCGAACATTACTGATTGAGGAATATGAACTTAGCAATAAAGATGTCAAAGGCTTGCCCGATGCGGGCCCAGATAAACCCATTTGGTTTGAGGGGCGAATTCAGGCGTTAGATTTTCTCGTCAATGATGAACCTGTGGTGCTCTGGGTCGCCAGTAATATTTCAAAGCGGCATGAGCTTGAACTACAACTGCGTCAGCTCAGCGACACCGATCAGCTCACAGGGTTATATAATCGCCGCCGCTTAGAACGTGACTTAATCGTTCAATTCGACACTTTTCAGCGCCACCGTACGCCCACCTCAATCTTGATCCTCGATTTAGACCACTTAAAGTCCATCAATGATCAGCTAGGTCACTATGCTGGCGATCAAATTATCATCGCAGTTGCCGAAACCTGTCGTACACAATTTAGAAAAACTGACAGTGCGTATCGTTTTGGTGGTGATGAATTTGTGATTGCCCTGCCCGGTGTCGAGCATTCGCAAGCGGTTGAATTTGCAGAATACCTCTGCGATTGCTTTTACACTGAACTGCAAAAATATGCGGTTAAAGACTTATTTGCCACAGTAAGTATCGGGGTCGCCAGCATAGAAGCATTGGATACTTCCTATGAAGACACGCTTAAGCGGGCCGATGCCGCCTTGTATCAAGCTAAACGTAACGGTAAAAATCGAGTTATATCAAATACCGCCTGAGCTGGGTTGAACATTTCAAACCACACATAGCAATAACAAGCGCCCTTAATAAGTGATAGCCACAAGTGCTCATA
Source organism: Shewanella sp. SP2S2-4 (assembly GCF_031932025.1). Classification (NCBI taxonomy): domain Bacteria; kingdom Pseudomonadati; phylum Pseudomonadota; class Gammaproteobacteria; order Alteromonadales; family Shewanellaceae; genus Shewanella; species Shewanella sp. SP2S2-4. Next base: position 362,999 of record NZ_JAUOER010000001.1, read on the forward strand.
AGCAGCACGCATCAAAAGGCAGCCAACAAAAAAGCGAACCCTAAGGTTCGCTTTTAAACACATTAAGCTAATGCTAAATAACAGAATTAATTCGCGTCTTTCGCAGCTTTACGGGCTTGATGCAGTTTTTTATAGCTTTCAATCAATCTTAAATGCGGCTCAATACCCTCGAGCTGCATGCTGGTCTTAGTTAAACCGCTAAAACGTATTTTTCCTGTAACACTGCCAACCACTTGCTCCATCACTTCCTCACCAAACATACGGGTGAAGTTATGGATAAAATCATCAAGTTCTAACTCTTCATCTAAAGTCACTTCTAGCACAGCATTCATGGCTTGATAAAACAGGCCGCGTTTAACGGTATTGTCGTTAAACTGCAGGAACTCGCCGACTAGCTCAATCGCGTCTTCATGCGCACCGAGTGCCAAATAAATCAGGATCTTAAGCTCGATAATCGTGAGCTGACCCCAAACGGTATTTTCATCAAATACAATGCCGATTAAGGTGCGAATATCCGTATAGTTATCGAGTTGGCTTTCTTCTAAACGATTGACCAAATTAGCCAATTGCTTAGTGCTTAACGAATGTAGATTTAAGATATCTTCACGGTACGCCAGCGCCTTGTTGGTATTATCCCAAATCAAGTCATCAACTGGATAAATCTCCGAATAATCAGGAACTAAAATACGGCACGCCGATGCGCCTAAATCGGTAAACTCGGCGATATACACCTCTTTACCTAACGCTTCTAAGATGCCAAACAGGCCGTTGGCTTCTTCTTCGCTGGTGCCAGAAAAATCCCATTCGCAGAATTCATAATCAAATTTACTGCTAAAGAAGCGCCATGAAATCACTCCTGTTGAATCAATAAAATGCTCAACAAAGTTTTCTGGCTCGCTGACCGCCATGCTGTTAAAGGTTGGTTTTGGCACGTCGTTTAAGCCTTCGAAGCTACGGCCTTGCAACAGCTCTGTTAAGCTGCGCTCTAGTGCCACTTCAAAGCTTGGGTGCGCACCAAATGAGGCAAACACGCCGCCGGTTTTCGGGTTCATCAGGGTCACGCACATCACAGGGAACTGGCCGCCGAGTGAGGCATCTTTGACCACAACCGGGAAGCCCTGCTCTTCTAAGCCCTTAATGCCTGCGAGGATGCTTGGGTACTTTTCGAGTACAGACATAGGCACATCGGGCAGGACAATTTCTTGCTCAATGATTTGGCGTTTTACAGCGCGCTCAAAAATCTCTGACAAGCACTGTACATGGGCTTCTTGCAGATTATTACCCGCACTCATGCCATTGCTTAAGAACAAGTTTTCAATCAGGTTCGATGGGAAATAAACCGTTTCACCGTCAGATTTACGGGTGTAAGGAATCGCACAGATACCGCGCTTAACATTACCTGAGTTGGTATCAATCAAGTGCGAACCGCACAGCTCATCGTCTGGGTTATAAATCTCTAAACAATAGTCATCCAGAATTCCCGCTGGCAGCGCATCGTCTTCTTCTAACGCAAACCACTTTTCATTGGGATAATGCACAAATTCGCTATTAGCGATTTCGGTACCAAAGAATTGATCATTATAGAAAAAGTTGTTATTTAACCGCTCAATAAACTCGCCGAGTGCCGAGCACAGTGCGCTTTCTTTGGTCGCGCCTTTACCATTGGTAAAACACATGGGCGATGCGGCGTCACGAATATGCAGCGACCACACGTTCGGCACTATGTTACGCCATGATGAGATCTCAATCTTCATCCCAAGCTCGGCGAGCATGCCCGTCATATTGGCAATGGTCTGCTCCAGCGGCAGATCTTTACCCAGAATAAAGGTGCTCGATGCGCCATTAGGCTGGCCCATCAGCATAGCATTGGCGTCTGCGTCTAAGTTCTCAACGGTTTCAATCTTAAATTCTGGGCCCGTTTGCACCACTTTTTTAACAGTACAACGGTCAATTGAACGCAAAATACCTTCGCGATCTTTCTCCGAAATATCTTCGGGTAACTCAACTTGAATTTGGAAAATCTGGTTATAGCGATCTTCTGGATCAACAATATTGTTCTGCGACAGTCTAATGTTATCCGTTGGAATATCGCGTGCTTTGCAATACACCTTCACGAAATAGGCCGCACACAGGGCTGACGACGCTAAGAAATAATCAAACGGACTTGGAGCAGAACCATCACCTTTGTAGCGGATCGGCTGATCGGCGGTAACGGTAAAATCATCAAACTTGGCTTCAAGTCTAAGATTGTCGAGAAAATTAACTTTGATTTCCATTGAATATGATTTCCACTAAATATGCGAGTCAGTAGCAGCCCATCGACCAAGTCGCGTCATTGGTAATGAGTCATTAAGGGGGAATTATCGGTGTTTTTAGCCCATTAGTCTTGGGTTAATTATGTTAAAAACCACAATCGGGGCATTTGCGGCTTAGCTTAGTGGGTTGAATAGCAGGTTTGAGTTTGAACTGAGATTGAATAACAGGAAGGCCAAGTAAGCCAATTAGTCGCTGAGTAAAACCAAGTATAAGCACAAATTATTGATGTTTTTCAGTCTCTCGCTTAACCAATATAAAGGTTAAATACATCTTAGTCGGTAATGACAACGCCATGCCAAAGGCGACACACATAGCACTGAGAATAATCCCCTGCACGCCCATCGCTTCAACAGTGTCATTAAAGTTATGCAGATAAATACCCAGCGCAATAAGACAAATACCCACACTAATGCAGATTTTCAGCGTTAAAATCAGCTTTTCATTCGTCACTGTTCCGCCCTTACCCTTCGCCGCCATGTCACTTTGCTACCGACCCGCTGCAAGTTTTCAAGGTTCGCGAAAGTCTAGCCGCCATTTGCATCGAGTTTAACTAATATAGTGAACGCATTTTCCACATAGGGCCTTGATTAAGATCAACCAAAGTGACCGAACTTAAGGTATACCCAACCCATAAGGCATAAGAAAAAAGCGTGCTTTTTGTCATTTACATTATATTTTTGTTAACTTAAGCACTTAAGAATATGGGAAATTAGCTATACTGCCCTGCAATAAAAAGGATGTTCATCATGGAGTCGTCAAGCATGTCTAATTTCAGTTTACGTAATAAATTACTACTGTTATCGCTATTCCCGTTAATCCTGACCCTGTGCATTCTCATGACAGTTTCTTACTATGTCGAACAAAGCGCCCTTGCAGATGAAGTCACGACCTTTAGAACTAAGCTTATCGGTGAACGTAAAACCCAAATAAAAGAAGCCACCGAAATTGCGGCCGGCATAGTGCAATATCAGTTGTCTTTAAAAGAAAATGGCAATGTGAACCAAGCGCTCCGTGATATCCGTTTTGGCAGTTCTGGTTACTTCTTTATTTACGACTCCCAAGGCAAAAACCTGTTCCATGCCGTCATGCCCAACCTCGAAGGGCAAAATAAAATTGATATGACAGATCCCCGCGGCACAAAAATCATTGTTGGTTTACTCGATGCTGCTAAAAGGGGCGACGGTAACTTCTCCTTCTATTTCCAAAAACCCAATACCAATGAGCAAATTGAAAAAATCGGTTACTCAATGATGATCCCTGGCACTGACTGGATGCTAGGCACGGGCGCTTATATTGATGATATCGATGCTGTCGTTGAGGATTATCGTGCAACTGTCACTGAGCAGATGATCGAAAAATCCTATGCCATTCTGTTAATTGCGCTGTTACTCGCCGCGATTACTGCCGCTGTTATTCTGATCACCGCCCAACGTATGGTCGCGCCAATTAAAAATATGGCAGACAATTTAAACGACATAGCCAAAGGCGAAGGCGATTTAACCAAACGTCTTATTGTGAAAGGTGAAGATGAAATTGCACAACTAGGCCAATCCTTTAACCTGTTTGTCGATAAACTCCAAACCATCATAGGCGATGTGGCAAACGCGACCACTAAAGTTAAAACCGCCGCCAACGCGATTCACGATCAAACCAAAGTGATGTCGAGCCAACTCATCAGACATAACAATGAAACCGATCAAGTGGTTACCGCTATTACTGAAATGTCAGCCACCGCCAGCGAAGTAGCGCAAAATACCACGCAAGTGGCCGAAGCGACCCATGCCGCAACAGGCGATGTGGCCAATGCTCAGCGCTGCGTCGATGCGTCTTTAGAAGAAATTTCGGCACTCATGGCGCAAATCAACAATGCGGCGGGCAGCATTCAATCCTTGAGCGAACAATCTAAAAAAATCAACAATGTGCTGTCAGTAATTGGCGGTATTGCTGAGCAAACTAACCTATTAGCATTAAATGCCGCCATCGAAGCCGCTCGCGCCGGAGAACAGGGCAGAGGCTTTGCCGTGGTGGCAGATGAAGTGCGCAACTTAGCGAGCCGAACGCAATCAAGCACGCTAGAAATCAATGAGATGCTATCCGAACTGCACAAGCTTGTGGCGCTGGCGGTGAAAACGATGGAAGAAAGTCAGCAAAGCTGCGTGCGCTCAGTAGACTCTTCTCGCGCAATCTCAGAAAGCCTAGGCTCAGTGACATCGGCGGTAACGGCAATCAACGACATGAGCACTCAAATTGCGACGGCGGCTACGGAACAAAGCTCTGTGACCGAAGAAATCAACCGCAACGTGTTCGCCATCCAAGAGATTGTGAATGAGTTACTTCATTCCAGTGAAGATGCTGCCAGAGTCAGCCAAACCGTATCGCAAGAAGGAATTAACCTAGGTAAACTCGTCGGCCAGTTTAAGATTTAAACTTATTTTGAATGGGTTGTAAGCTAATTAAGACATAGCAACCCATTCATTTTCTGAATAAGGTGGGATTACGTCCCAGCCTTGCTGAGGCCGATGGCAGTGGAATTGAAGGATTGTGGTTTGTGGTTTGTGGTTTGTGGTTTAAGAGTTGTGGATTAAGAATTGAAGGCGCTACTTTTAATTTCAAAAAGTAAAACTTAAATCCGCTTACCTACGTATACAACCCAAATACTCAACTTAGTAGAAATGGCCATGTTTTCAATCTTGAAGAAAAATCCCTTAAAAAAATTAACTCAGCAATATAACGCCAAGCTTGAACAAGCTATGCATGCACAGAGAAAAGGCGATATTCGCTCCTACTCAATGCTGACCGCTGAAGCCGAGCAAATCGAAAATCAAATAAAAGTGTTAGAAAAAGCAACCCAGCAATAGAAGCGCATAGTGAGAACGCGAAGCAAGCAAACTACCAAGAGTCGGCTTGAAAACGTGCCAATCTGGCCTCTGTGATAGTGCATTGGGTCAGTTGCATCAACTCACCTAAAGTGATCGCAGGATTGTCTGTGATAAGCCGAATCAGCTTAGCGTCTAATGGTTCAAGTTTGTCTGCATGCTGCAGTAAAGCTGACTCAAGCTTTTGAATAAGATAACGAAATGCTCCATCGGTCATCAGTAGCTGCTCGGCTTGTAAACGAGCGGTGCAGGATTGGATCTTGAGCGCCCCGCCAACAATGCACCAATTCCTTGAACGTCGCACACGCTTAAGCTCGCAATCATATTGGGTTGCAATCGCTTGAGCTTGTTTAACCGCCTCCCGCCCAATTCGATGAATAAGCGAGGGCAGCGAGATACTAATGTCGTCGTTCATAACGCTTGGTTCATCGCCGCTCTTTTATGCCTGCATGGGAAAAGCCTGCTCGACTTTAGATTCAAATACAAAAATTCAATGCGCGGCAGTGTACTCTGCCTCACTTTATTCTAAAAGCTCCGCCCTCTGCCGGATAAGATTTGATGTGATGACGCTTTGATACCAATCGTATTAAATATCTGTTCATTCAGCGGGAGTTCAACGCGCTTTAGACAAGGCGAAGGCTTGAAGGCATAGTGGTGCTCTGTCGAAAGCCTTAAACGCAGTATAAAGCGTGTTGAAACCCGCCCTTCGGGAGCCTCACAGGCATCCCACTCCCGTGTTGCATTGACTTAAAAGGGAATGACCATTTCTGCGTCAATGCGCCTTGGATTGAAATGCCTGTGAGGCTCTGAACTGATTAGATATTTAATGTGATTGGTATGACTCATTAACCCACATATTTTGAGTGAGTTTCGCACCAAGTTTGTAGCTTATGTTGTAAATCACGCAGCTTCTTTGGGTAATGGCTCTGCTTGGCATAAACCATATACAACTCATGTGGATAGCATTGCCATTGGGGAACGAGCAAAGTGAGTTTGTGCTGAGCGATATCCTCCTCTACCAAATAATAAGGCAGGCTAGCGATACCTGTACCACTCAAAGTAAGAAGATGTGTAGTGGCATAGTTTGAACTGCACAGTGCAGGCTCAAAAGTGAGCGTGAGACTGTCCCCCGCGAGTGGTTCAAACACCCACTGTGTTTCGCCCGAAGACAATAGACGATAATGGCGTAAATCATCAGGGTGACGAACTTCTGCGGCTGCGGAATGTGCGGGCGAAACCACTAAGACATGACGAATTCTGCCAAGATATCTGGCGATCAGATTATCGCTGTGCGCAATGCTTGTTCTTAAGGCGAGATCAAACTTGCCGAACTCAACATCTTGAATATTCTGCTCAAAACACAGTTCGAGTTTCACTTGAGGATACTCAGCAATAAACTGAAGCAGCATAGGACTCAGCAATTTTTTGCCCAGTTCCGTTGGAGCGGTGAATTTTAAAGTGCCACAGGAGTCCTGCGTTAAATCCTGCACTAAACGTCCAGCTTCATTGGCCAGCCTCTCGATTTCGCAGGCTTTACCATATAACGCATGCCCTGCTTCGGTCATTGATACTCGCCGAGTGGTTCGGTGGAGTAATTGACAACCCATTTCATCTTCAAGGGATTTAACATGGCGCGACACTAAGCCTTTAGAAGCGCCGAGTTGTTCAGACGCAGCGCTAAAACTGTGCATTTTGGCAACCAGCATAAATGACTGCAGATGAGTGAGATTCATCAATTAAACCTATTAGCGAAACAATGTGGTGATTATATGCGCTTTTTCTATTTAATTAACCAGACTATCCTTAATTCGTATTCAATTTAGGAGCATGTCATGAAAATAGTCGTAGTGGGTGCATCAGGCACAATCGGACAAGCCATAGTCCGCTTATTTCATTCAACTCAGCATGAAGTTATTCAGGTAGGGCGAACAACGGGGGATGTCCTGATAGACATTCGGGATGAACATTCACTCCATCAAGGGTTAGAAAAAATCGGTAAAGTCGATGCAATGATTTCAGCCATGGGTGATGTCGTGTTTAAACCCTTCAACGCTATGACCCAAGCAGACTGGTACACAGGGTTCCAAAGTAAGTTATTGGGGCAGATACAGTTAGTGCAAATAGGTAGCCAATACCTCAACGCTGGGGGGAGTTTTACACTGACCAGTGGCATTATCGCCGATGTCCCAGTAAAAGATGGCGTTAGCGCCGCCACCATAAACGGCGCACTTGAGCATTTTGTTACCGCCGTCGCGGGCGAATTACCTGCGCAGCAGCGAATAAACATTGTCAGCCCAACGGTATTAAGCGAGTCGTTAGCGAGCTATCAGGACTATTTTCCCGGTTTTAGTGCAATTAATGCCGACACATTAGCCAAGGTTTATTTGCGCTCAGTCATGGGCAGAGAAAACGGCCGAGTGCTGAAAGCCTTTTCCTGCTGCGGTGCAGTCTTGCCCTAACAGCAGTGTCCTAACTGCAATGCCCTAACAGCTGTGCCCTAACAGGACAACCTAACCTTGTAACGCAAGGCGCGTAATCAGTCACAGTTAAAGTCTTGAGCGTTGCGCTGGGATTGCCTACAATAGCGCACGCTTTTTCACTATAGACAACGACAGATCACGACCATGACCGACACAACATCATTACCCGCTTTACCGGATCGCCTTTCCGTTAACCCACGCAGCCCACACCATGTGGCAGAAATTTTCGAACACGATATCGGTATTAAGCTCAACGGCAAAGAGCGTTTTGATGTCGAAGAATATTGCATCAGTGAAGGTTGGGTAAAAGTACCAAGCAAATCCTTAGACCGTCGCGGCCAACCTCTTTTGCTCACAGTAAAAGGCACAGTTGAAGCCTTTTATCGTTAAGCCTTAGCGCAAAGAGCGGGATCATAAAATGAGTAAAGGCTAGCCGTGGGAACCCTAGCTAGCCTTAAATAGCAAACACCATTCCAATTATGTTATTGTTTTAGAACTAGTTTATCCGCGAGATAGTCAGCTAATTCAGCAAGAGGGATGTGAGTCATAACACCATCTTTTCGGCACTTAACTGACACACACTTCTCGGCTTCTTCCTTATCCCCAACCGTTAAGATATAAGGCACTTTTTGCTTGTGAAAACGTTTCATTTTGCGGGCAACTGAGTTTTGACTGATATCAACCAACACTCGCATGTCTCGTGCTAAGCATAATGTGGCTAGCTGGCGGACAAATTGACTGTTTGACTCATTCACTGAGGCGATAGCAACAGGCACAGGATGCAACCAATCCGGCAGGTTACCCTGTGAGACTTCCAAGAGAATCCCCAACCAACGCTCGATAGAGCCATACATAGCTTGGTGCATAATCACTGGCCGTTCGAATTCACCTTGCTCATTTGTGTAGTGAACATCGAATCTTTCAGGCAAATTAAAATCAAACTGAATTGTTCCACACTGCCAACGTCTTCCCATAGAATCTGTCAGTGATAGTTCAATTTTGGGACCATAGAAAGCCCCTTCACCAGCTTGATACTCGGCATCAAAGCCCTCAATCTGGCAGGCTGAATCCAATAGCTTTTGTGCTCGGCACCATTGCTCATCGCTGCCTAATGCCTTCTCAGGTTTAGTCGATATTTTTACGTCTAAATTATGGTAGCCGTAATCACCATAAACCTGCTTTGCACGTTGGAGAAAACCACGTATCTCCTCCTCAGCCTGAGACCAACAGCAAAAAACATGGGCATCATCCTGAGTGAACTGGCGTGCGCGCAGGCAACCATTTAACGAACCGGAGGATTCATTACGGTGCACCAAGCCAAACTCAAATAGCCGCAGAGGCAAATCTCTATGGCTATGTACTCCGCGCTTAAACAGCAAAATATGGGCAGGACAAGACATGGGTTTTAACACATATTCATCGATGTTTTCCTTCCCACCACCGAAAAACATGTTCTCTGCAAACATGTCCATATGCCCAGACGTTTGCCATAACTCCTTCTTCATAAAAACAGGCGTGTTCACCTCCTCAAAACCATTGCGACGATATACGCGCCTCATGTGCTCTTGAATATCTCGGAATAATGCCCAGCCATTCGGGTGCCAAAAAATCATACCTGGCGCCTGTGGTTCAGAGTGAAACAGGTCAAGTTGTTCTGCAATTTCGCGATGTGTTTTCATCATTCTCTCCTGAGTAAAATCTGAGTTAAATCTGAGCGAAATACAAAACCAAGGTATAAAAAAACCCTCTAGCGATGTCGCTCAGAGGGTTTTTTTAAAGACGCAAAAAACTACCCCCCGAGAATTCTCGTGGTGGTAGTGGTGGTGTTAATTGCGCTTACGTATATTTTGTTCATGCGTCAGTAATAACAAATCATCCATATTGCGGCAAGCATTTTGTTTAGAAATTCCACAATATCGCGTTAGCTTCTAGTCACTTGCCTGTTGCCAATAAAACACAGGGCATCGCACATGAGTATTGACAAGTTGGTTCATGCATAAGAGTCAGAACAAGCATAACTCTTCACTCAATGGTTACACCAAAACAGGCATTGTTGCACTGAATGTCAGGACAGGCATTACTCTGTACTCAACCGTTACACCAAAACAGGTATTGTTGTACCAGTGACCTTCTAAACTGAGAGCTATCTTACCAAGCACCAACAGGCCACTTTTAGTGCAGATAGACTCAAGGGCTAGCTAAATTAAGCACTTGCATGTAAGTGACCGTTGGCGGCATGGCCGCTCATTCACATCCATATGATCGCGGCATTCGCACACCCATATGCAGCAGATGCCGCCGTCGAGCCCTCAGGGATGCTTCTTGTGAAATAAAGGGGGTGACGTGTCACAGGAATGTAAGTGCTTAATCATTGGGACTAGGTCATAGAACTTTTAAGACATAAAAAAGCGACCTTTCGGTCGCTTTTTTATGCTTCAAATTCGCTGAAGCCGAAGAATGATAATGGCGTTACTGCCGACGATAAGGCAAGGAAGCCGACGCTTTTCGCCACGGAGTTGACTGGTGTCAATGAGTAGCGAAAAGTGTTGGCTGACGCCGAATTATCTAGGCCAAGTAGCCATTATTAATTATTCGTAGTCTGATAATGGCGCACAACTACACATTAGGTTGCGGTCGCCGTAGACATCATCAATACGATTCACGGTTGGCCAGAACTTGTTAGTGCGTACTGCTGCACTTGGGAACACGGCCACTTCGCGGCTGTATGGACGCGTATCAAACTCTGGGTCCATGATATCGGCCATAGTGTGCGGTGCATTGTGCAGCGGGTTGTTGTCCACTGGCCATTCACCTGATTCTACTTTGGCGATTTCAGCGCGGATTGACACCATAGCGTCGATGAAACGATCTAGTTCCACCTTAGATTCAGATTCCGTCGGCTCAATCATCAGGGTTCCCGCAACAGGGAAGCTCATGGTTGGTGCGTGGAAACCATAGTCATTCAAACGCTTAGCTATATCCATTTCGGTCACGCCAGAGGCTTCTTTCAGTGGGCGTAGGTCGATAATACATTCGTGCGCCACGCGATCGTTACGGCCACGGAACAATACTGGGTAGTGTTCAGACAGCTTCTTCATCACGTAGTTAGCGTTTAACAGCGCAGTTTGGGTCGACTTTTTCAGGCCTTGTGAACCTAACAGCTTAATGTACATCCAGCTGATAGGCAGAATGCCAGCACTACCGTAAGGTGCAGCAGATACGGCACCGTTGTGGTCACTTTCACGACCCGGTTTAACCACAACGTGGCCCGCAACGAATGGGGCTAAGTGTGATTTCACGCCGATTGGGCCCATACCTGGACCACCGCCGCCGTGTGGAATAGCGAAGGTTTTGTGTAGGTTAAGGTGTGATACGTCGGCACCGATAAAGCCAGGAGACGTTAAACCGACCTGAGCGTTCATGTTAGCGCCGTCTAAGTACACTTGACCGCCGTGCTGATGCACTATGTTGCAGATTTCGCGGATAGATTCTTCATACACACCGTGGGTCGATGGGTAAGTGATCATGATGCAAGACAGGTTTTCAGCCACTTCGGCAGCTTTCGTCTTCAGATCTTCTAAATCGACGTTACCTTGCTTATCACACGCCGTCACCACCACTTGCATACCGGCTAATTGTGCCGATGCAGGGTTAGTACCGTGGGCAGATTGCGGGATCAAACAGATGTTTCTGTGCGCATCGCCACGTGACTCATGGTATTTCTTGATGGCTAATAAGCCAGCGTATTCACCTTGAGCGCCAGAGTTAGGTTGGATACACACAGCGTCGTAGCCTGTGATGTTCACTAACCAAGTCGACAACTCTTCAATCAACTGAGTAAAGCCTTTGGCTTGATCCAGTGGGCTGAATGGGTGCATGTTGGCAAATTCTGGCCAGCTCACTGGGAGCATTTCAACCGCTGCGTTTAACTTCATGGTGCAAGAGCCCAGTGAAATCATCGAGTAGTTAAGTGCTAAGTCTTTGCTTTCGAGACGTTTGATATAACGCATCATCTCGGTTTCGCTTTGATAGCGATTGAAGGTTGGGTGGCTTAAAATCGCATCTTGGCGCACGAGTGCCGCCGGAATCGATTGGCTACCTTGGCTAACTATTTGCGCGTCTAACGCGGCAACATCTAAACCATGGCCGGCACCTAAGATCACATCGAACAAGGCTTCGATATCTGTGCGTAATGTGGTTTCGTCTAAGCTCACGCCCACAATACCATCGGCATCGAAACGTAGATTCATTTCAGCAGCCAGTGCGCGTGCATTGACGGCAGCAACATCTAAGCCTTTGATGCTAACAGTATCAAACCAAGTGCTATTCACTAAGTTCACGCCCTTCGCTTTTAAGCCTGCCGCTAAAATGTCGGCGAAACGGTGAATGCGTGATGCGATAGTTTTCAGGCCATCTGGGCCGTGGAATACGGCGTAAAAAGACGCCATATTCGCTAACAGAATTTGTGCAGTACAAATGTTTGAGTTGGCTTTTTCGCGGCGGATATGTTGCTCACGAGTTTGCATTGCCATACGCAGTGCGCGGTTACCACGGGCGTCTTTTGACACACCAATGATACGGCCAGGCATAGAACGTTTGTGCTCGTCACGGGCAACGAAGAAGGCCGCGTGTGGGCCACCAAAGCCCATTGGCACGCCAAAACGCTGCGCACTACCGAATACCACATCGGCGCCCATAGCGCCCGGTGATTTCAGTAATACCAAGGACATAATGTCGGCGGCGACAGTCACAACCACATTCTTCGCACGCAGAGTTGCGAATAATTCGCTGAAGTCAGTGATTTGACCGAAACGGTTAGTATATTGGAACAAAGCACCAAACAGCTCATGGTTAACGGCCTCAGATGCAGGGCCAACCACCACTTCAAAACCAAAACACTCAGCGCGGGTTTTCACTACGTCTAAGGTTTGCGGGAACACATCATCGGCAACGAAGAAGATATTGGCTTTTTTCGCTTTAGAAACGCGCTTTGCCAGCGCCATCGCTTCGGCAGCAGCAGTTGCTTCATCTAACAAAGAAGCAGAAGCCAAATCTAAACCCGTTAAGTCCATCGACACTTGTTGGAAGTTTAGAATGGCTTCTAAACGGCCTTGGGCGATTTCTGGCTGATATGGCGTATAAGCCGTGTACCAACCTGGGTTTTCAAATACGTTACGCAGGATCACGTTTGGCACTTGAGTGCCGTAGTAACCCATACCTATGTAGCTCTTAAATACTTGGTTTTGGTCCGCTAAACCACGAATGTAGGCAATGCCTTCGGCTTCGCCGCAGGAATCACCAATGCTCAGGTCTTGGCTTAAACGGATCGACTCAGGCACGATTTGCGCGGTCAGATCTTCCAGTGACTCAGCACCAACAAAATTCAGCATAGCTTGCTGTTGGTTGCTATCTGGGCCGATATGACGACGTAAGAATAAATCGTGCTGTTCTAACTGAGTGAGGGTTTGCTTGGTCATGATAAACCTTGTTCCAGATTTGCCGAAATTCAGAACTGTAGGGTACTGATTAACGGGCTGTTGTTATGTCAATCTTGCGCTAAAACAAACGAAGCCCCTCAGGGCTTCGTTAGCGTCGACGATTAATCTTCGTCGATTACAGCTTGGTAGCCTTCGGCATCCAGCAGGGCGTCGACTTCTGATTCGTCAGAAGGCATTACGCGGAAGAACCAGCCTTCGCCGTAAGCGCTGCTGTTAACGAGTTCTGGAGAATCTTCCAGCGCTTCGTTCACGGCAATCACTTCGCCAGAAATTGGGGCATAAATGTCAGACGCCGCTTTTACTGATTCAGCTACAGCACAGTCTTCACCCGCAGTTACAGTGTCGCCAACTTCTGGGAGTTCAACGAAAACCATGTCACCTAACAGCTCTTGGGCGTGCTCAGTGATACCAACTGTGTAGCTGCCGTCTTCTTCCTTGCGGATCCATTCGTGTGAAGAGGCGTATTTCAGTTCTGTCGGAATATTGCTCATTGTTCTTGTTCCTTGTTCCGTTTTTTTAAAATGCTTGTTTACCGTTGCGCACAAAGTTTGGCGCTACTACTCTAACAGCCACACGTTTTTTACGCATTTCGACTTCCGCCGTATCCCCAATTGAGTTAGGAACACGCGCCATCGCAATAGAATAGCCCAATGTTGGTGAGAAAGTACCGCTGGTAATCACGCCTTGGTGCTCAACACCGGCTGAGTCGGTGAAAAATACTGGCATATCATGGCGTAACACGCCCTTTTCTTCCATCACTAGACCAACAAGTTTGTCGGTTCCCGCATCGCGAAGTGTTTCGAGGGCTTTACGGCCGATAAAGTCACGGTCGCTCGGTTCCCATGCGATGGTCCAGCCCATGTTGGCGGCCAATGGGTTGATGGTTTCGTCCATGTCTAAGCCGTAGAGATTCATACCGGCTTCAAGACGCAGAGTGTCACGGGCACCGAGGCCACAAGGTTTAACACCTTGATCTAGCAATGCTTGCCACATGGCTTGGGCTTCATCTTCTGGGACGATAATTTCGTAGCCTGCTTCGCCTGTGTAACCCGTAGTCGCAATAAACAGAGAACCGGCTTGCTTACCGAAGAAAGGTTTCATGCCTTCGATGGCGGCGTTTTGCTCGGCACTGAGCACGGCAGCGGCTTTCGCTTTAGCGTTAGGACCTTGAACGGCGATCATCGCCAGTTCTGGACGCTCAGTCACAGTGACGTCAAAACCTTGGGATTGCTTGGCGATCCAAGCGAGATCTTTTTCGCGGGTCGCTGAGTTCACTACCACGCGGTAGTTAGTGTCAGTGAGGTAGTAAGTGATGAGGTCGTCGATGACGCCAGCATTTTCGTCTAACATGCCGCCGTATAAGGCTTTACCTGGAACTTTAAGCTTAGCCACATCGTTTGCCAGCAACTTACGCAGAAATGCACAAGCGTCGTTACCAATCACATCAACCACAGTCATGTGGGAAACGTCGAACATACCCGCGTCTTGACGCACGGCATTGTGTTCTTCGATTTGTGAGCCATAGTTGAGGGGCATATCCCAACCGTGGAAGTCGACCATCTTAGCGTTTGATTCTAAGTGCTTGTTAAACAGAATAGTTTTGTTAGCCATTGTTATCCCTTTTTTGCGGCCTTTTTCAGGTCTCTGCCTAGTGTAGGGTAATATCAATCCGGTTAAATATCTGGCTATTGCAGCGATTTGCCAATGTTTACCATTGGCCGCCCTTCGGGAGCAACTCACACATTTCACTTCTGCGTTGCATTGGCTTGAAAGGAATTGACCCTTTCTGCATTAATGCGTCTTGAATTGAAACGCCTGATTGGCTCTGAACTAATCAGATATTTATCGTGATTGTTATAAATACTAGGGTCTAAAATGCGGCGAAATTATACCTTGCGTCACAAATTTGTATACAGGAGATTTTTCTAATCCGAAGTCAGTGTCATTAGATTTTCTCATCTTTAACATGTAATTTTTTTACATGCGAAGACCAGATTTGCGCAGCTTGCAGTCAATATGCTGATATTAGCGGCAATTCTGATCACATTAGCGCAACCGAGGCTAACGACATAACTTAGGCAGCGCCGACTTATTGCCCATGGCCTGTTGTATGAACACTGTTTTCAGCCCAGCGACATTATCAACCAGATTTAAGCCCAGATCGCGGATCGCTTTTTTCAGCGGATTCGTCCCTTCAAATAAGCGTTTAAAGCCTTCCATCGCCGCGATCATCTCCATCGCATCGGCTTTACGCCAACGTTCCAGCACGCGCAGCTGGGCATAATCGCCGATATCTTTACCCGCTTGCTGTAATTCGCTGATGACTTCGATAATGCTGGCTGCATCTAAAAAGCCAAGGTTCACCCCTTGGCCCGCCAGCGGATGGATAGTGTGGGCGGCATCGCCTGCCAACACTAAACGGTGGCGGGCAAAATGGCGGGCGTAGCGCATCCGTAATGGAAAGGCTTGGCGCTCGCTTTCCAGCTGGCAAATCCCCAAACGACCGTCGAAAGCCGCGGTTAAATTGTGCTCGAATTGCACTCTGTCCATCGCCAATAATTCATTGGCGCGCTCGGGCGGCACCGACCAGACGATGGAGCAGAGATTGTCTTCATACAGGGGTAAAAATGCTAACGGGCCGTCCTTTAAAAACACTTGGCGGGCGGTGGCAAGGTGCGGCATTTCGGTGCGGATCGTCGCGACGATTGCGTGGTGGCCGTAATCCCAAAATGTCAGCGGGATCTTACATTGCTCACGCACCCAAGAATTGGCGCCATCGGCGGCGATCACCAAGGCAGCACTCACACTTTCAATTTGGGAATGGGCACTATTGGCGAGGGTCAGCCAAGCTTCGCGCTCGCCAAAGGCAATGCGTTCTAAGCGTTGGTTTTCAATATGAGTGATATTGTCAAACTCAGCGACGCGTTTCGCCAGCGCAAAGCTAATGGCATCGTTTTCGATAATCGCGCCAAGACTGGTTTCGCTGATGCTGTTGGCGTCAAAGGCAATTTTGCCGAAACCGTCTTTATCCCACACCGCCATTTTTTGATAAGGCGTGGCGCGGGAAGTGTCTAAATAAGTCCATGCACCTAAGTTTTCTAACAAGCGCTGACTCGCCTTATTGATGGCGCTCACCCGCAGGCGCGGCTCGCCGACAACGGCATCCGTGTGACCCGCATCAATAACGACGACATTAAGGTTGGCCTGCGCCAATCCAATCGCGGTGGCGAGTCCCACCATGCCGCCACCCACAATGGCGATGTCATAGGCTTGTGAACTTAACATGGGTACATCCTTTTCGCGTTGCGATACCAGTAATGAAAAGCGAGTTATTTCCAGCCCATCGCCTTTTGAGCAACGGGGGTTTTCAGTGGCGGAAACCAAGATAATAAGCGCAAGCCTAAGTTACGACCCAGCGCCATCGGCCAGTATTGGTTTGAAAAGCCACGGACTAAAAATTCGATATTGCGGATAGTGCTGTTTCTGTCGTGCTCACGGGCATTGAGATAAGCATGGGTCACGGCGGCGGAGCCGATATCATCACCCTGATCTAGCGCCGTTTTGAGCACCTCAAGCAAGCTCACTACATCCCGCAGCCCTAAGTTAAATCCTTGCCCCGCAATTGGATGCAGCGTCTGCGCGGCATTACCGATAAACACACATCTGTGATGGATTGGCCTTGGCATATACGACAAATTAAGCGGATACGCATGACGCGCGCTGACATCGATAAACGTGCCTGCTCGATAACCAAAGGCCTGCTGCAGCGCCGCTAAAAATTCCGCTTTAGGCGCGGTTTGCATCTGTTTAGCCCGTGCATCATCGAGCGCCCACACCAGTGATAAGCGAGGTTGACCTTGGCTATCAGCCATAGGCAACAACGCTAAGGGACCCGTTTGGGTAAAACGCTCATAGGCCAAATGTTGATGCGGCTTGTCGGTTTGAATATTGGCAATAATCGCGGTTTGCTCGAAGGCCACTTGGGTCACGGGCAAAGCAAAACTGCTGCGCACTTTGGATTGCAGTCCATCGGCGGCGACCACGAGTTTTGCTTGAAGGCGCTCGCCCGTGTCGAGCACTAAGGTATGGCCTTCAACGGCGGGTTCCACTTGCGCAAGTTTGGCGGGGCAAAACAGTTTTACCTCGCTCTTATTCAACTCGTTAAACAACACTTGGCCGACACGCTCAAGCTCAACAACTTGGCCTAAGGCATCTAAATGAAACTGAGCGGCATTGAGCTCTGTCATGCCAAAGTGGCCGCGATCCGATACATGGATATTTTCAATCGCCGTGCCCAAATGGGCGAGCTTTGGCCATAGACCTAAACGGGACAATTCGAAAATAGAACCATGAGCGATAGCGATGGAGCGAGCATCGAATCCGGGGTGTTGTTTATCGGGAAGGTGCGCCTCGATTAAGGCGATGGAAAGCGGCCTAGCTGCAGATAAAGAAAGACGCGCGAGAGCCAACGCGAGAGTCGCCCCCGCCATCGCACCGCCTACAATCGCGATGTCGACGTGTTGAACTGAAGTATCCATGTGATTTGTGGCCGTCATGGGGATCTCATTCAAGCTTTGGCATGGCACTGAGGCATGTAAACATAAAAGATGTAAACATCAGTGCTATGCACTCAAAAACACCAGTGCTATGAATTCAAAGGTAGGTTTGCCCGCCTTTGATATCAAATGAAGCCACTACTGCGTTAACTTATTAAGCATTTAACCTAAGCATTTAACCTAAGCACTAAACTTAAGCACTAAACAATCGCGGTAAATTAATGCACCACCGCTGTATCGTCGGTCTCGCCAAGCGGGATCTCAGGACCAAACTCCGAGTAACACATAATGGCGGCAATGCGCACAAACTCGAGTAGTTCAGTGTAAGCAGCTTCAGATTCTTCATCGTCGGCAACATCAAATTCCACTTGGGCAATTTCTGCCAAATCTTTGATCACTTCACGCACTTCTGCCGAGGCTTGATTCAGTTTCGGCTGAATAATTGCCATGCCAGTCAAAAAGCTTTGGGTCCAAAGGGACAAGGCTTCAACACGTTGGCTGAGCGGCTCTTCTTCTTCGGGCAACAGCGGCATGAAACCAAATTCAAAATCCACTAAACGCGCGACTGAATCATTAAACAAATCACACACTAATTGGTGCAACTGCGCTGGCAAAGGTTGACCATCGTTCATCAAGTCAAATAAAGGCTTGATCCAAGTGTCGCCAGTTTGCGCTACACCACCGCAAATTAAACCGACTAAAGCACCGTGAACTTCTACCGGATGTTGGCCGATTTCAGCCGCATCTAAGGCGAGTTTTAAGCTGTCGATACGTAACGAAGGAGGGGTTGCCATGTCAGATCCCAATAAGATTTTTCCAGCAGCAATGCTAGCAGAGATAAAGACTTGAACCAATACTGAATCCCAATAATGGCGAAATCGGCCACACCCTGATAAAAAATTATCCAACTGCTCACACAAACAGCAAACAAAACCGCCAAAGACCAATCCATTTGCGGCTTACCTTGCACTTTTAATATCAGCCCTATATAGTCCGCCCTAAGAGGCTAACGAAAGGATCACCCGCGACATGAGTAACAGTGCTGTTGAAATTACCCTACTTGGGCGCACCTACTCTATCGCTTGCCCGAAAGGTCAAGAGGATGCCTTACGTACGGTAGCATTGGGAGTTGAACAACAACTCACAGCGTTAAAAACCCGAACCAATAGCCTAAGCCGCGAAGAAATTGCCATTATGGCGGCGCTGAATATTGGACACGAGTTGTTCCAAGAAAAGCAAAAAAACAAGCATTACATGCAACAGATGGACGACAGGATCAGCTTGCTGCAGTCGACCCTCGAAAATGCCTTAGTTGAGCGTTCAACTAAATAGATTTAAACTGTGCGCCTTGGTGATTTAACACCATTTGAGTTAAACCGACTGACGCACAGTGAATGGCTAAACTGGCTTATCTAAATAAACCAATGTTTTAGCGATTCAATACCGTTTTGCTCCCTGGGATGCATGCCAACTGGTAATGTCCCTGTGCCGATAATTTTTATCTCAGGGTGAATGCTTTACTGACATTGTGCATGCTCGGCTTGTACCGAGAAGCCTTAGGAGGTAATCATTTACCCGCCTTGAACCTACGGTTCAAGGGCTACACCGGTAGCGGCATTCTGGGGAGCATCTTAATTTATGTCTACATCCTCCAAACTTTCTCATTTGAACACCCAAAGCGACACGGCGGACCTTGCCGTAGAGTTTGCTGCTGTTGGTGAAATGACTGATGTCGCCAGCCATGCGGCAAATATCGCCATTCATACGCAAGAAAGCCGCAATCAGTTACGCAAAAGCATTCGCACCGCCCGCAAATCCCTTTCAAAAACCGAACAAACCCAAGCAAGCTTAAGTGCCTGCCAACGAATGCTCGATGCATTGCAGGCCCAAAATGCGCAACATGTGGCGCTTTATCTCACCCACGATGGCGAACTCGCCACGCCGCCGCTGATCGCTGCGCTGTGGCAATTGGGCATTCACACCTATCTGCCAAGGTTGCATCCCTTCAATGCAGGGCAACTGTTATTCCTGCATTACAGTGCTGACACGCCGATGCAGGCGAATCAATTCGGCATCTTAGAACCTAAGTTAGATGTGCGCGCCATTATCCCAGTAACTGAGCTAGATGTGGTTATCACGCCCTTGGTGGCGTTTGATTTAATGGGGAATCGCATGGGCATGGGCGGCGGTTATTACGATAGGACGCTGGCAAACTGGCAGCTTAAAGGTAAACCTTTGCCTATGGGTTACGCCCACGACTGTCAGCAAGTGACGAGTTTACCCTGCGAGCATTGGGATGTGCCTTTGCCATTCATCATCACCCCAAGTCGCGTACTGACGTTTTAAAAGAAGGTGCAAGAAACTAGAAGCTAGAGCGCTTCGCTGCTAGAAAAAGCAGAGCGTCGCTCCATAACGACTTCTTCTTGAATCTAGATTCTAGAGCTATGCAATGGCGCTCTAGAGGCCGCAGGCCGTTCTAGATTTTTCTTTACCTCAAATGCCGGCCGCCGTCGACATTATGGCAACGACCTGTGACGTAACGGCTATTAAGCAGGTAGTCCACTAGTTCGATAATCTCCGCATTCCCCGCCTCTTTCGGTAATAACGCTTTGGCTAAGGTTTTTTGCTGATAGGCGGCGTCATCACCCGTATTAAATAGGATCATCGCTGGTGCAATCGAATTGACTTTCACCTCGGGCGCAAATTTGGCGGCAAAGGATAGCGTCATATTGTGCAGCGCGGCTTTACTGGCGGCATAGGCTATGTGCTTCTGACTGCCCTTCTCTGCCACGTAGTCTGTAATATGAATCACATCACTGCCGCCGATTTCATCGCCAGCAGCGGCACGTAGCTGCGCCTCTAAGGCCAAGTTCAACTGATAGGGCACGCTCACATGCACTTGCATCATCCGCTGCAGCACTTGGCTCGGCGTAAAAGTGGTACTCTTTAAAGGCTCATTCTTTATAAGAACAGGATCCGGCAGCCAGTCCGAAGCATTGTGAATAATGGCGCGAATTTGAGGCAGTTGAGTTAACTCATCAATTAAGGATTGCACTTGGGCATCGTCATAAAAATCGCAGGGATACAGAGTCGCACCTAAAGCGTTCAGCTCATCAATGCTATCGTAATGGCTGCGATAAGTACCAATCACCTGCTGACCTTGGGCGAGAAAATGTTTGGCTAAGGCGTAACCTATGCGTTTACCCACGCCTGTGATTATGATGGGAGATGTCATACCTATCCTTTTGAGTCCGTTATTTGTCAGGCTTTACCTTGTTCACTTAAAGATAAGCAATCAAGTTAACCTGATGAATAACCAAGATGTTACTGTACTCGTTTGAATTTAACCTAACAAAAAGCCAAATGAGACGCGGATTAGATTTAAAATCAGCGTCGATCTAAAATCAGCTGCGATCTAAAACCCTTTAATCTGCGTATAGGTTATAAGAAACCAAGCTTAAGTGCGCAAGCCAAGAGCTTAGACCAAGTATTGTGATCAAGTCATCAGAGGTGGACCCGATGGAACTGCGGATTTTTTATGATGGTAACTGTCCATTATGTAGCGCCGAAATGCGTCAACTGAAAGCGCGCGATCCCAACAACTTTATTGCGCTTGAAGATTTAAATGCACCCGACTTTAGTGAACGTTTCAGCCATATTGATAGAGACTACGCCAATACTATTCTTCACGGTGAAACCGCAACGGGCGAAGTGTTACTCGGGTTAGATGTCACCTGTAAAGCGTGGGCACTGACAGAAACACGTGCTTGGATCCAACTGTTACGCCTGCCCGTGATTAAAACTGTCGCCGATTGGACTTACCTGCGCTTTGCTAAACACAGATACCGCATCTCCTATTTACTGACGGGCAAAGCCCGCTGCGACGATAATTGCCAAATTCCCACCAAACGCCGCTGAATGAGCTTTAGAAAGTGTAAAACGCAGGCATAAAAAAACGGAGCTCAATGGCTCCGTTTTTTAATTCGTCATAATCTAAAAAGATTATCCGAAAGATTATTTAACGAAATCAACGCCTAGTTTGATATCGCCTTTCAGCGTATCTAACATAGAATCACGAGCGTTAGCTTCGAATGCACTCACTTCACCGTAAGGCAGTACTTTTTCAATACCGTTTTTGCCTAACAGCACAGGTTGTGCGAAGAACTCTGCGTGCTCGCTGCCGCCGTCAACATAGGCGCATTCAACGATGTTAGCTTCACCTTGCAGACCACGAACCAAAGACAGACCGAAACGGCATGCCGCTTGACCCATAGACAGAGTCGCGCTTCCGCCACCGGCTTTAGCTTCAACCACTTCTGTACCCGCGTTTTGAATGCGAGTTGTCAGACTTGCCACTTCTTCATCAGTGAAAGTCGCGCCTTCAACTTGAGATAGTAATGGCAGAATGGTCACGCCGCTGTGGCCGCCGATCACATTCACTTTAACGTCAGCAACGTTCAGGCCTTTTAATTCGGCGATGAAAGTTTCAGAACGGATCACGTCTAATGTCGTGATACCGAACAGACGGTTCTTATCGTAAACACCCGCTTTTTTCATCACTTCTGCTGCGATAGCGACAGTCGTGTTGACTGGGTTAGTGATAATGCCAACCAAAGCCGTAGGGCAAGTTGCCGCTACTTTTTCGATCAGGTTGCGAACGATACCAGCATTGATATTGAACAGATCTGAACGATCCATACCAGGCTTACGCGCAACACCAGCAGAAATTAGAACAACGTCAGCACCCACTAGGGCAGGCGTTGGATCTTCACCAGCAAAACCTTTGATTTCAACAGCAGTCGGGATGTGGCTCAAGTCAACCGCAACACCCGGAGTAACCGGTGCGATATCATATAGAGACAAATGTGAACCCGCAGGCAGTTGAGTTTTTAACAGTAGGGCAAGAGCCTGGCCGATACCACCAGCAGCACCAAGTACAGCAACTTTCATAGTTATCTCCGTTATTTCTCGGATATGTGTGACATGGATCTAATTTACGTTGGCGTCACATTACTGGAATGTCACAACAATTTCAATTATCCCTTAGTCGTGGGACAAAAGAATTCCGGAATAAGTTAGAAGCAATGTAGAACAATTACTCAAATTGGTATTTTTAAGCCCACAGCAAACGCTTAACCACAGGGAGTTAGTGAATTTTTATTCAACCAATCTGGTTATTTGTTGACAATTTTTCTAAAAATATTCAAAATGGGCCTGTTTTTTTGAATAACGAATAATAATATTATGCAAACGACCAAGAATCAGGATGACCTTGTTAGAATTTTTAAGTCGATTTTAAAAGAAGAGCGCTTTGGCTCTCAAAGTGAAATCGTCACCGCCTTGCAAGCTGAAGGCTTTGGTAATATTAACCAATCAAAAGTATCACGCATGCTCAGCAAGTTCGGCGCAGTGCGGACTCGCAACGCTAAGCAAGAGATGGTGTATTGCTTGCCGGCCGAATTAGGCGTACCAACCGCGGGTAGCCCGTTGAAGAATTTGGTACTCGATGTCGATCATAACCAAGCGATGATCGTCGTGCGAACTAGCCCAGGTGCAGCGCAGCTGATTGCCCGTTTATTGGATTCTATCGGTAAACCAGAAGGCATTTTGGGCACGATTGCCGGTGATGACACTATCTTTATTTGTCCATCGAGCATCCAAGATATCGCCGATACCTTAGAAACCATCAAATCTTTATTCAATTACGCAGAATAAAAAAACAGGTCAGCTTGCTGACCTGTTCTATTTCATCTGTACGCATTTCAGTCCAATCTTGCGCTGATTATTTGGCCATTGTCCCGATTACGTTACACATTTAAGCCAATCTCTCGTGCACCGATGTTTATACGCTAAGGTCAGTAAGCCACACTGATGCGCTGATTTGCGTGAGTGCCCTGTTCGGCCTCATCTAACATGGCTTTAGCGTAATCCGTAACAGAAATGCGGCTGCGACCATTAGCATCGGTAAAGAAGCTGTCGCCACCAAGGCGATATGGGCCTTCACTCTCGCCAGGATAAATCTCAGCGGCTGGGCTCACAAAGGTCCAATTAATTGCAGTTTGCGCCGCACGGAATACCTGCAAAGCTTCACCCTGAGCTAACGCCTCATCTTTATATGCAGCGGGGAAATCTGGGCTAGAAACCAGAGTCACGCCCGGCGCCACTTCTAAGCTCCCTGCACCACCAACCCACAATAAACGTGGCACCTTAGCGTTAGGCAGCACATTCAGTAAATGCTGAACTGTACTCGCCACTAGGCCATGATTTTGTTGTGCGCGGCCACCAACAGCGGCAATGACAACATCTACGCCAGCAAAGGTTTGCGCAACTAATGGCTGCTCTAAATCCACAGCATGCACAACCACGTCAGTAGCGGATAACTTGCTCGGATCACGCACTAGCGCAGTTACTTGGTGCCCACGGCTCAATGCTTCTTTTAAAATTGCACCACCAATCCAACCTGTTGCACCTAAAATTGCGATTTTCATTTCGTTAACTCTCTCTGATGATTTACATTGAAGCCAGTTTACTTGCAGTGGTTCACGTGATAAACATCAATAAATGAGCATGATTGTTTCAGTTTGAGGTACTAATATGGATAAAATTGCCGCAATACGCAGTTTCGTCGAAGTGGCAAACTGCGGCAGCTTTACCAAAGCTGCCGAACATTTAGACCTCAGCCGCCTGCAGGTGTCCCGCCATATTCAAGAAGTGGAGCAGTGGTTGAGTTTACGCTTACTACACCGTACCACCCGCAGCGTCAGCCTGACTTTGCAAGGCGAAGAAGCGCTGCAATTTTGCCAGCGGATCTTAAGTGAAGTCGCCGCCATGGAAAGCCGCGCCCACAGCCATAACAGTGAACTGGTGGGCAGTATTCGCATCGCCACACCGATTGGCCTTGGACAGCACAGCCTGTTTGATGTCGTCGACCGCTTTATTAAAATTCACCCTAAGGTCAGCATTCAGCTGGTGATGTCAGACAGTTTTGCCCAATTGGTGGATGAGCGAGTCGATGTGGCACTGCGCTATACCGAGCAGCCGGATGATAATTTGATTGCCCGCCGTTTAATGACCATAGATGCCGTGATCTGTGCTGCGCCGAGCTACCTTGATAGCAACACACCACTTGTCGAGCCCATCGATCTACTGGCTCACAACTGCCTGATACACTCGGCGCAACAAAATTGGCCTTTCCTGAAAGAGCTGCAAGCCGAGCATGTAAAAGTCACAGGTAATCTTAAAGCCAACGATATGGGCGTACTGGTGAGTGCGGCGCTGCGGGGACATGGCATAGTGCGTTTGCCCTGCGACTTAGCCAATCAATACCTTGCCAGTGGCCAGCTCAAAGAAGTGTTACCCGACTTTACGACGCCAGGCCAAACCTTATGGGCTGTGTACTTGTCCCGCAGTTATCAGCAAAATCTGGTGCGCGCCTTTATCGATTTCACTGCCCAGCAATGGCAACTCGATATCAAAAAATGGCTCCCAGCGCATTAGCATAAAAAACGCACTTAGGCGTTAGCGTAAGTGCGTTTAATTGATGCTGAATCGGCGCAGATCTCGAAAGCTTATTCGTCGAATTGCAGCATAAAATCCAATGCGGGGGCAAAGAAGGATGAGCCTGTCATCGCCTTAGTAAAATGCATCAAGTGATCATGGTTACCTTCGCCATCACCAAACATCATGCTATGCAGCATCTTTTCAAAATGCTCCGGCGTACGGCAGTTAGAGATAAACATCAATCCCTGCTCCTTCAGCGAACCATAGGGCATGCTCTGGCGCAGGATTTCCATCGACTGACCGTTCGCATCTTTAAGATTCACCCGCTTGATATGGCTGGTCAGTGGCTTATCCTCTGACTCATACTCGATATTATCTTGCTTAGTACGGCCGATAATATCTTCTTGTTTTTTAACCGGTAATCTATGCCACTTACTCAAGTTATGGGCATACTTTTGCACGTGAATATAGCTGCCGCCTCTAAACTCAGGATCTTCATCACCAACCAGAGCGACTTCCTGACGGTGCCGCCCCTTAGGGTTTTCAGTGCCATCGACAAAACCGGTTAAATCGCGGCTATCCATAAATCTAAAGCCACGTTCTTCATCGACTAATTCCACTAAGTCTTCAAACATTTGGCTGATTTCATTAGCGACTAAATGCAGAATATCGTAACGATCGCAGCGGATATGCACGAACAAATCATATTCAATTGCCGGTGCTTCACGGCTGCCGACTTGCATCGCAGGGAAAGGCTTAAGCATTTCAGGACGCGCATTAGGATAGAGGCTATCCCAATAGTTAGCGCCAATCCCTACAAAACCATTGAATGCACTGTCAGAATACTGATCTGTCAGCTCATAAATATACTGCGCAACGTTGGCAAGACAGGGACGTAATTGTGACTCTACATTGTCATTGGCATTAAACATCAAATAGACACTGTGTAAGTTCCCCTCTGCACACACACCCAACTGTTCACGCGGCATATTTTGTATATCCATTTGGTTATCACCCTTTTTCTAAATTCATTTTCGGCAATATTATCCGCAACTTTACCTGAAAATGACATTAACTAACGCACAGTTTGTTCTGGTTTATCATGATAATGCTCATTAGGTAGCAATATCACGCCCAAGATCCCTAATGTAAAAATGACGAGACTGGAAAGTCTCGTCATTCAGTTTAATCGAATTAGAGCAGCAAAGCTTACTCTACCTCGAGCTTACCTTAGCGTGACGCTGAAGTTAATAACCGGCAGCATGACCATCTTTACGGCTCTCAGAAGCGCCACGATACACGCCCGTTTCAGCATTAAATCCAATAGCTTGATAGCCGCCAAAATCCCCAAGTCCATCACGCAGCACATGACCTTTCTTGATAAGCTCACGGCGTGTTTCCACAGGGAAGCCCGATTCCAGACTGACGTAGCCGCCATCATTCATCACTTCGCCGGTGGGCTCGGTTGAGCCCATATGCAAAATTCTCGGGGCATCGCCCGCTTCTTGCAAGTTCATTTTAAAATCAATCAGATTCATTACAATTTGTGCGTGCATTTGTGGCTGAGTCGCGCCGCCCATCACCCCAAAACTCAACCAAGGCTTACCGTCTTTGGTCACAAAGGCGGGAATAATAGTATGGAATGGACGCTTACCCGGTGCGTAGCTATTAAAACGCCCTTCCGTTAAATCAAACATTTGCCCACGGTCTTGCAGCACGAAACCGAGATCTGGCGGTGTCATGCCCGACCCCATACCACGGTAGTTACTTTGAATGAGTGACACCATGTTGCCGTCTTTATCGGCGGTGGTCAGGTACACAGTATCGCCATGTTGCAACGCAGGATTACCCGCATCAACACTCTTGGCCGCTTTATTGGGATCGATTAACTTAGCGCGATCATAATTGTATTGCTGTGAAATCAACTCGTTAACCGGCACTTTATTAAAGGCCATGTCGGCATAAAACTTAGCTCTGTCGGCAAAGGCGAGTTTTTTCGCTTCGACAAATAAATGCACATATTCGGGACTATTAAAGCCCATAGCAGCCACATTAAAGGGTTCCATAGTTTTTAGGATTTGCAGCGCCGCAATCCCTTGACCATTGGGCGGCAGTTCCCATACATCGTAACCACGGTAGTTGACCGAAACGGGATCGATCCATTCGCTAGTATGGCTCGCTAAGTCATCATAACTTAAATAACCACCTTGGGATTTCATGTACTTATCGATACTTTTGGCGATATCGCCTTTATAGAAAGCATCGCGGCCGCCCTTGGCAATTTTCTCATAGGTATTAGCAAGCGCTGGGTTTTTAAAGATTTCGCCCACCGCTGGCATCTTGCCATTAGGCATATAGGTTTCTTTAAAACCGGGGAATTTTGCGAGTTTTTTACCACTCCCCTCAAGGTAATAGGCGATGAGTTCGGACACAGGGAAACCATCACGGGCGTAATGGATTGCGGGCGCAAGATTATCGGCCATAGCTAATTTGCCGAACTTATTATGCAGTTCATACCAGCCATCCACAGCGCCGGGCACAGAAACAGGCAAAGGCCCAAGCGGCGGTAAATAGTCTAAGCCGAGGGATTTAAGCTTTTCTAAACTTAAGGATTTTGGACTGCGGCCCGAAGCGTTAAGGCCATAGAGGCGTTGATCTTTCGCGCTCCAGACGATGGCAAATAAGTCACCACCAACACCCGAACCCGTTGGTTCGACTAACCCTAGCATGGCATTGGCGGCAATCGCCGCATCGACCGCGCTGCCGCCCTGCTTGAGTATATCAATAGCGACTTGCGTGGCGAGTGGTTGGCTGGTCGCCGCCATTCCATGGGTGGCATACACTTCAGAGCGCGTCGCAAAGGCTTTACCCGTGATCCTATCCATGGCCATCACTCCTGAAGACGACATCGCCGTCACTACTGTCACTAAGCTACAAATTGATTTTATTGTTTTTATCATAAGTCCTCCAAAACCGGAGGTTCAAAGTAACAAGGATGGTCGAAAAAATCACCACCCCATACCGCATAGACGCAAGTTAAACGTAAGCAAAAATGTCGTACTTTCGTTGGTGATAGCTTATCGCCGTGACATTAATACCTGACCGCTTAGATTTGCTCTGCACAATATCAATATGTCTAAGATTCAAATAGTACCAGCGAGTGCGGCTCTGTCGTGACTCCGACTTTTTGGCCGATAGTGAGCTGCATCATTTGGCTTCGTACTTCGACATAATAAGCGTGAGAAGCGGCTTCAATTTTGACCCAGTAATGACAAAAAGCGCCTAAGAAACGCCGCTCTGTGATCGTGCCCACACCTTGCTCATCGGCGCTGAGCGTCAATTGCTGCGGGCGCAAGAATACCGTACCGCTGAACTCGCTCGGCAACCCTAATGGTGTGAGGCTGGTTAAGTGGCCGATTGGAGTGGCAACACTGTGTCCATCGAGCACTGCGGCGGGTAAGTAATTACCGCTACCTAAAAAGTCCGCCACATAACGGCTATTGGGCGCGGCGTATAAGGCTTCAGCACTACCATGCTGCACTATAATGCCTTGATTAAAAATCGCCAAAGTATCTGCAAATACAAAGGCTTCATCCTTACTGTGGGTGACAAACACCGCGCTAACATTACGCTGTTTCAAAATGCTGCGAATTTCCGCCATCATTTCGTAGCGCACTTGGGCATCGATATTAGAAAAAGGCTCATCGAGCAGTAATAACTGCGGCTCATAGGCAAGTGCCCGCGCAATCGAGACGCGCTGCTGCTGACCGCCAGATAACTCATGGGGATAACGCTGAGCTAAGCCTTCGAGTTTGACTAAGGTTAGCATGTCATCCAACCGTGCCTGACGCTCGGCGGCCGACAATTTAGCCACGCCAAAAAGGATATTCTCCGCCACAGTTAAATGGGGGAAAAGCGCATAGTCTTGGAAAATCATGCCGATACCGCGCTGTTCGCTAGGCACAAACTGACTGTTTCCACTCACAACGCGACCATTGATCTGGATTTCACCTTGGCTAATCGCCTGCAATCCCGCAACCGCCCGCAACAATGTGGTCTTGCCGCAACCGCTAGGGCCTAACAGCGCAAGGATTTCCCCTTGCTCGAGGGCCAAGCTCAAACCTTTGAGTACTTGCTGGCCCTGATAATCGCTATGAACTTGCATGAGCTTGAGCGTGTTTGTCATCAGCTGTGTTGCTCCAATGAACGGTTTAAATAAATCAGCGGTACTAAGCCCACCAGCACAATGACAATCGCGGCTAAGGCGCCGTGCTCGAGTTTTTCATCGGACACAAACTGGAAAACATAGGTTGCAAGGTTTTCAAAGCCGATAGGTCGCAGTAATAATGCTGCGGGCAGTTCCTTCATGCTTTCAATAAATACCAATAATGCGCCCGCAAACAATCCCTTACCAAGTAGAGGTAAATGCACTTTTTGCAGCAACTGCCGTGGACCTTGGCCCATAGTCAGGCTCACCATGTCCAGTGATGGCGAGATGCGTTTATAGCTACTTTCAACGCTGCCGATAGCAATTGCCACAAAACGTACGCAAAAGGCAAAAATCAATGCCACTACGCTGCCCGTCAGGATAAGTCCTGGGCCGTTTAAACCAAGCAGATCCGCTAGATCGTTAATCGCAAAATCGAGCATAGTGAGCGGCACTAATACGCCGATAGCGAGCACAGTGCCGGGCAAGGCATAACCCGTCGAGGCTAAACGTGAGGGCAAGGCATCACTGGGTCTTGGGCTTATCCGGCGTACAAACATGAGCAGCAAAGCGATTAAGCAACAAATTAAGCTAGTGATCAGCGCAAGGCTGAGACTGTTAAGGCTTAACTGCCAAAAGCTCTTATCCCAACTTTGTTCAAAATAACTAATGGCATAGGACAATAGAATCCCAAAGGGCAACAAAAAGGCTAATAGCAGCAGAGTGGCACAAAAGCTCAGTGCCACTGCGGTTTGCGCTGCCGAGAGTCGATACAAATCACTGGCTTGGATGCGCGATTGTTTTTGGAATAACTGCTGTTTACGGCGGGCAAAACGCTCAAATCCAATCAAGCTAAACACCACCAGCAAGATAATCGCCGACAACTTAGCGGCGGCGGTCAGATTGCCATAACCCAACCAAGTGTCGTATACGGCCGTGGTTAAGGTTGGCACGGCAAAATAGTTAACCGTCGCAAAATCGGCGGCCGTTTCCATCGCCACCAAAGCCACCCCAACCGCGAGCGCTGGCCTTGCCATGGGCAAAGATAAACGCCAAAAACTCTGCCACGGCGAGCATCCCATGCTCCTTGATGCATGGGCCAAGCTTAAGGATTGTTCCATAAAGGCGGTACGCGCCAATAGATAAATGTAGGGGAATAACACTAGCGACAACATGCACGCCGCGCCGCCTAAGGTGCGAATATCGGGGAAGAAATAATCCTGCGGTGAGTTCCAACCAAAAATCGATCTCAAGCTACGCTGTACTGGCCCCGCATAATCGAGCAAATCGGTATACACGTAGGCAACAATGTACCCCGGCATAGCGAGGGGCAGTAATAGCGCCCATTGCAAGTAGCGCCTGCCGACAAATTCACAGCGAGCCATCAACCAAGCGCAGGGTAACGCGAGTAATAACGCGCCTAAACTCACCCAAAAGATCAGCAATAAGCTGTTGATAACATAAGTTGGCAGGACAGTTGCCATCAAGTGGCCAAACAC
This sequence comes from Shewanella sp. SP2S2-4, assembly GCF_031932025.1. Classification (NCBI taxonomy): domain Bacteria; kingdom Pseudomonadati; phylum Pseudomonadota; class Gammaproteobacteria; order Alteromonadales; family Shewanellaceae; genus Shewanella; species Shewanella sp. SP2S2-4. The sequence continues at coordinate 393,931 of NZ_JAUOER010000001.1, forward strand.
GGCTTCGTCAGGCTGCAAAGCCTGCAATATCAGCGCAACCAGTGGCAGCACCAGCAGGGTGGCCACCGCATAACCAGCAAGCGACCAGCTTCTGGCTAATCCTAAAATCATGTCAATCCTTAAAAAGTTACAGCGCCAATCAATGGCGCTGATAACCTAATTCTGCAATTTGTCACTCGTACTTAACGTCAAATGCTAGAGATCAAACTGCACTTCATCTAATAACTTAACTGCCGCTTGGTGATATTCAGCCAATTTAAAAATCGGCAATTGATCCGACTTAAACTCCCCCCATGAAGCCACTAAGGTTGAAGGTGCCACATCGGCTTTTACTGGGTATTCCATATTCACTTCAGCATAGGCCTTTTGAGCCACATCGGCGGATAGAAATTCCATCAATTTTATCGCATTGGCTTTATTAGGCGCATGACGAGTTAGCACCATGCCAGAAACGTTCACATGAGCACCGCGATCGGCTTGGTTTGGGAAGTTAATCGTGACGGCCTCGGCCCAGCTTTTTTGCTCAGGGTCTTGCATCATGTTGCCGTAGTAATAGCTGTTACCGATAGCGATATCACATAAGCCTTCTTTTACCGCTTTCACTTGGGCTCTGTCGTTACCCTGTGGCTTGCGCGCCAAGTTACTCTTCACACCGGTCAGCCACGTTTTAGCCTCAGCTTCACCATGGTGAGCAATCATAGATGCCACTAATGCTATGTTGTATGGATGCTTACCGCTGCGGGTACAGATTTTGCCTTTGTATTTAGGATCGGCGAGTTCTTCATAGGTGATTTGCTGCGGCCCTAAACGGTCTTTCGCCGTATAGAGATTTCGTACTCGCATGGTCAGGGCATACCACTGGCCATCGGGGTCACGATACTGAGCAGGAATGTTGCTTTCGAGTTGGGTATTTTTAACTGGTGAAGTCAGATCTTTATCGACTAATTCAACTAGACGCGAGAAATCAGAGGTCAGCACCAAATCTGCTGGGGATAAACGACCTTCACGGGCGAGACGCTCGGCAATACCATCTTTTGCAAAGACCAAATTAACACCTATGCCGGTTTCTTCGGTGAAACGCGTCAAGATAGGCTCCACCAAGAAGGCTTGACGATAAGAATAAACGGTTAATTTATCATCTGCATTCGCTGAATGCCCAACCGACATTAACCCAACAATAGCCGCGCAAGTTACCCATTTCATTACTCATTTCTCCCCAAAGTGATGATATGTTCAGCGAGTGTGAACATGGCCGCATTAATGATAATGCTTATCAGTAGCGCAAGAGTAATAGATGGATATACAGAGAGCAATAGTCCATTTAACTTTTTGTTTTTAATGAATTTAAATTCAAAACTGGTGATTATCTCAAATCAAACTAAACTGAACCTTAATTTGCTTAAAATGCTTTCAGGAGGCGTCATGTTAACTGTTTTGCTACTAGGTATAGTCGCAGTAGCGCTATTTGGCCTATTTAAACTCAATACTGGTCACAAGCGGCATAGACACTATGCTAAAGCGGTAAATCAACACGCGGATAGAACTAAGCCGCATCATCATTTTCACAGTGTAAGCATAGTGAATGACGGCAGTTGCTGTGAGCAGGCTGAAACACTGTCTGGAAAACGTTTTTTATCGAAGGATGCACCGGAAATCCCGATGGAAGAATGCACTATGACCCAGTGCCAATGTCGCTATCAACACCATGAAGATAGGCGTCAAATAGGGAATGACCGTAGAGTCGAATATGGGGTTACACGGGAATTATTCGGCGCTTTTGGAGAACAAAACCGCCGTGATAGACCAAAGGGAAGACGCGCAACCGATGGCTGAGCATCTCCATCCAGTTATTGGGGACGGGTTTGGATAAACGCGGGGAGATTACGCATATCACTAAACCAAAGTGCCGTCGCAGGGGCAACCTTGCGCCAATCTAACTCTGGATGTCTAAAGTCCACATAATCAAGCAAGCAAATCAAGGCTAATTGCGGTGCCTGAATCGTGGTTTGGGTGATGACGGTTTGCAGCTCAACCTGCATAAGACCACGCAGCAATGCTTGTTCAAAGCGAGCCGTCCAAAAAGCCGATCTCACGCCTTCATCTTCACGCATCTGCTCTTGGCGTAATTTCACCGCGCTATCGATTAAGCCTTTTATCAAAGAATATTGACACTCCAACACCCAGTTATGACTTGAGATGCCAAACATCTTACGATCGCCAAGCTCAGCATCTAGGTAGCGCATAATCACTTCGCTATCGAATAACGCCACGCCATCGTTAGTGATGAGACACGGGATCTGTCCTAGCGGGTTAGCATCGAGTAATTCGGCACTGTTTTCAAAGGGATTGACTAGCTGCTCTTCAATATTGTTAATTCCTAAATACTGGATTAAGGCTCTAACACAACGGGCGTAGGGTGAAGCTTGAGAACTTAACAACTTCATCAAAAATTTCCTTATATTTGCATTAAACGCTATGGCTATTTAGGAGCGAAAACGGCTTGCTCCCACCCATATAAAATGGGATCACCAATATTTCTCTACGGTAATTTGTCCGGGAGCACGACGTAAATTCTTCACTAATCCCTTATCGAGTAAGGCGCTTTGCGCGCCATTGATCATTCCGGGATTGCCACAAATCATAACTTGGGAATCAGCAGCACTTAAGGTTACTCCTGCCTTTTTTTCAATCTCACCCGAGACCAGGCCCTCGGGTATACGACACTGCAACGCATCGGCAAAGGGTTCACGGGTCACACTCAAGACTAATGTAAACTGTGCTGGGTATGTGCGTTCTAACTCACGCAGCTTATCAAGATACGCCAAATCCTGCGCCTCGCGCACGCCATACACAAGTACGACTTTTTCGAAACGCTCCCAAGGTTCATGGGTGTCGAGCATAGACAAAAATGGCCCTACCGCTGTACCTGTAGCCAAAAACCATAAGTGCTTGCCTTGAAGTCCACCCTTAGGAATTTCCACTAAGGTCATAAAACCAGTCGCGGTTGAGGTAATTTCAATTTCATCGCCTATGCCAAGGTTTTGCAATTGCGGCGATAACAGGCCGTCCTCTACCGCGACTGCGAGCACTTCGGCATAGGGTTTATCGGGAGAATTGACTAAGGAGTATGCTCTGGCAACACGCTTATCATCTTGCATTTGACTTAACTTGATAAACTGGCCAGGAATAAATGGGGCTAACTCGGCGGCGATGCGCAATGAAAATAACTTATCGCTCCAATCAATACGTTCTATAACTTGTCCCCTAGTCCACATAGCGTACCCTCAAGCGAAACGTTAAATAGGCTTCCAGCATAGACTTTTTTCCGCATAACAAAAACCCCTTATGATAAGGGGCTTATGGCGATAGAACCGAAAACAACAGAGCGTTAACTGGCACTCGATTGTGTCTCTTCTGTCTTCTTATTAAAACTATCTCTAAAGGCCTGTAGTCCCTCTTGCACTAAACCATAGGTTTTATCGACACCATCGGCAATATCCCCCTGCAAGACTCTAAGGCCAGACAGAATGTCTTTCGCTTCTTTAAAGCCGTTATCAATTGCACCACCAATAATTCCCATAAAGCTATCGAGTTGCTCATCTAAGCTCATACCCGAATTTTGTTGCTGGTGAATGCTAAAAAACTGCGTCGCAAAACTCACGATACGATCTGCAGTCGCTTCTGGCGATGTATCTACGCCATTATCGTAAGCAGTTTGAATCGCGTTCTCGCCCATAGTAGGCGCTAACTCTTTATTAATCGACTCTATCGCAGCGCGATAAAGCAAGATCATAGACTGATCGCCTGACTTGATATTCACATCTTGCTGTGCCGATAAAATCGCTTGATTCATCAGCTGCTTACTCGTTTGCTGCGCGGTTTGTTTCGAGGTCACTTCGGTGGTTTTCGCGTCCTTCGAATCACTCACTTCGGTACCCTTAGGCGCCGTATTTTCAGCATATTTTTTCTGCGGCAAAGGGGTACTTTGCACTTGAGAGGGTTTATTGATTTCCATGATGACTATCCATTCAATTCGGGTCGACTTTATTATCGACCAAAATTTGACCAGCTTTAGTAATTTTTAGAATTGAAGTACCATCGTGACCACAAGGTCATGATAAGGCCCGCATAAATTGAGTGGGTTTATTCTGTATAAAGTGCATAAAGCGCCATCCACCCGCATGCAGATCATTACTATCGTCGAGCTTAGAGATAAGCCAATAGAAAAGGATGTTACACCATGGCAGCAGGCCGCAATTTGAGTCATTTCCGCTTTCACGTGTTTACACAAATGCTTAAGTGCACTATTGAGCACTATACGAGCATCAATATCAAACGCCTTAGTTTGCTCACCGGTCTTATTATCTTAACTTGCCTCAGCCTCGCCCCGATTAGCCAAGCCCATGCTGAAAACAGGCTGATTATTTTAGTCAGACATGCCGAAAAAGCCGACACGCCAGCCAATGACCCACAGTTATCGCCCAAGGGGGAAATGCGCGCAACGTCACTGATCACCGCCTTGAACCGCACGCCATTGTCGCAACTCATCGCGACTCAATACCTGCGAACCCAGCAAACACTCGCGCCTATCGCCGAGGCTCGCCATTTGCCCGTGACGATAGTCGAGGCAGCCAAACCTATCGAAGAACATATTCAGCAGATTGTCGAACAAGTGCATGCAGTACAAGGCAATACGCTCATCGTTGGGCATTCAAACACAGTGCCATTGATCATCAAAGCCCTGGGTGGACCTGAGATCCAAGCAATCGGCGAAGAGGACTATAGTCAGCTGTTTTTACTCTCTCTCAATGATGGCCAACCCGCAAGCTTGATCGCCACCCGTTACGGACAAGAATAAGGATAAATAACATGAGTGAACTCAATTGGTTTATGTGGGGACTCGATCTGTTTTCAGGACTATTTTTGATCGTTATAGGACTCGCAGTACTCGCGGTTATTTACATGTATATCGCAGATAAAATGCAGACCAAACAAGCGGTAAGACATAACTATCCCGTGATTGGTCGCTTTCGATATCTGTTCGAAAAACAAGGTGAGTTTTTCAGACAATACTTTTTCGCCCAAGACAGGGAAGAACTCCCCTTCAACCGTGCTGAACGCAGCTGGGTGTACCGCGCCGCCAAAAATGTCGATAGAACCATAGCCTTTGGTTCGACTCGCCCTTTGGATACAGCTGGTACTATCATGTTTATGAATACCGCCTTCCCAACCCAAGATGAAGATATCACTCCTATTCATCCGCTGACGATTGGCACTCACTGTCGTCAACCTTATACGACTCAAGCCATTTGCCATATTTCAGCCATGAGTTTTGGCGCCCTATCGCGCCCAGCCATCACCGCCCTTTCCCATGGCGCAGCGCAAGCGGGTTGCTGGCTTAACACAGGTGAAGGCGGCTTGAGCCCTTATCATCTCAAAGGTGGCTGCGATCTCGTCTTTCAAATTGGAACAGCAAAATACGGTGTGCGAAATGAACAAGGACATTTAGATGATGAAAAACTGAAAGCGATAGCGATTCATCCTGAAGTCAAAATGTTCGAAATCAAAATGAGCCAAGGCGCAAAACCTGGCAAGGGTGGCATTTTACCCGGTATTAAAGTGAATGCTGAAATTGCCCATATTCGCGGCATTCCTGAGGGACACGACTCAATCAGCCCCAATGGCCATATCGAATTTAAGTCAGTGAACGACATTTTGGATATGGTCGAACGAGTACGTGAAGTTACAGGTAAACCTACTGGCATTAAAGCCGTACTCGGTGATGTACAATGGCTGGAAGATTTATGTGATGAAATTGAACGCCGCGGCGAAGACTCAGCCCCCGACTTTTTCACCTTAGACAGCGCCGATGGCGGCACGGGCGCAGCGCCGCAACCGTTAATGGATTATGTCGGATTACCGCTGAAAGAAAGCTTACCTATCCTAGTCAATATCTTGATCCAACGAGGCTTGCGTAAACGTATCAAAGTCATCGCCTCGGGCAAACTTATCGTCCCATCTAGAGTCGCTTGGGCTTTGGCATTAGGTGCTGACTTTATCGCATCGGCCCGTGGCAACATGTTCGCCCTCGGCTGTATTCAAGCCTTGCAATGTAATAAAGATACCTGTCCAACGGGTATCACTACGCACAATCCAAAACTTCAACAAGGGCTAAATCCTAGGGATAAATCGACGCGGGTCGCTAACTATAATCATAATTTACACCATGACTTAGGGCTAATCGCGCACTCTTGCGGTGTGACAGAGCCAAGACAACTTAAGCCTTCACATGTACGAATTGTGCTCGATAGCGGTTTATCTATCTCACTCGACAAATTCTATTCGCACATGGATAAATAGCCGCAAACCCTTGCGGTGATTAGCCAGTACAACTTTTGTCTATATGAGTTTTACATAAGGTATATTTGAATGCGTATCACAAAAGAGGTAAGATCCGTGAGGTGAGGCGTTATTCAAATACCTTACCCACAATAGAACTTAAGGAAACACTTTGAAATCTAGCTTCGTAAGCCAACTGCCCCCCAGTAAAACTGTAAGCACGAGCTGTAAGAGCTGTAATCGCCTAACTGAGATCGAAGGCGAGCTTGTGTGTTTTCGTGAAGGACAGATCATTCGACTCACCTTGATCGATGAGTCAGCGCCTAAATTGAATCTTTTATGCGAAGGTTGGAAAGCTGGTAAGCTGAACGGCGTAGCTTAATTCGGCACTATTGGTCTTAAACAAGATATAAAGCGTTAAAGCAAAATGACTCTTCCTTGAGCATCGAGAATAGTTGCTCACCACTACCCTCCCACATTCTCATCAAACGCTGACTTTCTAACGCATTTTCTATGATGTTTAGCGCATGCTCATCATATAGTCACTTGTCGGCACATGCATATCGCGGATCACGCCCGCAAGTACCATCTCTGGATTGACCTTAGCCAAAGTAAGACACCGAGTCGTCACCAGTAGACCCGCATTCAATTCAGCATGAATACGTTGCAGCGAATCATAATCAACACCACGTTTTTTCAATGTCGCCATGATGGCAAACCAATCAGTGGCGACTTTTTCTTCTTTGCCTTCAATGTTCACTCTCAGTGCAATATTTTCCATGCCAGATCTCTTCCGATTGATGTGTTGGCATTTGAGTATAGAGAGCCGAAGCTGAATAAAGACTGAACTGTATTGCGCTATTCACTGCTCAGATGAGTATGTTGCTGCTCATTTTGTATCCGCCATAATTTGGCATATAGACCATTCGCCACTAACAAAGTCTGGTGATTACCCTGCTCAACAATTTCACCTTGGCTCAATACAACGATTTGGTCAGCATCGACAATCGTAGATAATCGATGTGCCACCACAAGGCTGGTATGCCCTTTAGCGACTTCCCGCAGTGCCGACAAAATCGCTTGCTCGGAGCGGCTATCGAGTGAGGATGTTGCCTCATCAAACACTAGCACGGGCGAGCCCTTTAAAATGGCTCTGGCTATCGCAACCCGCTGTTTTTCTCCGCCAGAGAGCTTTAAGCCGCGTTCACCCACCTTTGTATCCCACCCAAGGGCAAGTGATGTAATAAATTGCTCTAAGTGCGCTAATTTAATTGCGTTGCGCACCTCTTCATCCGTCGCGCTTGGGCGGCCATAGCGTATGTTCTCAACTAATGAATCGTTAAACAGCACAGTATCCTGCGGCACGATAGCGATGGCCCGTCGCAGCGCATCTTGCGTCAAATGACGGATATCTTGTCCATCGATTTTAATCGCGCCTTGGTCCACATCGTAAAATCGAAATAGCAGTTTAATCAGCGTCGACTTACCAGCACCACTATCACCAACTACGGCCACCTTTTTCCCCGCAGCAACCTTAAAACTCACGTCCCGCAGAATTTGCCGCTCGTCGTAGCTGAAATTCACATTTTCAAATACCAGCTCGCCCTTATTGGGCGAAAAATCGAGCGCTTGGGGTGAATCGACTATCATGGGATGTTTATCGAGCAGGCTAAACATACGCTCAATATTGGCTAAGGCGCCGCGTATTTCGCGATACACAAAACCTAAAAAGTTAAGGGGTAAAAAGAGCTGCATCATAAACGCATTAATCAGCACAAAATCGCCTAAGGTCATATCGCCATAGGTGACTCTGTATGCCGCCAGCGCCATCATAGCTGTCATCGCTAGGGCGATAATCACAGCTTGTCCGCCATTGAGCGCAAACAGAGATAAGCGGTTTTTACGTTTAGCGACTTCCCACTGTTCGAGCGCTTGATCGTAGCGCTGCGACTCATACTTCTCATTATTGAAATACTTAACAGTTTCATAGTTCAGCAAACTATCAATCGCCCGTGTATTTGATAAAGAGTCAGCCTTGGCGGCATAACGTACATACTCAGTGCGCCATTCAGTCGCGACCACAGAGAATATGATGTAGGCCAACACAGCAATAAAGGTGATTGCCGCAAACGCAATCCCGTAGTTATAGAAGAAAATGCCAATCACCATGACAATTTCGAGCAAGGTCGGCACTATGTTGAACACCATAAACCGCATGAGGAAACTCACGCCACTGGTGCCGCGCTCAATATCACGGGATAGACCGCCGGTTTTGCGCTCTAGATGAAAATCGAGATCAAGTCGGTGTAAATGCTCGAATACTGCTAAGCCTAAACGGCGGATCGCCCGCTCAGTCACCCGACCAAACAAGGTATCGCGGATCTCCCCCGTAATCGCTGTCAGTAAACGAATCGCACCATAGGCCAACACCAATCCTACGGGCACACTGAGGGCTTGCGCGGTTTTATCGGCATCTAAGGTGTCGACCAAATGCTTCAGAATAAAAGGCAAAGCCACGCTGGTCAGCTTAGCGATGATGAGGCATGACATCGCCAGCGCAATCCGACCTTTGTATTCCAATAAGTAAGGCCAAAGCAGCTTCATGACGTGCCAGTTTAATTTATCGACTGGACCTTCAAAATATAACGTTGGGCGCATAGGAAATAACCTTGAATGAGTTATGCCAATTGTAACAGTACAAACCAGACATAAGCTAAACGAAACGAGCAAAGCTTGAATAAAATCAATCAGATTTTCCTGACAGACAAATAGACTTATTCACGACACAATCCGTTGCTATTCTGATCCTATTAAAAGCTAAAACGTCATACTTACGCATTACACTGGCATATTCACAAGAAATGAATTTATACTGATTTCTGTGCTGACATAAGTCCCCATAGCTTGCGTTTGACTTGACCTCTGCGCCGTATAACAGAAGACAAGTTGGCTATGGGGAAAGGCTTAGCTCAACCTTACTGCTGTTGATTATTTTTGCAGTTTTGCCCACAATGCCATGGAGGCGGTTATACAAATCGATAGAATTTGTTAACCTCTACGCGCTAGATTTTGCGATTCATACGCCCAATCTCTAGCGAGAACATTAAGACAAACAAATTAAATAAGATCAAAGGAAGCTTTATGTTGGATTCCGCTAAAGTTCAATACCCGCCATTACCACTGATCCAAACTTGGGTGTGGATGATGATCGAATCAGGCAATCCAGAGATACAAGATAAAGGTAGAGACAACCTTATTGCCGCCTTTGGTAGCTTAGCCAAAGCAAATGAATACATTGTTGAAATAAGCAATAAATAGATAAAACAAAGGCGCCGGGATAGCGCCTTTGTTTTTACTTTACCCGCAATCGTTAACGACTAACTCAGGTATAGTTGCGTTTTATGTTCGCACGAGCAGACAATTAAACCTGACGGCGTTCGATAATACCCTGATTCAGAATGGCCAACAGGCGCTCGGTATCATCCCAACCAATACACGCATCGGTAATACTCTGGCCATAACACAACTCTTGACCTTCAATTAAATCCTGACGACCTTCCACTAAATGGCTTTCTACCATAACACCAAAAATAGCAGTATTGCCCGTCGCCACTTGGCCAGCCACATCTTCGGCAACCACTAACTGTCGTTGATACTGTTTACTACTATTGGCGTGGCTAAAGTCGATCATGATGTTGTCGGCAAGTTCAGCTTTTAATAACTGTTGGCTAATTTCAGCGACATGCGGCGCACTGTAATTAGGCTCGCGGCCGCCACGTAAAATAATGTGGCAATCAGGATTCCCTTTCGTCGAAACGATCGCCGAATGACCCAACTTAGTCACAGATAAAAAATGGTGCGGTGCATTCGCAGCACCTATCGCATCGATAGCGACTTTAATGGTGCCATCGGTCCCATTTTTAAAACCGACCGGACAAGAAAGACCCGAGGCTAACTCTCTGTGCACTTGTGATTCAGTAGTACGGGCACCAATGGCTCCCCAGCACATTAAATCTGCCATATATTGTGGGGTGATCATATCAAGAAACTCACCCGCGGTTGGCATGCCGCTGTCGTTCAAATCCACCAATAACTTACGCGCAGTGCGTAAACCATCGTTGAGTTTAAAGCTGTTATCCATGTAAGGATCGTTGATAAGCCCCTTCCAACCCACTGTGGTTCTTGGCTTTTCAAAATACACTCGCATCACGATTTCGAGTTGACCCTTATAACGCTCACGCAGCGCAACCAGACGCTGACCATATTCCAACGCCGCTTTGGGATCGTGGATAGAACAAGGTCCAATTACCACTAACAGGCGATCATCAGACTTAGCCAGAATATTGTGGATACTATTTCGCGCATTAAACACAGTCGCAGAGGCTTTTTCGGAAGCAGGAAATCGTTCTAGAATCGCGATAGGAGGAAGTAACTCTTTTACTTCTTTAATGCGAACGTCATCATTTTGGTAATACATAATTTTACTGCTCCAACTCTGGTGTTTTAGGCTATTTCTATCGCTGCGATAAGGGATCTCAACTGCAATACTGAGTTCAATTTATCGAGTCTCAAGCGCCAATGCAACCAAGTTGTCTCCATTTCAAAAAATCAAATATAACTTATTGTTTTAATATATTTTAAAAAAATCAAAATTCAAATATGCTGACTAACTCACAGCCTTAATGAACAAAATCGAATATGGCGGATAAAAAGCAAGCGGGGAATGCTTGCGGCAAGTGCGAGTGAGCTATCCATGCCTGTCAGCTAAGGTATTAACGACTAAACGCTTGAATGAGTGCAATTGATCCAGCTCTCTACGCAAGAGAACTGGATGCTAGAGCAGGCCAATACTAATGGTGCAGCATGACTTGTAACTTGTTTTGATAGCGATGACGCTCTGAATCATCACGGCTCAAAGCCAGCGCTTTTTCCATATTCAGTTTGGCACGCTTTTCATCCCCCAGCGCCCAATAGGTTTTTGATAAACCGAAGAAGAATTCATGCCGATAATCAGCTTTGGCCAACGCCCTTTGATACCATGCTAAAGCCTCGTCGTATTGATGTTCATCGAAGGCTTGCTGCGCCATATCATAGTAATAATAAGGATTACGTATCCTTGCTAATTCAAGCACTTTATTGATTTCAGCCCATTCATCAAGCCGGCCCTGATCCCCTAAAATCAAAGCTAAGTTATAAAGCGTGGTTAAATTTTTCGCCTCAAACTTAAGCGCATAGCGATACACTTGTTCGGCCCGTTTCTCATCCCCTTTATGCCGATAAATAATGGCGAGCGTATTGAGTGAGGGGACAAACTGACCGACATTTAAACCCGCTTTGATGAGGGCATAGGCCCTATCTAAATCGCCATTCACTAAAGATTCTGCCGCCATGTTATTGTAAAACATGCTGATCAAGGTTTGCTTATTCACTCGGGTCTTACCATACCCTCGTAGGGCGCGCTCAGGCATAAAGTCCACTAAGATTGCTGCGGATGACACATAGACTGAATGTAAATTCTCGGGCGGAAGTAAGCGTAAGTTCACATGACCATTGATTAAATAGAAATCCCCTTGCTTGTCCCATACGGGTTCAATAGCGATATCTTGATACTCAGCGCCCACATTCAATATATCCGCCAACGCAGAAGTCATGACCACTAAGGACATGCAATTCCCTGCCCTTTGGGCGTAGGTTTCACGGGCAATTTGGGTCAGGTTATCTTGGTAGCGAAAATCAATTTTAGCGCTATTGGTTTGGCTGGCATTGATATAACTGGCTAACCATTCGTTGGCTAACATGGCGTTATTATGGGAAAAAGTGTATTTGTCATAGCTACGCTTTACGTCTGTCACCACCTCTGGCGGCAAATAAAAAATATCCGCAACTGAAGGAATATCGACGATAGGGGAAAACAGTGAATCGGCAAGTAGCGACTCAAGATCAGAGGGATCAGGCTCGATGGTCGTCGAGCTACAGGCGAACAACTGACTGAGTGCAGCGCCCATGATGGCACTCAGGTATACGGCTCGGAATAGTTTTGACATATGTCCTCCCACACCATTAGCTCCTATTTGAGCTTATTACAAATGGCGAAAAAGACGACATAAAATGGTTACAAAAAATGACAATCGCTATCGTTAAAAAATAACGGCAAGTGATTTAGCACGTTAGTTACTGCGAAGGTCGATCAACCTCTATGTATAATTCGCGCTGCTGGTAATGGTATGGCCGATAGTAATGTTCCCCACAGGTGAAATAGCGATAGGGCTTTATCACAGTAATACAACCTAAGGGTAAAGCCTGCAGAATTTGGATCTGCTGCTGGCGACGCAGCGACTCCTGCCACTCAAAATCCTTGAGCACTTGATCACGCACAGCAAAGGCATCGACAGGCTCACTCGAGCGGTTAACTATGATTTCCCCTGCTAAGGCAGATACTGATATCAAGCCAGCAATAACGATAAGGCTGAGTCGCGTAAATTGACCGACAGCTGTGGCATGTAAGCTCATAGTTCACCCCTCTGTTGATGCAGTAAATACTGTAGGTAAATAGTGTAGGTAAATCATGCTGTAAGGTAATGCACGGCAGCCTGCTTAAGCCCCACTCTAAACCGCCTTGAGCTTAACCCATGACCAAGCCCCATAAAAAAGCAGAGCCTAAGCTCTGCTTTACTATCCCTCGATCCACGCTAGGCATCAAGTTGAATCACCATTCATTCGCCAGTTTACTTAACCAGCATTTTTAACCGTAACAAACTCTGGGTAAGCATCGATACCACAATCAGACGCATCCATACCATTGTATTCTTCTTCCTCAGTCACACGGATCCCCATGGTTTTCTTAATCGCATACCAAACCACAAAGGATGAACAGAATACCCAAGTAAAGATGAAGGCTGCACCGGTCAACTGCCCAGTAATGGTCGCATCAGCGTTGGATAATGGCACACACATTAGACCAAGGAAGCCAGCTACGCCGTGTACTGAAATAGCGCCCACTGGATCATCGATCTTTATGCGATCTAAGCCCACAATAGAGAACACCACTAAACCACCAGCAACCACACCAATCACGCCCGCCATTAACAGTGAAGGTGATAGCGGATCAGCCGTAATCGCCACTAAACCCGCCAGAATACCGTTGAGTATCATGGTTAAATCCGCTTTACCCCAAATCATCTTACACACGATAAGCGCAGAGATAGCACCGAACGCCGCCGCAGTATTGGTATTAACAAACACTTTTGCCACTGAGCTCGCATTCGCCGCATCCGATACCATTAATTGCGAGCCACCGTTGAAGCCAAACCAGCCCATCCACAGAATAAACATACCTAAGGTTGCCATTGGCAAGTTAGAGCCAGGGATAGGATTCACTTGACCGTTAGGGCCATATTTACCCTTACGCGCACCGAGCAATAACACACCCGCAATCGCCGCCGTCGCACCTGTCATGTGCACAATACCGCTACCGGCAAAGTCCACAAAGCCCAGTTTAGAGATAAAACCTTGGCCCCAAGTCCAATACCCTTCTACTGGATAGATAACCGCTGTCATCACCACAGAGAAGAACAGGAAAGCCCATAACTTCATCCGTTCCGCCACAGCGCCAGAGACAATTGACATCGCCGTTGCCACAAACACCACTTGGAAGAAGAAGTCAGATTCTAATGCATGGCTCGCATCCGATGATTGAGAACCGATTAAGGTACCAATCGATGGTAACCAACCCCCTTCAGTGTTATCCACATACATGATGTTGTAGCCAACCAGCAGATACATTACACAGGCAATCGCGTACAACACAACGTTCTTCGTTAAAATTTCAGTGGTGTTTTTAGAGCGAACTAAACCCGCTTCTAACATGGCGAATCCCGCCGCCATCCACATAACTAACGCACCAGAAATCAAAAAGTAAAAGGTATCGAGTGCAAAGCGTAGTTCAGTGACTGTGCCGCCTAATTTTGTTAATTCTTCCATTGTCAGCCCCTTATAGCGCTTCTGTATCGAGTTCACCCGTACGGATACGGATAGCTTGTTCTAAGTCGACGACGAAGATCTTACCGTCGCCAATTTTCCCCGTATGAGCCGCCGTGGTGATGGCCTCAATCAACATGTCAAGATTTTCAGCCTTAGTGGCAATTTCTAGTTTTACTTTTGGCAAAAAATCCACCTGATACTCGGCGCCACGATACAACTCTGTGTGCCCTTTTTGACGGCCAAAACCTTTAACTTCGGTCACCGTCATGCCTTCAATACCTATTCCGGCGATAGCTTCACGGACATCATCCAACTTAAATGGCTTGATGATAGCGCTGACTAGTTTCATCCTGACCTCCAAAAAAACGCGATTGTTATTAACTTGTATCAAAGGTAATTCAATCATTAGGCCAACAATTTAACCTACTGATTATTTTAAACTTTAACTAAACAAGGTTATTTTTAAAGGTTAAAAATGCACCATGATCGAGCACAAACAAGTGCAACGCACTCTTTTAGTGAGCAGTTTAAGTGCAACAGCTATTCGACCTTAGGCCTATTGGTAACAAGGTTAAATTGGGGTCTACTGGGGAAGCGTAAATCGAGATGAAATCTGAGCATCACAGCACAAGCTCTTAGACAAAAGCGAAGATCATCACTAAGACAATCATCAAGCGCAGAAGGAAGGCCCGATGTTAAAACCCGAAGAATGTGTTCTCGTTATCGTCGATGTGCAGGGAAAACTTGCACAAATCATGGATAACAGTGACAAGCTGCACCAACAACTACAGACCTTAATCCAAGGTGCACAATTATTTGAAATACCCATACTGTGGTTAGAACAGCTACCCGATAAACTCGGAGCAACCAGTCCTGAGCTTCAAACCTTGCTAGAGAAAACCGGCTCCCCCATTGCCAAGCAACATTTTAGCGGTTGGCACTGTGAAGAGTTTGCACAGGCACTCACTAAGACAAATCGTAAACACGTCATACTGGCGGGCATTGAAACCCATGTTTGTGTTTATCAAACCTGTTGTGACCTTATAGAGCAGCAATATTCGGTGCATCTCGTCGCAGACGGCGTCTCGTCACGCAGTGCTGAGAATAAACAACTGGGTATTCAGATGATGACAGCCAGAGGCGCCTTATTAACGAACGTTGAATCACTATTATTTGAATTACAACATCAGGCCCAAGGCGAGCGCTTTAGGGCATTATTAAAACTGATAAAACAGTCTTAAATTTATTCAGGGTAAAATAATAAAGGTCACATTAACTTGTGACCTTTATATTAAAATATCGTTACAATTATTAAATTAGAAACGACCAGTCAGACCTAAACCAATAAATACACCATCAGCATCGGAATCTAATTCTCTAGCTAACTCAAAGTTTGCAGAGAAGCTATCAGATAGACGTAACCAATAAGCGGTTTTTAATACGAAAGTATCATCATGACCATCATCAGTATAACCTAGACCAACAGACCATGATTTAGTCACATACCAATCAGCACCTAAATTGAATGTGTCGTCAGAATCTTGATGTGTCCAGTTTGCGCTCAAATCAACACCAGTGGTTGATTGCAGTGCAATAAAGCTACGCACTTTTAAACCGTATGATTCTTCGATGCTATCGCTGCCATCGTTATAGAAAGCAGATACTGCAGAGCTATCGTTGAAGTAATAACCGACTTCTGCACCGTAGGTGTTCCAGTCAAAACTGCCGATTTCAGAACGTTGATAGTTAGCAGCAATAAACCATTTAGAAGCAAATACATAAGTGCCATCAACACCAATGGTATCTAAATCTGATTCATCATAATTGCTGTAATTAACACCAACATTAGACGTTTGAGCTAAAAATCCATTAAGCGCATAAGGACCTTTAGTTTGGTCAACTGGGCTAATGTAGTAACGATAATTCGCGTTCCACAGACCATCGCTGAACTCTTCAGAATTTGCGCTATATTTTAGGCCTGCTTCATGCTGAAATGAGTTATCTTGTGCAGCAGCGGCATTAACACTTACGAAACCTAATAATATTGCAAGCGCGGTAATTTTTTTCATCAAAGTATTCCCTTATATGATTATAAGCTAGGAGTAAAAGATGAAGATAACGAAGAAACAATCTCAGCATTGCTTATTCCATTATCATTAATATCCATTTAAATTTTTTATTTAAACGAACCTGCTCTCCTAGCGGAGCACACCTTAATGCAAAAAATATAGAATTGAAATAAAAATTTAATATTTACCCTTTAATAAAGGATATAAAAAAGCTCCCTATATAGGAGCTTTTTATTATTTTGAAGTCTACTTAAGTATTATTTATAAGTGGCTTCGCGTTTTTTCGCTTCTTCATCCCACTTAGGTAACATGTCCTTCTTAAATGCTTCTTTCTCAGCATTCATTTTTTCCATGTCCATACCTAAAGCGGCTTGTGCCTTAGCTTTAGTCGAAATATCAGGGATCGCGATAGGATCTGTGATGCCTTTTTTCGCCAACAGTTGCGCTAATTTAACCCGCGCATCAGCCGCTTTATCTACCGCGGTACCTAAAATACGTAAGACTTCTTCAGGAGCGTGAGCAGCAGCGCCGTGTGAAGCAATCGCATAGTCCCAACGCCATTGTGAATGACGGATATCGGTTAGAATAGGCTTCATTTCCGCTTCAGTTGCACCCGCTTTCCAAGCGGCTGCGGCTTCAAAGTGCGCTTTCACCAGTTGTGCTTCGGCGCGGCCTTTAAGCTCTTTTACTTTCGCTTTACGTTCGTTGGTCAAGCCGACTAAGAACTCTTTACTTTGGCTGTGGCACGTCGCGCAGGTTTCTTCAAAACGATCAAATGGGTTACCCACTTTATGATCTGTGTACTTACGACCCTTGTCGTTAGTCACTTTTGGCATGTGACAATCAACACAGCTCACATCGTTCTTACCATGAACACCGAGTTTCCAAGTTTCATAACCAGGGTGCTGCGCTTTTAACATAGGGGTTTTAGACAGCGCATGCGTCCAGTCGG
Source organism: Shewanella sp. SP2S2-4 (assembly GCF_031932025.1). Taxonomy (NCBI): domain Bacteria; kingdom Pseudomonadati; phylum Pseudomonadota; class Gammaproteobacteria; order Alteromonadales; family Shewanellaceae; genus Shewanella; species Shewanella sp. SP2S2-4. The sequence goes on from NZ_JAUOER010000001.1 coordinate 411,271, forward strand.
AGAACTCAATACCGTCGTAATAGGTTTCCATTTGCTCAACGGTTGTGCCCATATCCCAAGGGAATTTAACGAAACCTTTTCTGCCTTCTTTTTTCTCGAAATAGTATTCAACGTGACACTGACCGCAGACCATAGATTGCTTGTCTTTTTTAGACGCTTTGGCAAACGGTGTACCTAATGCTTCCATACCACGTTCAGCAAAGGGGCGAGAGATACGCAGTTTAGGCGTGCCTTTCTCATGGCAGTCGCCGCAGCCTATAGTATTGACGACTTCTGGGCCGCCCTTGGCCCATTTACCTTTAAAGTAACCATCTTCGCCTTGCTCTTCAATTAAGCGAGGTACATCAGGGCTCTTACAGCTCCAACAAGCCATAGGCATTGGACCATCTTCCGCGTTGGCTGGTGCGCCAGTTCGCAGAGTGTTACGCACATCCGTAATGGCATACATGTGGCCACGTGGTGCGTTGTAATCTTTCGCAAAACCATAACCTGCCCACAGCACGACTAAGCTCGGGTCCGAGGCTAACACATCGGTATTTTCAGTGCTTTTATCTGTGTCATGCCAGCTAGCGTATTGATTAGCAAATTTGTCTTTATAAACTTCGTTGCGAGGCTCAGTTTTATCACTCGCCATTGCGCCCGCCGCCATGAAGCTGGCGGCAACCAGTGCACTTAGTGCAAAGGACTTACCTGTCATCTTCTTCATCATCTCATCTCCGTGTTGCATTATTGTTGTAAATCACGACATCTCCATGGTCAAACTTAGTGACTTAATCCCGCTAAACATATACCTCTTAGGGGGTATCTAGGTCGAAGTTTGCGCTAGATCAAAATGTAAAGGTGTTGTTGTTCACACTTCTATACTTTTGTTAATGTATTACATTATTTTCTAATGTAAAAACCACTGCAAAGTGCCATAACAGCGGCCATTAAAATGAATAGCGGATTAATGAAACGAGGCAGTCTAACCTCAAAAATCTTAGGATTAATGTTAGTACTCATTCTGCTTTCTAGCAGTTTATCGACCTTTGCTATCATCAATTTGTCTTACAGCTTGGGCGACGCTAAGGCGATTAACGCCTCGGGTTCTTTGCGGATGCAAAGCTACCGATTGATGTTTTACGCCAACTCTGGCAGTGATGCTGCGCTCGATAAAATCATCGAATTCGAAAACACCCTCTATTCCGATACCTTAAAGCCTTCAGATAGTTGGTTTAGTCCACGTAAGATTGCCGATCAATACCAGCTCGTGATCGATAAATGGCTGGTGATGAAATACTACATAGAGCAAGAAAACTCCCGCGACTATGTGGCGTCACTTAAGGACTTTGTCGACACCATAGATTTACTGGTATTGGAGATGGAGCACCACGCCGCCTTTAAACTCAGGCTCCTCGCCGCCAGCCAAATATTAGGCTTAAGCGTCATGCTCATTATCGCCTTTGTGGCGGTGCGTTTTACTAAGAAGAAAGTGGTAATCCCACTGCAAAAGCTTATGGAATCGGCGAATACTATTTCTAAAGGCAATTTTGAAATCGAAATGCCCGAAACCGAATATATCGAACTCACAGCGCTCACCCATGCCCTGCAAAAAACCGCCAAGGAACTCGCTATGCTTTATGGCGATTTAGAGTCGCAGGTGGCAGAGAAAACCTTAGCACTCACTCGGGCCAACAATGAGCTGGCATTTTTATACGATAACCTACTGACATTAAACGCAAATAAGCTCGATTACAAAGCGCTCAAAGCGGCACTAAATCAGTTAAAAGGCTATGAGTCACTCGACTACCTTAGGCTCATTATCCAGTATCCAGAGCAAGAGCTTGAAGTGATTGAGGCCGATGGCGGCTGGCCAGATATGACTCAAGAGAGTACCCGTTTCCCGCTACAATTTGAGCAAGCAAATCTGGGCTACTTAGAGTTGATTGCCGATCAAACACCGAATATCGCGCTATTTAAAAATTTCGCGATTATGCTGACTCGCTCAATCGTGATCCACAACGCCACAGAGCAAAGGCAACAACTGGCACTGATGGAGGAACGCGGCGTAATCGCACGGGAATTACACGACTCCTTAGGTCAAGTGCTGTCCTTCCTTAAAATCCAAATTAGCTTATTACGCAAAAACTTAGATCACAGCTGCCGCAACCCAACAATTGAGGCTCAATTAACCGAAATCAATGAAGGCGTGAGCACTGCCTATGTGCAGCTCAGGGAATTGCTGTCGACCTTTAGACTCACAATTAAAGAACCCGATCTAAAAAGTGCCCTAGAGGCTATGCTCGAGCAGCTCAGAGCCAAGACGAATATCAAGATCACCTTAGACTATAAACTTGCACCACAATGGTTAGAGGCAAAGCAGCATATTCACATACTGCAGATCACGCGAGAAGCGACTCTAAACGCCATCAAACACGCCGAGGCCAGCCTCATCAATATCCATTGTTATAAGGATGACGAGGGCATGGTCAATATCAATGTTTGCGATAACGGCATAGGTATTGGACATTTAAAAGAACGAGATCAACACTTTGGCATAGGGATTATGCATGAGCGAGCCAGCAAACTTTCAGGTAAAGTCATATTTAGCGACAACGAGATAAGCAGATTTAAACCTGCTACGGCAACCACGATTGAGCAAGGATGCAACGAACAAGACGATACACTCAAGCCTAACCATTCATTCAACCTTGTGCAGCACAGCAAAGGTTCAAGTGGTACTCGAGTGACACTTATTTTCCCCTCTCAACAGGAGCCTTCAAATGGGTAAACCTTATTCCGTACTTGTGGTCGATGACCATCCCCTGTTACGCAAAGGCATCTGCCAGCTCATTGCCTCAGATCCTGATTTCAGCCTTTTTGGTGAAGCTGGTGGCGGTTTAGACGCATTAACCGCCGTCGCCACCGATGAACCCGACATTATTTTGCTCGATCTGAATATGAAAGGCATGACAGGCCTAGATACGCTCAATGCCATGCGCCAAGAGGGCGTCACCTCGCGCATAGTGATACTCACAGTTTCCGATGCCAAACAAGATGTGATCCGCTTACTACGCGCCGGAGCCGACGGCTATTTGCTCAAAGATACTGAGCCCGATTTACTGCTCGAAAAACTCAAAAATGCCATGCTTGGCCACAGAGTTATCAGCGATGAAGTGGAGGAATACCTCTACGAGCTAAAAGATGCGACCGATGAGCAAGAATGGATTTCGAGCCTGACGCCAAGGGAGCTGCAAATTCTAGAGCAACTGGCGGAAGGCTTAAGTAATAGGATGATTTCAGAGCATTTACACATTAGTGAAGGCACAGTCAAAGTGCATGTGAAAAACCTACTGCGTAAAGCCAATGCCAAGTCGAGAACCGAAATGGCGGTGCGCTACCTTAATCAATAATCCCTGAGTTTAGCGAGGTATGGCGCAAACAATAAAGGCAATCCCATGATTGCCTTTATGTTTTTATCGAATAGGATTTAAATGGATGATTACAGACCTTTCTCGACAAACTGCTGCCAACTCAGTAGCGCCAGCTCAAAATCCTCTAAGCCACAATAGGCTTCAGATTCAGCATCATAGAGTGACATCGCCTCTTCTAATTCATACTCTTGCTCGAAACCTAACGTATTCGCAAACACCCGCGCCTGTTCACGCTCTAACTCTAAGGTGAAATCATTACCGACGAGACGCCATGCACCGCGTTTATCGGTTTTAATTTCTCTAATCATGTCTAACACTTGCTGAATTTTGGCTAACTCAGGCCCTAATTCTTCTGTAAACCATTGCCCCAGCACTTCATGATCCATGCTAAAGCTGGCCAGAAAAGTGCCGGTTAAACTGTTACGCCGAAATTCGTATTCCATTTTATTGTCTCTTTGCTCTAAGCCTACTAATGCTAATTTTAACCTATCCTTGCCGAAGTTGCTCGCCCCACGCAGCACAGCCGATTTAATACCAATCGTACCAAATATCTGTTCATTCAGCGGGAGTTCAACGCGCTTTAGGCAAGGCGAAGGCTTGAAGGCATAGTGGTGCTCTGTCGAAAGCCTTAAACGCAGTATAAAGCGCGTTGCCACGCCGTTAACATCAGCCGCCCTTCGGGAGCCACACTGGCATCCCACTCCCGTGTTGCAGTGGCTAAAAAGGGAATGACCATTCCTGCGCCAATGCGCCTTGGATTGAAATGCCTGTGAGGCTCTGAACTGATTAGATATTTAATGTGATTGGTATAACTCTATTAGCGTTGGCCTCATATCCGTTAAGCACGAGTACTGACTTCATTTTCATGGCAAAATCAGTTAGCTTGTTTGTATGATTTTGAAAGTTATATGGAATGCGATATGCACGAAGGATTTATCTACAGTTTAGTGCTAAGCGGCGCCCAAGCGGGTTCCACCTTAAGCTTGGAACAGATCGAAAAATGGGATCCGCAGGATGGTCTACTCTGGTTGCACCTTCGCTATCGCAATAAAAAGGCGCGCCACTGGATACTCAATAGCGGCCTGCCGAAGGTTGAGAGTGATGCCCTACTCGCCCAAGATACTCGCCCCCGCGCCGTTATCGCCGGCGAAGGCATATTGCTCGCGTTACGCGGCGTCAACCTCAACCCCAATTCAGCTCCCGAAGACATGGTGGCCGTGCGTATTTATGCCGATAAACAGCGGATCATATCCACCTGCGATCGCGAGTTACAGTCGGTTAAAGATGTCGCCGAGCTGATCCTTGAGGGCAATGGGCCTGCAACTACGGGCGACTTTATCGTCGCTGTCTGCGAGCGACTCACTAACCGTAAAGTCGAGTTCATCGATAAGTTAGAAGAACAACTCTCTGATTTAGAAGAGCTCGTCGTCTCAGGCAATGTTAAAGATTTACGCACCGATATCGCCGAACTGCGCCGCCAAACCGTCGCCATTCGCCGCTATTTAGCGCCCCAGCGTGAAGCCTTTTCAAAAATGATTTCCGAGCAAGTTAGTCTGTTTAACGATTCTGAGCGACTTAAGCTCAGGGAAACAAACGATAAGCTTATCCGCACCATTGAAGATCTCGATGCCCTGCGCGATAGGGCGAATGTGACTCAGGAAGAATTACTCAGTCAGCAATCGGAGCAGCTCAATAAGCGCTTATATTTCTTATCTTTAGTGTCGGCCATCTTCTTACCATTGGGCTTTTTAACGGGCTTACTCGGAGTCAATATTGGCGGCATACCGGGCGCCGACAACACATGGGCCTTCGCCACCTTCTGCGGCATATTAATCTCACTCGTCGCCCTACAGATGGCACTGTTTTATCGATTTAAGTGGTTATAGCCACCTTAAAAACAACAACGCCAATCGATTAGGATTGGCGTTGTTTTCGTTCATTCTTATAAGCTGAATGTTATGAGCTAATGCTTATGCTCTAAGCGGGCGATTATGTCGTCGGCAACTCAAACACATGAGTCATGACTTTATAAAGCTCTGTCCCTTGGTGCACAGATGCCGAAGCAAAGTGCAAAATCGGCACGCAGTCCTGCGGCAAACTGAGCGTCTTTAGCTCATCCACTGTACCGTATAAATCCATTCGCAGTAAATTCACTAAGGGCTGTCCCGCAGTCAATGGTTCACCCACTGGCGCGAGGTATTCCACTAACCCTGAACTTGGTGCGTGATACTTTTTATAGTCTTTAAGGTAACAACCAAAGCGCTGCATTTTAGCGGGGTCAACGGTTTCAGCGATCACGCCGCGGTGGCTTAAATACGCCAAAATCCCTTGGGCATCAACCAACGCATCCTCAAGACAGACGCGCTCTTGGCTCGCCAATTCTAAGGTTAACGCTGACACAGCAACGGCTAAATCTCGCCCCTGCGCTTTTGCAAAATCACTTAATTGCCACCAAGGAAAAAACGCCGCCTCATCCATGGCACCACCAAAGGTGTTGGGGATAACAAGCGTATAAGGGATCGACAAAAACTGCGCGGCAGCTAAGTCATATTCAGGACAATACAAGTGCTTACAGGATTTAGGCCCCGTATGCAGATCGAGCACTATATCCGCGCCATGGGCCATTATCTGCAAGTTGACCGCAAGCCTATGGCCGGTTGTAATGCCCCATTCATGCCGTAATTTTTGCTGACAGGCTTCAACCAAAGTACTGCGATAAGCTTGGATCAGCTCGTTATCACTGAGCTTGGCATGTTCGCTATACCAAGTTGGCAAATCGATAGCATGATTCAAATACTCACGATTCCAGTTCGCCCCCGTAATAGGGTCAAATCGGCCGAGGGTAAACTCACCACTTTTTTGGTTGATCCCAAGGGGATTGGCTAATGGTACTAAGGTGATTTCACCGCGGATGTCACAGAGTTCGAGCTGCTTCATCAACTGATAAATCACCGCATTACCTTGCACTTCAGCGCCGTGTACATTGGCCTGAATATACACTTTGGGGCCAGTCGCCTTATCGTCGCTCGGCTTAAAATGGTAAATAGGCAAGGTAAGCGCTTGCCCTGCGGCAAGCTCCCCAATTTGCAGGGACGATGTTGTCGGCGGCATATTAAGCGCCTTCGAACAGATTTTGATGCAGCGATTTCACCACTTGCGCCGCTTCCGATTCTGCCACTAACACACACAGATTATGTGGGCTGGCGCCTTGGCAAATCATCCGCACATTGTGTGGTTCTAACACTTCAAACACACGGCGACAAATACCCGGCGTGGTCGCAATGCGGTTACCGATAATCGCCACTAAGGCTAATCCATCTTCGACGCGCACCCGGCAATGCTGTGATAATTCTTGCAACAATGCCTCACTCAACAAACCTTGGCCACTTGAATCTGAGCCAGTTTTATCGAGGGTTAGAGACACGTTCACTTCTGAGGTGGTAATTAAATCCACACTGATCTTATGTCGCGCCAATGTCGCAAAGGTTTCCGCTAAAAAGCCCTGCGCATGCAGCATTTGCAAACTGTGAAGATTTAACAGGGTTTGGTCGCGGCGCAAAGCCACAGCGCGAAATACGGGCGCATCTTCCACTTGATGACGGATCCAAGTTCCGCCCTTTTCAGGCTCTTTACTTGAACCCACAAACACTTGAATTTGTTGACGGACAGCAGGAAGAATGGTCGCAGGATGCAATACCTTGGCACCAAAGGTGGCCATCTCGGCGGCTTCATTAAAACTGATTTCGGCAATCGGAAAGGCATTGGGCGCAAGACGCGGATCCGTTGTATAAATCCCCGCTACATCGGTCCAAATCTCGACCGCTGAGGCGCGTAACGCTTCGGCTAACAACGCAGCAGAATAATCACTACCGCCGCGACCTAACGTGGTCGTTTGACCTGCTTCATCGGCACCGATAAAGCCTTGTGTGACAATCACTTGTTCCGCTAACAGTGGCTGTAGATAATCACGAGCTAAAGTCGCAATCTGCTCAACCTGAGGTTCCGCGCGGCCAAAGTGGCTGTCGGTACGTAATACTCGGCGTACATCGAAGGCGCTGGAGTTAACACCTTTCTCGCGGATGACTGCTGAAAACAACGCCGAAGAACATTGCTCACCGAGGGACAACAACTCATCCATGGTCGCTTTGCTGCGTTGCGATGCGAGCGCGTCACTCAATACTGACATGCGACTCAATAATTTATCTAATGCGGCGGCCACATCGTTAGGACGACCGAGCTTATCTAAAATCGCATATTGAATTTGGGCAATTTGTTTTAATCGCTGTAATCGACCATCGTCGTTAATCGATTCTTGGGTCAATTCCACTAACAGATTGGTCACGCCACTCGAAGCGCTGACCACGACTAAACGGCAATGAGGATTAGCTAACACTATGTCGGCACAGCGATTCATAGCGTTATAGTCGGCGACTGAGGTGCCACCAAATTTTGCGACAACGAGGGACATTAGCGCACCTCCGTGAAACACGTAGGGCAAGAAATAAACGCAGATTGAATAAAATATTGATTAACTAACATGATCACACTCCGAACTAACTTCGTTCGAAGAGCCTGGTGCTCAATGATAACGCACCCCAAAAGAAGGGAAACAGCAATCGTCACCAGAAGCTCTCCACCAATTACAGGTGACAATCGTCAGGATTCAGCCTGATCGACCGACATAAATATGCAACAACCATATCTATGCCTCGGCGTTAATCTCCCTCATCAGTCATCGCTGGAGTTTGTGCTCCTCTGACCGACTACCTAGTTAACGCTCCTCTTCTGTTCCTTTCCTAGGGAAAGGGACGAAAAAAGTAGCAATAAACCCCTAATGAAGTCAATGCTAATTTCATAACAAATGAATAATTTAAATAAAATCTTTTGAAAACAACTAAGTGCTTAAATCGGGCAACTCGTATACCAGCTGCACATAATCACTAAATTTGCCTAAACACACTTCATCATGTCCGGCCAAAGTGCAAGGCACTAAGCTCACCTCCCCTTGTTCGACTACATAAATCGCGTACTGATTAAATTTCTTCCCCAATTGCAACGCCATCGTTCTATCGATAAACACGGCCCAGCTTTTTTCCATGTGGGATAAATCCGGCGCCGCGCCCACTAAAGCACGATAGAGACTGCCGAGTAATTCAATTTCACGGAGAAGTTGGCGATCGAGTAAACGGTTTTGACTGGGAGAAAGCAGCTTTGAAGCGGGATTATGAGCGGTAATAACAGCAAAGGAAAAATCATAGGATAATGCTTGAGTCAGCAAAAATAACGGCGCTTGGTAACATTGCCACAAATCTTGAGTCGTATTGTCCATTGGTAGTCTAATCGAAAAATGAACCCAAGCTAGTGTAGCAGAGTGATTGTAAAATCCAAAGAGGCGTGAACTGGCTCACAGGAATGGCAAATACATTAGTTATACTAATCAATAGCTAAAGTAAATATCATGGTAAAAACCCCGACTCACCTAAAATTTGTTAACATTTCATTTGTTAACAAATGACTAAAACGAGTACAATGTACGTACTGGTGAGTTGAAACAGATTGAGCAAGATGCTTATCGTTCAATACAGTTTGTTACATATATCGCTTTAAGTAACGTGAACTGACCGGGCATCTGTTTAAAATGTGTTCTACATTTGATTTGTCTTTTAAACATTTAAAAAAAACAATAGTTAAGGAACTTATTCTAACTATTGCTTATCGAAGTTGGTACTGATTACGTTTTCTCGTATTACACTTAAACGTGCACTTAATCTACATCCAGATATAGATGTCACCGTAAAGATTTTCCTTTTGAGCACAAAGCAGTTCAAGGAAGTATCAACGCTTTTATGAATATAAGAGCCCGAAGTAAGTTGCTCTTATTGGTTAGTATAAACTGATTAAAATTTAGGTAAATAATATGCAAAATCCGCACATTCTGATCGTTGAAGATGAAGCCGTTACCCGTAACACGCTGAGAAGTATTTTCGAGGCAGAAGGGTATGTGGTAACTGAGGCCAATGATGGCGCAGAAATGCATAAGGCTATGCAGGAAAACAAAATTAACTTGGTCGTTATGGACATTAACTTGCCAGGCAAGAATGGCCTGTTGTTGGCACGTGAACTACGTGAAATCAACAACATCGGTCTGATCTTCCTGACAGGTCGTGACAACGAAGTCGACAAAATCCTTGGACTTGAAATTGGCGCGGACGATTATATTACCAAGCCGTTCAACCCACGTGAATTGACGATTCGTGCTCGTAACCTTCTGACTCGCGTCAACAGCGCTGGTGCCGAAGTCGAAGAAAAGAGCTCAGTAGAATACTATCGCTTCAACGATTGGAGCTTAGAGATCAACAGCCGTTCATTAGTGAGCCCGCAGGGTGAGTCTTACAAACTGCCACGTAGCGAATTCCGCGCTATGCTGCACTTTGTTGAAAACCCAGGCAAAATTTTGACTCGTGCCGATCTACTGATGAAAATGACTGGCCGTGAACTTAAGCCACACGATCGTACTGTAGACGTGACTATCCGTCGTATCCGCAAGCATTTCGAAAGCTTGCCAGATACGCCAGAAATCATCGCGACTATTCACGGTGAAGGCTATCGCTTTTGCGGTAACTTAGAAGGCTAATTGCCCGCTAAGCGACACTCGCATTAGCAACAGGATTGATTCGATAAGCATCAATTCACAAAAAACCAGATCCTAGGATCTGGTTTTTTTATGTCTAAAATTTAGCGAATCAGATTAATAGGCGACGCTTACAGAGTTAAGAGTCAGACTGATGGCAAAGCCGATGTCCAAAATAGAGACGAAAATATTCTTATAAAACAGAAGTATAATTATAAAACAAGCTCCACCTATCAGCGCTAATGAGAGCGAGTGATGTAAGAGCTAAACAAGGAGCGAGCCTACAACGTATGGCATACGCAAGCAGGCCCGCTCTCTATCTCGCGCTACTTAGCGCTACTTAGCGCTTTTCAGCTGTCTATCGAGGAAATCTGCCAGTGAGCGATATAAGTGATTACGCACTTTCTCGCCACGCATCGAATGTTTAGATCCAGGATAATCGATCATCTGGAACAACTTGCCTTCATCCTGCAGTGCTTTATAAACCCGAGTGCTGTTTTCAAACAAAACGTTATCATCGGCCATACCGTGATACATCAACAGACCCGATTGATAGTTTTTCACATAGGGAAACACGCTGCTGGCTTCATAACCCTTTTCATTCCCCTCGGGATGAGCTAAATAACGCTCAGTATAATGGGTGTCATATAAGCGCCAGTCGGTGACAGGAGCCCCCGAAATCGCGGCTTTAAAGTAATCGGGCGCCTTAAATAGACTCATCAAGGCCATGTAACCGCCGTAACTGTGGCCGTAAATTGCCACATTATCGGCATCGACAAATAGCAGACTGCGTAAATAGTCCACTCCCACTTTTTGATCCTTGACTTCAGCTTCACCCAAGTGACGGTAAATCACTTGCTCAAACTTTGTGCCCCTGTGGGCGCTGCCGCGGTTATCCAACTGGAACACCACATACCCTTGTTGCACCAGATACTGGGTCAAGTAGTCCTGCTCACTCCAGCTATTAGTCACTAACTGGGCGTGCGGCCCACCGTAAACTCGCACTACGACAGGGTATTTCTTGCTTGCATCGAAGGGAACGGGTTTGAATAAACGGGTTTGCAGCACTTGGCCATCTTCGGCTTTCAGTTCACCAAATTCAGGGATTTGCCATAGTCCCGCATAATCATATAAAGGATGACCTTGCTTAACCGCATTTTGCTCGACCCAAGCCAGTTGCTGGCCCTCGTCACCGTGTAAACTGATTTGCGGTGGCTGAGATAAGCTGTTGAAATAATCCAGATATACGCTCTGATTATCGGCGAAAACAGGATTGTGCATCCCCGCTTGCTTGCTCACGCGCTCAACCTTGCCGCCCGCTAAAGGCACGCGATAAAGCTGTTTTTCAATTGGCGTGTCTTTACGGCCGGTGAAATACACCCAGCCTGCGGTTTCATCTATGTATTCCAACTCATCGACAGCCCACTCGCCCTTAGTCAATTGCGTTTTGAGTTTGCCTTTTAAGTCAAAAAGATATAGATGATTAAAGCCGTCACGCTCAGACGCCCAAATAAAGGCAGACTGCTGTTTTAAGAAATGCAGATCGTTATTGAGGTTTACCCAAGCATCACTGCGTTCTTTCACTAAGGTTTTTGGCTTAGTCAGTGCATCTAACGCCACTAACTGCAAATCGAGCTGATGTTGATCGCGGCTCTGCCACTGGAACGACAAGTGTTTGCTATCGGGCAACCAATCGACACGCGGCAGGTAAATGTCTTTGCTCTTGTCTTTGCTATTCTCTTCGCGCAGGCTCACCCAATTGATGGCCTTATCTTTTAGCGTGACCACACCTAATGCGATGTCGACGTTGTTTTTACCTGCGGCTGGGTAACGCTGCTCGGTAAGTTTAATGCCATCGGCATAGATCTCATTGCGCGTCACTTGCTCGACCGCAGATTCGTCGATACGGGTGAAGGCGATAGCCGATTCATCGGGCGCCCACCAGTAACCGGTCATGCGATCCATTTCTTCTTGAGCGACAAACTCAGCCATGGCATTTTTAATTGCCCCGCCGCCATCGGTCGTCATAGCTTGGAGTTTTTTCGTCGTCAGATCTAACACATACAAATTTTGATCCCGCACGAAAGACACAAAATGCCCCTTGGGCGATAAGCGTGCATCTGTGGCAAACCCTTCGCCAATCAGCAATTGAGTCACGCTATTGTCGACGAGGGAAAAGTAATACAGATTGCCAGAAGCGGGAATTAATAGCGCTTGGCTATCATCGGCCCAGAAGTACTCCATAATCCCTTCGCCATAAATACGTTGGCGTTCGCGGCGCGCTTTTTCTTCATCGGATAATTCATTGGTCGCGAGTTTATCGGCATTTAATAGCAGGCTCGACTCACCAGTTTTGACATCCATCTGCCAGAGATCATAAAAACTTTGATTATCTTTACGGCCAGCAAGATAGGTAACCCGCAGCCCATCGGGTGACAATTTTAAGCCACGGGGACTGGTGCCCGCTAAGGCAGGTGAGGCATTCATTCGCTCAATCGTCAGTGGCAGTTTGCCACCTTCCATTGCCAAAGCTGGGGTGGTTGTTGAAATCATAGCAGTCGAAATCATGGCCATTTGGCTCGCTATCAGTAGGGGAACGGCGCGCACCTTAAGTGAGCACGCAGGGAACCAAGTTAACCTATTTTTAATCATTATTATTCCTTGGAAGTATAATCGCCTAAGATGTCAGCGATTAAAAACAAGCCGACATTGTGCCAGAGGCAAACCCCAAATAGAAATAGCATGCAATATACAGATACAAATTAGGAGCATCTCGTCGGCTCAGTCCAAATAATCCCTAAAAGCCCTAATATTCGCTAAAAGCATCAGCAACATCGCTGAAATTGTCGACTAACTGAGTTATCATTCGCGGCAAATAACGAAATTGACCTCATTGTTGAACCTCTAAAGGACATAACATGCAGACTCTGGCCCAGCACCTGACCTCACAGGCAGTGAACGACTCCCTTTCCCACCTGATTTTAACCTTAGCCGACACCTCAAAAGCCATTAGCCATGCCGTTCGCCACGGTGCGCTTGCAGGCGTGTTAGGCGCGACTGAGCAAGAAAACGTCCAAGGTGAAACCCAGAAAAAACTGGATATCATCACCAACGACATGCTCAAAGATGCATTAAAAGCTGACGGTACAGTGCGCGGTTTGGCATCGGAAGAAGAAGATCATGTGGTTGAAGTCAGCCCAAATGGCCAATATCTAGTGTGTTTCGACCCGCTCGATGGCTCATCTAACATTGATATCAACTCGTTAGTCGGCACCATTTTCTCCATATTACCAGCAACAAAGGGGCCCGCCCCTGCTGGCGAGTTAACTGAAACAAGCTTTTTGCAATCGGGCCGCAATCAGTTAGCCGCAGGTTATGTGCTCTACGGCCCATCAACCATGCTCGCCCTCACGACAGGCCAAGGCGTGCAACTCTTTACCCTACACCCAGAAACCAACGAATTTTTACTGACCAACGCGGCCATGAGCATTAGCCCAGATACCCAAGAGTTTGCCATTAACATGTCGAACCAACGTTTTTGGGAAGCGCCAATGCAGACCTATATTGCCGATTTACTGCTCGGTAAAATAGGCCCACGCGAAAAATCCTTTAACATGCGCTGGATTGCTGCCATGGTCGGCGATGTACACCGCGTGCTATCCCGTGGCGGTATTTTCACTTACCCGACCGACAATAAAGATCCGAAAAAGCCTTACAAACTGCGCTTGATGTACGAAGCCAACCCAATGGCTTTTTTAGTCGAACAAGCCGGCGGTAAAGCCTCAACGGGTTATGAAACCATTCTGGATATTCAACCAACGCAAATTCACCAACGTGTTGCGGTGATTTTAGGCAGCAGCAACGAAGTCGACGCTTGCCTAAGCTACCATGGATTAGATTACAGCGAAGAGCCAAATATAGAGTAAGCTCAATCGCTTAAGCTTTGATTTTTATGATAAAAGCCACTGACCACAGTGGCTTTTTTGCTGTCGCGTAATGCGACATTTGAGTTTTATACGGCTTTACCGCCGGAGTAATTGCGGCCTTACGGCCGAGGTGAATCAAAGTCGTGGTTCTTCAACCCACACCCGACCAAGGAGGACTGCTCGTCCTGTCCTCCTTGGATTCTCCAAGACGCCCCTAGCGAAGTTACATGCATTGAATACTGGCTTCGTGCTTATTCGAAAATAGCTAACGCTTCCGATGGCTCCGCTTTACATCCATGTAAAGCCCCCCAGTTCGGCAGTCCCTGCCTCTCGCTCATAAGCGCGAAAATCACCGATTTTCATTCGCCCCTTCCCCCCGAAAGCTACGCAGACATCCTGTCTGCGTCACGCGCCATTCTTTCAATAAAGAGTCTTCAACGCCCTTCAGCAACTTCGCAGGGGAAGGTGAACTTCTGTAACTTCTGTGTTGGATGTAACTCCCCAAAGATTTGTACTTTCCCATCTTTGAGCTACGTTAACGTTTAGCGATTTTTGTCTTTATCTTTCAATGGCAAAGTGGGTATTATGAGGCTGATTATTATCAAGTTATGAATGGACGCTGTTGATAAATGATTCTAAAAACCAAAACACTTCAAAATACCCAAACACCACAGGCTATCGCGGGTCAAAAACAAGAACAGGATGTTGCCTTCTATTTGCGTCGCGCCTTCAAAGATCATCCAGAAGTGTTGGTCATCAATGATTTTCGATTCACCTTTAACAACGAAACCGCGCAAATTGATCACCTAATTATTTATCCCTATGGTTTTGTTTTAATTGAGTCTAAAAGCATAAAAGGTCAAGTGGATGTAAACCAACATGGCGAATGGACTCGCAGTCACGGCAATAACTGGTTTGGTATGCCATCACCAATCAAGCAAGTTGAACTGCAACAATCGCTGCTTAAAGAAATGCTAAAACAGCATCGAAGTGAAATACTCGGTAAGTTACTCGGGATAAAACAACAAGGTTTCGGTATGCGCTGCTGGGATCATTTATGCGCGGTCTCAAGCGACGCGGTAATCAACAGAGAAACTATGCCTACGGCAGTTTCAGAGCAATTAGTTAAAACCGAATTTTTAGTCGAGAAGCTTGAAAAGATCATGAATCTTAAAAGCAAATTCTTCCGACTGATAAATATGAGTGATACCCGCCCAGATTTTAATCAAGAAGAACTTAATTCAATTGCTAAATTCTTAATCGATCGACATATAGACCCATATCAAGCAACAACTGAAATACCTCCCACTGAAACACGACAAGTCAAAGAGCCTGTTGCCTCCTTTGACGTTAACAAAGTGGCAGAAGCAAAGAACCAAGCAATAACGCAACCAACAACAAACAGCATTCTTTGCTGCAAACATTGCGGAGAATCAACAAACTACACTCCAATGTACGGTAAGTTTGGTTACTACATAAAATGCAATCAATGCACCAAAAACACGCCAATGAAACAAGCATGCCCACAGTGTCAAAGTACACAAACGAAAATAACTAAAGCTAAAGAGACCTACACATTACATTGTAATGATTGTGATAACCATTATAGGGTTATCTAAACGAAATCAATTAGGATACTCATAATTTTGTCTACTACAGCGAACATGAAGCCCTATAAAATTAAGTTGAGGTACTTTTTATTACCAGTACTACTGCA